>JAQXLU010000013.1 GCA_029012285.1 Clostridiales bacterium | reverse complement strand
ATTTTACTGGAAGGGGAACACCACACCTCCTGCCTCCTATGAGGCCTGGTGTGCCATGGTACAGGCTCTGCTTCGACATCTGTGCGACAGATACGGCAGAGAGGAGGTGTTGACCTGGCCCATCGAGGTATGGAACGAGCCCAATCGTCCCGGCTTCTGGTTTCATGCGGATATGCAGGAGTATTTCAAACTGTTCCACAAGACCTTTGATGCCATCAAAGAGGTGGATCCTGCCTTTCGCGTGGGCGGACCGGCGGTCTGCGGCGGATCGGACGAGCTCTGGATCCGAAGCTTCATGCAGTACTGCCATGACAACAGGATTCCGGTGGACTTTGTGACCAGACATCACTATACTACGGAGCTGCCGGAGGATGTGGGACATTACGGTTATTCGGAGCTGATGCAGGCGGAGGACGGTTTTGCCAATCTGAAGACTACCAGAGAGATCATCGACAGCTTCCCGGAGTACAAGGGGTTGGAGATTCACATCACGGAGTTCAACACCTCCTACATACCCAATGCGCCGATCCATGACACCAACCAGAACGCGGCCTTTCTGGCGCAGCAGCTGTCCAGACTGGGAGAGGGCAACGAGTCTTATTCCTACTGGACCTTCGGCGATGTGTTCGAGGAGCAGGGCGTGCCCAGCCGTCCCTTCCACGGCGGCTTCGGCATGATTGCCAACCAGTGCATCCCCAAGCCCACGCTGTGGGCCTTCCACTTCTTTTGCGGCCTGACGGGGACTTGCGTCCATCGCGACGAGCACAGCGTCATCCTTCGCAAGGCGGACGGAAGCTATGAGGGCGTGGCCTGGAACATCTGCAAGGACACGCGCGAGGATGCTACGTTCACGCTGCAACTGCCCCTGCAGGGCGCTTGCGTCCTGACCACCGAAACGGTGGATGAAGCCACCTGCAACCCGCTCAAGGCCTGGCACGACATGGGCGAGCCCGCCTCCCTGACCGAAAGCCAACTGCGCTTCCTGCGGCAAGCCGGAACGCCCCTGTGCGAAACCACCCAGGTGACGGATGGGCAAGCCACGCTGCTGCTGCGGGAGAATGCCGTCGTGCGCTTCACCGTCAAGGCGGTGAAGGCATCCCCTGACCCCGGCTACGACTACTGTTGGTACGCTGAGCATCGGTAAACAGGCATCAAAAACGTCCTGCATCGAGATGGTGCAGGACGTTTTGTGTGATTCGGGGTTATGCGCGGCTCCACACAGCACCGTTCTTGCTGTCCTTGACCACGACACCCATCGCCGCCAGCTCATCACGGATGCGGTCGGATTCCGCCCAGTTCTTGGCCTTGCGGGCCTCGTAGCGTGCCGTCAGCAGCGCGGTGACCCGGGCGCTTTCCTCCTCGGTGGCATCGGCAGGGCCAGCGATGGCGTATTCCTCCGCACCGGCCACAGCAGTCGCAGTGGCGGCGGAGGCGCGCACCTTCGCGGCGGCCTCCAGCAATCCCAGGGAAAGCACGCGGTCAAAATCGCCGATGAGGTAGAGCTTGGTCACATCTTCGATGTCCTTGGCTTTGAGCACGTCATACACGCTGGTGATGGCCAGGGAGGTGTTCAGGTCGCTGGTCAGGCCCTTGAGAAACTTCTCCTGATAGCGCTTGGCGGCTTCCAGATCGGGCTGCTTTTGCGCATCGGGCGTGAGGGCGGCCACGCGGCTGACCAGCTTGGTGTACGTCCCGGCGGCATTATCGAGGTTCTCCCAGGAGAACACCAGGTTCTGCCGGTAGTGGCTCTGCAGGCAGAACAGGCGGTAGGCCATGGGATCATAGCCCTTTTCCTCCAGCAGGGACACGGTGAGAAATTCGCCCTTGGACTTGGACATTTTGCCGCCGGCGGTGTTCAGATGATGCACATGGAACCAGGTCTTGCACCACTCGTGGCCCAGGTAGGCCTCGGACTGGGCAATCTCGTTGGTGTGGTGGGGGAAGGCATTGTCGATGCCGCCGCAGTGCAGATCCAGGTATTCGCCCAGATGCTTCTTGGAGATGCAGGAGCACTCGATGTGCCAGCCGGGGTAGCCCACACCCCAGGGGGAATCCCACTTCAGCGCCTGATCCTCAAACTTCGACTTGGTGAACCAGAGCACGAAATCCGCCTTGTTGCGCTTGTTGTCGTCGGCCTCCACGTCGTCGCGAACGCCCACGGCCAGGTCTTCCTCGTCATGGTCGTTGAACACGTAGTACTTCTCCAGCTTGGAGGTATCAAAGTAGATGTTGCCGCCCGCCTGGTAGGCATAGCCCTTTTCCAGCAGCCTTTGGATCATCTCGATATAATCGTCGATGCAGTTGGTGGCGGGCTCCACCACGTCGGGGGTTTTGATGTGCAGCTTGGCGCAATCGGCAAAGAAGGCGTCGGTGTAGAACTGGGCGATCTGCATGACCGTCTTGTTCTCGCGGCGCGCGCCCTTGAGCATCTTGTCCTCGCCCGTATCCGCGTCGGAGGCCAGGTGGCCCACATCGGTGATGTTCATCACTCGCTTGACGTTGTAGCCCTCATAGCGCAGCGCCTTTTCCAGCACGTCCTCCATGATGTAAGAGCGCAGATTGCCGATGTGGGCATAATGATAGACCGTCGGGCCGCAGGTGTACATGCTCACCTCGTTGCCAAAGCGGGGCGTGAAAACCTCCTTGCGGTGGGTCAGGGAATTATACAGGAACATGCAGGTCATCCTTTCTGCACTGGGAATAGTGTTTGGAACCGGTTCATGATACCATGATTTGCCCGCAAAGTCAAACAGGACTTGGTGCGTCCGGGACAAAACGGAAGCCATAGAAATCAAACTGGCAGCCAGGCAGGAACACGAAGGACACCGTGCACATCCCGGGCAGCACCTCCACCTGGAAGGTTTGCTGACCGCGCTGTCCACCGGCAAAGCGGGCCAGGGTGGTCATGGACTCCCCTGCTTCATTGTGGAAGCGGATGGTGATGGGGTTCTCCGCCAAGGGCGTGCAGCCATCGATGGTCAGCAGCGCGCAGGTCGCCGTGCCAAAGTCCATGTGCTCATAGATGAGCGACACGTTGTTGCCGATGCCCATCACGCCCGCATCACCGCGGGTGAAGGTGTCGCCGTAGATGGCGTCCGCGGACAGGGCCGTCAGGGGCAGCCAGGCGCGGCTTTGCCGGGTGAAGGAAAAGCCCTTCAAGTGGATCTTGCGCGTCATGGTGAAGCACAGGGTATGGACGCCAGTCAGCCGGCGGGGCAGCGTGTAGGTTTCGGCCTGGTAGACATTCCAGCGGGAGGGCTTCTCATAGGGCAGCACCGCGATGATGTCCCCGCCGTCGCGCGGGTCGCCATCCCACAGGGTGATTTCGTAGCGGCTGCTGTCCAGGGCAAAGATGGGCAGGGTGATCTCGTCCGACCCCACCGGGCCGAAGTCCACCTGGGTGAAGCCCGCCATGGACTCGCCGTCCCGGGCAAAGGACACGCCCTGCTCGTTGCCATTGCCCACCTCGCCATAACTGACGGTGTACAGACCGCCCGCCACGAATTCGTAGGGATCAAGACAGGGCTGGCCCAGGCCGTCGATCACGATGTCCTGCTGGCTGATGATGCGCGGATGGTCACCTCCGTTCTTGCAGCAAGCCCGGAGATAGACCGTGCCGTCGCCCACGGCGGTCACTGTGACCACATCGTCCGTCACGGTGCAGGTGGCGCAGGGGCTTTCGATGCCCTTGGCATTGGTGATGCGGTAGGTGATCTCCTGGGGCATGGCATTGGCCGGGTAGGTCTTGACGCGGAAGGAAACCGACTTCCGGTCGGTTGTGAGGTACTTTTCACCCATGGGAATCAATTCAACCTTGCGCACAGGGGTTTCCTCCGGCATGGCAGCTTCCTGGCAGAGTGGCACGGCGCGACGCGCTTGGGAGGGATGCTCGCAGGGCAGCACGGGAAGCTCCAGCACCGCCTCTTCCTTGCCAGGGGATGTGACCTCCACGCGGATGCGTCCCACCTCTCCCACATCGCCAATCACCGCCAGGAGCTTGCCGGAGAACAATCGGCGCGTGGTGGTCTTGTAGCCCTCCGGGTCGGTGGAATCGCCATTGTCAAGGCCCATCAACATTCCCTGCCCGGTGACGCGAACCTGCACCCGGTCGCAAGCGTTCTCGACCCGACGGTCTTGGGCATCTGCCATCTCAATGGTGACAAAGGCCAGGTCTGCGCCGGTGGCATGCAGCTCGGCGGATTCGGCGGTGAGGACGATGCGGGCGCTGTCCCCGGAGGTCATGCGGGTCGTTTCCGCAAGGACGTGACCGTCCGCGTGGTAAGCCACGGCGCGCAATTCACCCGGGGTGAAGGGGATTTGCCAGACTGGGCGGCAGCGCTCGGGATCACGGGCATCCACCGCGCGACGACCCAGGGATTCGCCATTGAGGAACAACTCGACAGCGGCGCCGTTGGTCATCACCGGCACGTCGATCATCTGCCCTGGGTTCCAGTCCCAGGTGACACCGATGTGCACCATGGGCTGAGCCGTCCACAGGGACTGGTAGAGGTAGTAGGTGTCCTTGGGGAACACGGCGGTGTCCATTAGGCCGAAATAGCTGCTGCGGGTATGGTAGGGCGTGGGCTCGCCGATGTAGTCGATGCCGCTCCAGATGTACTGCCCCAGGGAATAGGGGCAACTCAAGTCATCCACCAGCATTTTTGCGATGTTCTGCGTGCCCCAGGCTGTGTGGCTGTTGCCCAGCGCGGAGCATTGCAGGTCCTCGTCCGCCAGGATGGAGGCACTCAGCGGGAAGTGGTACACCCCGCGGCTGGACACGGCGGAGGCGGTTTCGCTGCCGTAGATCACCCACTCGGGATGGGTCGCATGGTGGGCCGCGTAGAGCTTCTCGCCATAGTTGTAGCCGACAGCCTGCACGAATTCGGCGCAGTGCTGCGCGCCCGGCCAGGGCATGTAATTGCTGCCGATGGTGGTCACGGCGTTGCACCTGGGGTCGTGGCGGCGGACATGCGCGCACAGCATCTGCGCCACCTGGCCCGCCTGACCGGGATGGTTGTGGGTGTCGCCAATTTCATTGCCGATGGACCACATCAGCAACGACGGATGATTCCTGTCCCGGCGCACCCAGGCGGCCACGTCGGAGGGCGCGTCCGCATCAAAGAAGCGGGCATAGTCGAAGGCGGTTTTGGGCTGCTGCCACATATCCAGGAGCTCGTCCACCACCAGGATGCCCATTTCATCGCACAGGGCCATGACCTGGCGGGCCGGTGGATTGTGGCTGGTGCGCAGGCTGTTGACCCCCATGTCCTGCATCGCTTTGAGCTGGCGGCGGGCGGCAACCTCGTTGAAGGCGCTGCCCAGGCAGCCCAGGTCATGATGCAGGCATACGCCATGGAGCTTGACGGGCTCGCCGTTCACGAACAGACCATGGTCGGTTTTGATTTCAATGTCCCGGAAACCCACGTTTTCCCGAATGGTCTGCGTGCCCAAGCAGGTTTCCAGGGTGTAGCAGCCGCCCTTGCCGACCTGCCACAGAACGGGCTGATGAACCGTCATCGTAACCGACGTTCGGTCGGTTTCTATCTGTGCCGCCGCTTCGCAGATGAGCTTGTCCCCCTGCCACAGGCGGTGGATGATGGGCTGGTTGTCGCCCGGGCCAGTCAGCTCGGTATCGACGATCAGTGTCCAGTTGTCCCCGTCATGGCGGGTGGTAACGTAAGTGCCATCCAGGGCAATATGGCGCAGGGGCAGGACATGAAGTGTCACGTCGCGGTAGATGCCCGCGCCGGAGTACCAGCGGGTGTTGGGACTCCGGTGGCGGATGTGGACGTGGAGCTGATTCTCCCCGGTATGCAGCTTGTCGGTCAGGTCTGCGTCAAAGCAGGTGTAGCCATAATGGTGGGTACAGATGATTTCACCGTTCAGCAGCACGTCGCAGTCCATGTACACGCCGTCGAAGCGGAGGAGGACGCATTGGTCAATCCATTCCTCGGGGACAGTTAGGGTGCACCGGTACCAGCCGTCGGCAGTTTCATACAGGTCATTTTCCTGAGCGATGAGAAAGTCATGGGGCAGATCCACGCAGGACCACGCAGCACGCGTTGCATCCGCCAGAGTGGAGCCTTCCGGCAGCTTCACAAACTGCCAGCCATCGTTGAACAAACGTTCCATGAATGCGATGTCTCCCTTCGCAGCAAAGTTTCTTTTCCTATTGATTCGTGGCGGCATGACAGAATCCTTCCAGAATCACCATTTTTGTTCATGAAGGCGACGCCAAATACCGACGATGAGTCTGTAATTTTCGCACTTCGGTCTGTATCGCTCACATTCTCTGCACTTTTCGGGTATTTGATTTGACATGGACCGCCTTTCGGGGTAGAATAAACGCATATTTTGAAGCTTCAGGAGGCGTATCGTACATGCGACCGATCATCGGTGTGACCCACTCCATCCAGACGGATGGTTCCCGGCTGACGATGCCCATGTCCTATGCCAACGTGGTGCGCGAGGCTGGTGGTACCCCCGTGCTGCTGCCCATCACCCAGGAAGCGGAGGTCATTGCGGCCTACGCTGACCTGGTGGACGGCTTGCTCTTTACCGGCGGGGACGATGTGGATCCGCTGAGCTACGGCGAGGATCAGATGTGGGCCTGCGGCGAGGTGATCCCCATGCGGGACGCGTTTGAGATCAGTCTCGTCCGCACACTGCTATCCAAGCATTCGGTGAAGCCCGTGCTCGGCATCTGCCGGGGGGAGCAGATTCTCAACGTGGCCCTGGGCGGCACGCTGTATCAGGACCTGCGCAGTCAGGTGACGGGCTCCATCGCCCATCAGCAGCATCAGACAGCGGGGTATGTGTCCCATCGGGTGCGCTTCGACGAGGGGTCGAAGCTCGCGGAAATCTACGGCTGCACAGAGGTGATGGTGAACTCCCACCACCACCAGGCTGTGAAGGAGATCGCGCCCGGGCTGCGCATCACCGCGCGGGCGATGGATGGCGTGGTCGAGGGGTACGAAAAGGTGGATCACCCCTACTATGTGGGCGTGCAGTGGCACCCGGAGCGGTTGGTGGAACGCGCGGAAAACGCGCTGCACAAGCGGCTGTTCAAGTCCTTTGTGGACGCTTGCAGAAAGTAAACAAAGCGCAGCACCCGAAGAAGGATGCTGCGCTGTTTTGTTGTCGATCAGCAGTCGATAAACTTGCGGAATTCCGGCAGGATGCCGATGCCATCCGTGTAATGGGCGGCGAACTGGGGCACGGCGTGGCTCGGGAAGGAATTACCCTCGATGAAGGTCGGGCCGTTTTCGGTGATGGCCACATCCCAGGCGATGAACCGCATCTGGGGCACCTTGCGGGCTGCCTCCATACACATGGCCTTGGCTTCCTCCCAGTACGGGATGGTGAAGCCGATGATGTCCGTGCCGGTGATGGGGTGCTTCTCGTAGGTGTTGCCGGCCTTGTCCGCGCCGACGGTGAGTAGCTTGCCGCTTTCCAGGTCGATGCGGGCCGCCATACCGCCGCAGTCCACATTGTCCATCACCTTGCCGTTGCCGATGCGCAGGAAGGCGTACACGATGCCCTCCGCCTTATCACCCAGGAGCGTGGCGATGCGGCAGGTGTTGACGGAGGTCGGGCACATGCGAGCCATCTCGGGATGCTGGACGACGACCTCCTCCAGGATGCCGATGCCGTCCTTTTTCAGCCGGGTGAGGAAGGTCGATGGGCCCTGCGCCCAGTCCTCGGGGGTGTACTTGTAGATGCCCTGGCCACTGGAGCCCTCCAGGGGCTTACCAATCAGGCATGGCAGCGAAAGCATCTCCGCCACAGCATCCACCGTGGTATCCTCGTTAATCAGCAACCACCGGCGGGGAATCCACTGGCGGAAAAGCTCGTTGAACTGGGTCTTGTCATCAAAGAAGTGCCAATACTCCTTGGGGTTCATCCGGCGGACGATGCTGTTGGAGATGCCCCGGGTGATGACCGTACGGCGCTGGGCGTCGTTGAGCTTGTACATCTGGGCGATCTTGTAATCGACATAGCCTGCGTTGTACTTGATGGCGCATTTGAGCATATCGCACAGCAGCCACAGCCTGGACTTGCCGCTTCGCTCCTTGAGCAGGGCGGTGGTCTTCCACATGGCCTTCCAGTCCATCTTGACCAGGCGCTTGAAGAAATACGAAAGACGGCTCATGGGTACCCTTCCTTTACTTGGTGAGTTTGAGTCATTCAGCCAGGATAACAAGCGGCAGCATCAGGATCACCCACATGGTTGCCTCCCTATCGTCATAGCCAGTTACACATTAAAGCGGAACAGGGTGATGTCGCCGTCCTTCATGACATATTCCTTACCTTCGGAGCGCACCAGGCCCTTCTCCTTGCAGGCGGCCATGGAGCCCAGCTCCACCAGGGTATCGAAGGGCACGATTTCCGCACGGATGAAGCCGCGCTCGAAATCGGTGTGAATCTTGCCCGCAGCCTGGGGCGCCTTGGTGCCGTTCTTGATCGTCCAGGCGCGGCACTCGTCCTCGCCGGCGGTCAGGAAGGAAATCAGGCCCAGCAGGCGGTAGCATGCGGTAATCAGGCGGTCCAAGCCGCTCTGGCCGATGCCCATGCCCTCCAGGAATTCCGCCTTTTCATCGGGGTCCATCTGGGCAATTTCCTCCTCGATGGCGGCGGAAATCACCAGCATCTCCGCCCCCTCGGACTTGGCGATGGCCTCCACCTTGTCAAGGCCGGGGATATCGGCAATGTCGCTGCCCAGCGCGTCCTCGGCGATGTTGGCGGCATAGATGACGGGCTTGGTGGTCAGCAGGAACCAGCCGTTGACGATCTCCTGCTCCTCCTCGTCCATGGGGCAGGTGCGGGCGGGCTTGCCGGACTCCAGGTGGGCGTAGATGCGCTCGCAGAGGTCAACCTCCACCCCGGCCTTCTTGTCGCCGCCGCGCAGGCTCTTGACCGCCTTGTCCTTGCGGCGCTGGACGGATTCCATATCCGCGAAGATCAATTCCAGGTTGATGGTTTCAATGTCGCGGGCGGGGTCGATGGAGCCATCCACATGGATGATGTTCTCGTCCTCAAAGCAGCGCACCACATGGACGATGGCGTCCACCTCGCGGATGTGGCTGAGGAACTTGTTGCCCAGGCCCTCGCCATGGGACGCGCCCTTCACCAAACCGGCGATGTCCACAAACTCGATGGTGGTGGGGGTGACCTTCTTGGGGTGGTACATCTGCGCCAGCACATCCAGGCGGCTGTCGGGCACCATGACCATGCCGGTGTTGGGCTCAATGGTGCAGAAGGGGTAATTGGCGGCCTGCGCGCCCGCCTTAGTAATTGCATTGAAAAGGGTGCTCTTGCCGACATTCGGCAGACCCACAACGCCAAGCTTCATTGGTTCTTCTCCTTTATGGTTGGTCGGGTATCCATCGTATTATATACGCTTTTGCGCAAAATTGCAAGGGTGCGCACGATGCTTGTCAAACGCCCCGGTTTCATGCTACAATGGTTTACCGCGCTGCGGAATCAGACAAAAAGGAATGATCGGCATGAAGCGCAGCATGCGCATCATCAACAGCAGGGAGGGCCGCAATCGCTGACCCTCCGGACAGCATATGGAGGACAATATGGCACTGAACTGGATTGATGTGAACGACTACGATTTCAACTGCATCTTGCTTCTGGAGCGCTTTCAGCTCCGCTACCTGTGCGAATGTGCCGAGGACATCCGAGGCGAAATGGGCGTGGCCCTCAGGGCGCATTCGGCGGTGAAATGGTACATCGCTGCCCTGCTGCCGGAGCATGCCAAGCGACTGGACGAAATGACCCGCCAGGCTGGCGACGTCTCCCCGGAGGAGCTGCGCCGCTGCGAATGCGCCGTACTCGGCTGGATGGAGGACTTTGTGACCTACACCACGCCGGAGGTGATGGCAACCCACTGCCCCTTTGTGTACGGCTGGGACAAGGCGCGATTGTATGAAATCGCAGACCTGACTGGCAAGCGCGTGCTGGACGTGGGTAGCGGCAATGGCCGGCTGACCTTCGCGGCAGCGGAGAAGGCAGCGGAGGTTTTCGCGGTGGAGCCGGTGGGCACCTTGCGCCACTTCCTGCAGGAAAGCTGCAAGGCGCGGGGCATCCGCAACGTCCGTGTGACGGAGGGCTTTGCCGAGGATCTACCCTACCCTGATTCCACCTTTGACGTTGTGCTGTCCGGGCATGTGGTGGGCGATGATTACGACGCGGAAATCGCTGAGATGACGCGCGTCTGCAAGCCCGGCGGGCTCATCCTGGACGTTCCCGGGGATCAGCGCAATCCCGCCGCCATCAAGCAGGAGATGGTCAGCCGCGGCTTTGAGGCGCTGCCCTACACGGGCTCCTTTGGGGCGCAGGTGGTGCGGTACCGCAAGGTTGTGAAAAAGTGAAACGAGGGCCGGCGCACGTAAGCATGCTCGCGCGCCGGCCCATTTTTGCCTTTACCGCCAGTTGTTCAGGATGCGGTACAATCCCTCGATAAACCCGGGCCGGGGCACATCCGCCGCGGCGACGCAGTTCAACCGGGCAATCATCTGCCCGTCCAGCAGTACGTTCACCATGCCCAGCACATCGCCACAGCTGATGGGTGCGCTGGCATTATCCGGCAATGAGAGCTCCAGCTTCAATCCGGATTGCTGGCCGTTGCGCAGCAGCATCGACAATCCGCCGCCCAGAGCGAGGTCCACCGTATCCGCCGCGCCACCGCGCACGGGCAGCTGCTCTCCCAGCAGATCCCCCTTGCGCGCGACGGTCACACGCTGATAGTTGGCAAAGCCGTAGTCCAGCATGGCGCGGCATTCATCAAAACGGGTCTGGCTGACGGGCGTTCCCAGCACGATGGCCACCAGGCGCATGCCATTCTTTTCGGCAGTGGCGGCCAGGCAGTACTTCGCCGCATCGGTGGAGCCGGTCTTGAAGCCGTCGCAGCCCTGGTAAAAGCGCACCAGCCGGTTGGTGTTGGTCAGGTCGGTGACGCGCCCGCCGGGGTGGGTCAATTTGTCAATCCACACAGAGGAATAGGTCATGTACTGCGGATGCTTCGCCACCTCGCAGCACAAGGTGCACACGTCCCGGGCGGTGGTGTACTGGCCCTCCTGAGGATAACCGGTGCAGTTGACGTAGCAGGTATTGGTCATGCCCAGCTCGGCAGCACGATCGTTCATGCGGGCGACGAAGGCCTCCTCACTGCCGCAGAGGTACTCCGACAGGGCCACGGCGGAATCGTTCGCGCTGGCCATGATGGTGGTGCGAAGCAGATCCTCCAGGGAGTAGACCGCGTTTGCGTCCAGCAGAGCCTGGGAACCCTTCATCGCGGCGGCATTGGGGCTGACCTGCACCTGGTCGGTGAGCTTCACATCCCCGCGATCAAGGGCTTCGAGCACCAGCAGTGCCGTCATCAGCTTGGTGATGGAAGCCACCTCGCGCTTTTCATCGGCGTTCTTTTCAAAGATAACAGCGCCGGTGGCTGTCTCCGCCAGGATGACCGCCGGGGACGTGAGCGTCATGGGCTGACCATCCTCCAGGGGCTGCGCGAAGGCCGTCAGCGGCAGCAGGATGCACAGCGCCGCGAAACATGCCAATATACGTTTGAAAAGGGGCATGCTGATTCCTCCTTGATGTTTTGGAAACAGCATGCCCCGCTGCATATGAAATTATGTGTCAGACAACCAGGCCGCCGCTGACCCCCAGCACCTGCCCGGTGATGAAGGACGCGCCCTCCCCGCACAGGAACAGGATGGTACGGGCGACCTCCTCCGGCGCACCGATGCGGCCCAGGGGCGTTTCCTCCATGAGGGCAGCGCGGTCATCAGCGGTCAGCTGGGCGTTCATGTCCGTGTCGATCACACCGGGGGCGACGCAGTTGACCCGCACGCCGCTGGGGCCGACCTCCTTGGCGAGGGCTTTGGTCAGGCCGATCAACGCGGCCTTCGTGGCGGAATAGGCCACTTCGCAGCTCGCGCCGACCTCCCCCCACATGCTGCTCACGTTGACGATGCTCCCCTTTCGGGCGGAGATCATCCCCGGCAGCACGGCCCTGGTGAGCGAAAAGGCGCTGCGGACATTCACGGCGAAAAGATGATCCCACGTTTCCTCCGTCATGTCGGTGAACAGCCCGATGTGGGCGATGCCCGCGCAGTTGACCAGCGCGTCGATGCGGTGGTAGGTGCGCAGGATGGCATGCACGGTATCCACGACTTGCTGCGCTTCGGACACATCGCAGAGATGGGCCACAACGTCGCAGCCCTCCTCCCGGAGGGATTGCACCAGGGCCAGGGCGCTGTCGGCGCTGCGGTGGTACAGGAACACCACCGCATAGCCATTCTTTGCAAAGGCGCGGACGCAGGCAGCTCCGATGCCCCGCGAGCCACCGGAAATCAAAGCGATTCTGCGCATATCACAACGCCTCGATGGTGGCGTCCAGCAGCGCGCGGAAGGTTCCCTTGACCCGGGCGGCGGTTTCGATGACCTCCTGCTCGTCCAGCGCCACGTCCAGGATGCCCGCCGCCATGTTGGTGATGCAGCTCACGCCCAGCACCCGCATGCCGCAATGCCGCGCCACGATGGTTTCCGGCACGGTGGACATGCCCACCGCGTCCGCGCCGCAGATGCGGGCCATACGGATCTCCGCCGGGGTTTCGTAGCAGGGACCGTTCATCCACATGTACACGCCCTTTTGCACCGGGATGCCCAGCTTCTGCGCCTGGGCCTGGCAGAGCCTGATGAGCTCCATGTCGTAGGCATGGGTCATGTCGGGGAAGCGCACGCCGAACTCGCTCAGATTCGGGCCGGTCAGCGGATTCTTGCCGGTCATGTTGATGAAGTCCGTAATGATCATCAGGCAGCCCTGGGAGAAGTCAAGGTTCACACCGCCCGCCGCGTTGGTCACAAAGAGCGTCCTGACACCCAGCAGCGCCATCACGCGCACCGGCATGGTAACCTCCTCCATGCTCCAGCCCTCGTAGGCGTGGAAACGGCCCTGCATCATACAGACGCGCTTGCCATGGAGCATGCCCGTCCACCAGCGGCCTGCATGGCCGGGGGCAGTCGATCGGGGAAAGCCCGGGATGTCTTTGTAATCGACATATTGCGCATCTTCGAGGGCCTCGGCGTAGTCCCCCAGGCCAGAGCCGAGGATCACGCCGATCTCCGCCCCGCCAACCCTTTCTCGGATGAAATCCGCCGCATGATGCAGCTTGGTGATGTAATCGTCCATCTTGTCCTCCATATTTTACAGCTTCTCCGCGAAGGAGATAGCGCCGAATCGGTCAGGCAGGCCCAGCCATTGGGCACAGGTGGCAGCCACGTCAGCGTAGGTGGTGCGCAGCCCCAGGTCGACAGCGGCCTTCATGCCGCGATGCCACACCAGCAGCGGGATATGCTCCCTGGTGTGATCCGTGCCGGGGAAGCAGGGGTCGCAGCCGTGATCGGCAGTGATGATGAGCAGGTCGTCCTCCGTCATCAGGGACTGAATCTCCGGCAACCTTTGGTCGAAGTACATAAGCGCTGCCGCAAAGCCCTCTGGATCGTTGCGGTGCCCGTACTGCATGTCGGTGTCCACCAAGTTGGTAAAGCAGATGCCCTCAAAGGGCTGGCGCATGTATTCCAGCCACGCCTCGATGCAAGCCGGGTTGCCGCTGGCGTGGTTGGAGCCCGTCAGGCCCCGCTGGGCGAAGATGTCCTCAATCTTGCCCACGCCAAGGGAAGCCAAGCCGGCTTCCTTGCAGGCATCCAGCAGCGTGCGTCCAAAGGGCAGCACAGCGTAGTCCCTTCGGCCCGCAGTGCGCTTGAAATCCCCCTTGCCCTTGCCGACGAAGGGACGGGCGATCACCCGGCCCACGCAGAGGTCGCCCACGAGCATCTCCCGGGCGATGCGGCAGAACCCGTAGAGCTCCTCGCGGCTGAAAACATCCTCGTGGCAGGCGATCTGGAACACGCTGTCCGCCGAGGTATACACGATGGGCGCGCGATGCCGCATGTGTTCCTCGCCCAACTCGTCCAGAATCACTGTGCCGGAGGAGGCATAGTTACCGATGCAGGGATGTCCGATGGCGGCCTCATAGCGGGCCATGAAATCCGCCGGGAAGCCGCTCGGGAAGGTCGGGAAGGGCTGATTCAATCGACAGCCCGCCAGCTCCCAGTGACCGGTGGTGGTATCCTTCCCCGCGCTGGCCTCCAGGGCGCGCCCATAGGCGCCGACCGCATGGACATCCGCCGGATAATGCGTGCCCTCGATCTGCCCCAGGCCGAGCTTCGCCAGGTTGGGCAAGTGGGGATGGCAGCGATCCACCACATGCCCCCAGGTGCACGCGCCCACATCGCCGTAGAGCGCGGCGTCCGGCAGATAGCCCACACCCGCGCCGTCCAGGACGGTCAGGAATACTCGTTTCATGCGGAAAACCTCCTTTTCGGTCATTATACACCATTTTGCGGCGATTGAAAAGTCCCCCGTTCTGTGTTATACTGCCCATGAGGTGATTCGACATGCTTCGACTGATGATTGACGACCAATACCCGTTCATGCCCTGGGACAAGATCGACGCGGTGGTATTCGACGTGGGCAACGTGCTCCTCTCCTGGACGCCCCAGGAGCAGCTCAGCCGCATCATCCCCGAGCGCCCCGACCTGCATGCGGAGCTGACGACGCGGATTTTCAAGTCCCCCTACTGGTGCATGCGCGACCGGGGCAGCGCCACGGTGGAGGAGGTCATCGCCGGCATGTCCGCCACCGCGCCGGAGCTGGAAACCTACATCCGCCGGGTGATGAAGGAATGGATCGACCTACCCGTCATCCCGGAGGGGGTGCATGCGCTGAAGGCCTGCCAGGCCCACGGCGTGAAGCGCTATGCGCTGACCAATTTTGCCGATGAGGAATTCGCCATCGCCTGCAAGAAGTATGACCTTTTCGACCTGTTCGACGATTTCGTCGTTAGCGGCAGGCTACACATGGTCAAGCCCTGCCGGGAAATCTACGATCACCTGATTGACAAGTTCGCGCTGACCCCTGCACGGACGCTGTTCATCGACGACAGCCCGCCCAACATCGAGGCCGCCCTGGACGCGGGCTGGCAGGGGCTGTGCTACAACCGTGCGGGAAAACTGAACGACTTCTTTGGCTAAGGAGACAGCATGCAAAGCGAAATCAGCACATTCCTGGCCCGGCATTACGCGCTGGACGTGCATAGCTGCCGCCGCATGACCACCGGCGTGGGCGGCGACACCTTCCGGGTGGACACAGCGACGGGCAGCTATGTGTTCAAAATCATCAAGGCGGACGCGATCAACCACCCGGAGCAGGAGGCGGAGCTCTGCCGTTTTCTTCGGCAGAAGGGCGTGCCTGCGTCGGAATTTCTGCCGAATCATCAGGGGGCGCTGTGCTGCCCATGGGACGACACGCGGCTTTGCCACCTTCAGCGCTTCGTGGACGGGCAGAGCTTCCCGATGAACACCGCGCCGGACTGGTTGATGGCCGAATCCCCGTTGCTTTTGGCACGAATCCATCAGGCGCTGACGGCGTATCCGGCGCTGCCAGAGGGCATCGGGGCAGGCTTCTTCTCCCATGCGACCCCGGAATTCGCCCTGGACTCCTACAAGCGCTCGCTGTCCCTGGCGCGGGAGCGCGGCGAGGAGGACGTGGCACAGGCCCTGCTGCTGCGCATGAAGGCGGCGGAGAAAATCCGGGGCTGGCACATTGATCCCAACCGCCTCACCTGCCGCAGCACCCACGGCGACTACACGGTCAATCAGATACTCTGCAAGGACGGGCAGGTGCGGGCGATCATCGACTGGACGAGCGCCTGCGTGCATCCGGTGGTATGGGAGCTGGTGCGCTCTTATGTCTACGTCGCACCGGAATGTGCACAGGGCGGCTTCTCCCAGGCTCGGCTGAGCGATCAGGTGGCAGCCTACACGAGCGTCGCGCCGCTTAACACCTACGACCGGGAGCATTTGATGGATGTGTATCTCTACCAGCTGGCGGTGTGCGACTATTACAGCCAGTACCTGCACGCAGCGCCGCACGAACGCTTGGAATTCCGTCAGCAGGCAGACTTCGCCACGCGGGTGCTGAAGTGCGCGCTACTATGAGAAAAAACGCATAAACCGCGGCAAATCAAGGATTTTCCGCAGATTTGCTGTTGACATCCCCGAGGGATTGTGCTATCATATTTGATGGCCGCTCAGGAGAGGTCTGCCAATGTGCATCTGCACTACCTCAAATCCTGGCGAGTATAAATAGGAGGTGCTTTTGCATGTACGCTATCATCAGCGCCGGCAACAAGCAGTACCGCGTGTCTCAGGGTGAGACCATTTACATCGACAAGGTGAACCAGGAAGACGGTTCCGCCATTTCCTTCGACGTTCTGATGGTCGAGAACAATGGTGAGATCAAGGTCGGCAACCCCACCGTCGCCGGTGCGACCGTGGAGGGCAAGGTCGTCGCTCAGGTCAAGGGCGAGAAGATCATGATCTACAAGTACAAGTCCAAGAAGAACTACCACCGCCGTCAGGGCCATCGTCAGCCCTACACCAAGGTGGAGATCACCGCGATCAACGCCTGATGACCAGGTGTACGCTCTATGTGGACGGTGCCTCACGCATCACCGGGTTTTCCATCAAGGGACATTCGGGCTATGCGGAGGAGGGCAGCGACATCGTGTGCGCCGGGCTTTCCGCCCTGGCCATCACCACGGAAAACGCGCTGTGCCGCCTGGTGAACCTCTCCCCTGCCGAGCGCGGCGGTGAGGACGGCTTCCTGGAAGTCATGCTCCCTCCCCACATGACGGAGGAGCAGATGCACGACGCGCAGCTGCTGCTGCAATCGCTCCACATCGGGCTGGAAAATATCGCACAGGCCTACCCCGACTATGTACGGCTCACCGTCCGCAAGGTGCGGTGAGAAAACGACCACCATTCTGAAAATCGGAGGATAAATACCATGATGAAGATGAATCTTCAGCTGTTCGCTCACAAAAAGGGCGTGGGTTCTACCCGCAACGGCCGCGACAGCGAATCCAAGCGCCTTGGCCCGAAGCGTGCTGACGGCCAGTACTCCCTCGCCGGCAACATCCTGGTCCGCCAGCGCGGCACCAAGATCCATCCCGGCAAGAACGTGGGCATCGGCAAGGACGACACCCTGTTCGCCCTGGTCAACGGCATCGTGCGCTTCGAGCGCCTGGGCCGTGACAAGAAGCAGGTTTCTGTCTACCCCGTCGAGACCGAAGCCGCTGAGTAATCACGCGTTTGCTGCGCAAGTACCGCAAAGAAACCTGTCCGAAGGAACTCTTCGGGCGGGTTTTTTATGTATAAGACTGATTACTGCATGAAAAAGCACCGGATCTCTCCGATGCTCTTTCGTCACAGTTCCAGAATCCGCCGCTGAAAGCCACCGCAGAGCTCATCCGCCACATCCTGGCCGAAGCGCTCCGTCAGGGTCTGGTGGCACTGGCGCATCTTGCAGGAGCGGGAGCTCAGGTTGTGGGAGTCCGTCGCCACGCAGTCGATATACCCATCCGCGATCATGTGCTTGACCCACCGGTCGGTGAGGAAGCTCTTCTTGATGATGATGGTGTTGGCGTTCATCTGCATGAACACGCCAAACTGCTCGCGCATGCGGCGGACGTTCTTGATATTGCGCAGCACGTCGTAGCGCTCCACATGCGCGAAGATCACGCGGAAGCCCGCCACGCGGAAGCTGGTTGCAGCATCTTCCAGCTCCGCCATGGTCACGTCCGGGGAGAACTCCACCAGCACCACGTCGGTATCCGCCAGCGTGGGAAAGCGATGCTCCTGCAACAATCGCGCGGAGGCGTCCGTGTACAGCACCTCGCAGCCCGGATAGAGCCACAGGTCAAGGCCCTGCTCCTTGATGAATGCCTTGGCCTTGTCCATATGGTCAAAATACCGTTCCAGCGGGAAGGGCTTGTAGCCGGGGGTGACGTGGGAGGTGCAGACCAAATCGGTCACGCCCTCATTGGCGGCGCGCAGGATCATTTCCTTCATCATGTCCAGCGAATAAGCGCCATCATCCACGCCATAGATCAGATGATGATGAATATCCACAAAATTCTGCATGTTTCTCATTTCGTCCGCGGGTGCTCTTTCACACGGCGGAAGGGTCGTTTGTAAGTGCACGAAACACCGGGGGACATCGTCCCCCAGTAAATAATGATACACCACACAGGGGGGGCTTGTCAAGCGCGGCACAGAATAAGGAAAGCACATTCTGCCATAATGAAGGTGAATCGACCCAGGGAGGGATGCAGAATGAAATGGCTCTGGATGGTCGCGGCGCTGCTGCTTCTGGCTGGCGTTTTGCTATTGTATGCACTGCGGCGGACGTCGGCGGGCGCCTCGCGGGAGCTACCCCCTGCGCGGCTGCAGGGCTGCAAACGAACCATCCGCCTGGTGCGGTGCATCCTCCGCTCACAGGTGGGCGGCAAGGACATGGTTGCGCTCCGGGAGGCGGCCATGCCGCTGCTGACCCATCTGACCCGCCTGAACCAAGCCATCCGGCGCATGCCTCCCCTACCGGTGGACGCGGACGGCGAACCGCGTTTGATGCCCATAGCCCGCGATGTCGCCGACGGGGAGCGCCTCCAGGTATCCGACCTGGTGGAAACGCTCACCAACTGGCAGGGGGCAACGCTGACCTCCCGGGAGGTCGCGGCCTTCCCGGTGTGCATCGCGTCTGCTGAGTGCCAGCGCGTGACGCGGGTGCTGCGGGCGCTGCAAGGCGATCTGCGTCAGCGCCAGGCGGGTATCGAACTGGCCAAGCGGATGATGCGCTGCAAGCGTCCTGATGTAACGCTGATGAAAAGCAAGCTGAGCGTCATCGGGCAAGCGGCGCTGCTGACAAAGCTGCGGCAAGCGCAGCAGGGGCAGTTATCAACGCTGGTGGAGGCTTGGCTGACCCAGCAGGGGAAGTCCGCAGAGGAAACAGCTGCGGCGGGGATGGCGCGCCAGCTCCAGCTGGCAGAGGAGCTGCGCAGGGCGCTGGAATGCTTCTCCGCCCTCGAACGGCTGAACTGGCCCGAGCACTGTGCGGAAGCTGATCCGCTGCACACGCTGCTGCGAAATGAACCCTCCGGCGTATATGCACGCCTGACGGTCGCTTCCCAGCTGGCGCTGCGTCAGGAGATCGACGATTTCAGCCGCCATGTGCGTCTGGACGCTGGCGAAGTGGTGCGCCAGGCATTCATCCTGTACGACGAGGCGGAGGAGCGCTCCCTGGAACGCTATGTGGGCAGCTATTTTCAGGATGCGCAGGGGATGGCAGCTCTCCACCGGGCCTTGCCCACGCATCGGGGCTGGCTGTACGCGCATTTGTCCCAGCGGCGGGCACAGACGGCCTATGCGTTGCTGTGGGGATGTGGCATCCTGACCGGGTTTCTGTTCCTGCAGGGACGACAGCCCGTTTACATGCTACCCTTCTTTGCGGTGGTGGTGGGCAGCGCGCTGCGCAGCTTGCTGGCCAGGCGCGCTGTGCCTCCCCTGCCCGCGATGGCGGTTGATCCTGCTTCCCCCGAGCTGAAAACGCTGGTGCTGCTGTATGCTTCCCTGCCCGATTCCCACGCAGCCATCCAGGCGGTGCGGCGGCTCAAGACCATCCGTAGCGCCATGAAGGACCCACCGGTGGATGTCCTGCTAGTGGGGGATTTTCCTCCCAGCATGACGACAATCAGCGGCGAGGATCACGCTATCATCCG
>JAQXLU010000012.1 GCA_029012285.1 Clostridiales bacterium | reverse complement strand
ACGAACGCCCCTTAAGGGGCGGCAAAAGTGACAAAGGCAATAGGCTTGAACATTGTGAAAGCCAGCGCCTTTAGACGCTGGCCGGTAATAAAGGCTTTTAGCCTTTGTGGAAACCACCCGTTTGACGGGTGGTTATCTTTTGGATACTATCACTATGGCACAAAAAAAACCGAACCCGTGTCCGATCAGGAACACATGGTTCGGATGCTTGCGCTCCCCAGGTAGGGCTCGAACCTACAACAACCCGGTTAACAGCCGGGTGCTCTGCCATTGAGCTACTGAGGAATATGGTGTCCGGCAGCGACCTATCCTTCCGGGCCGTGTCCAGCCAAGTACTTTCGGCACTCAAGAGCTTAACTGCTGTGTTCGGGATGGGAACAGGTGGAACCTCTTCGTCATTGCCACCGGACTTTGTTATTTTAGCACCATTGCGGGGGGCTGTCAAGCGTTTTTTGCCGGGGTAGGGAAGGATTTTGCACTTTGGAAGTGGCAACATATGGCAAATCATTGCAAAAGCCTGGTCTCCCGCTTGACGAACCCTTTGTGCAGTGCTATAATAAAGCGTTCTTTGTTCACATTGCATTGATATACAGGAGGGATTACCCATGTCCGGACATTCCAAGTGGCACAATATCCAGGCGAAGAAGGGCAAGGCGGACGCGGCCCGCGGCGCGATTTTCACCAAGATCGGCCGTGAAATCGCCATCGCGGTGCGCTCCGGCGGCGCGAACCCTGACAGCAACAACAAGCTGCGCGACGTGATCGCCAAGGCCAAGGCCAACAACATGCCCAACGATAACATCAAGCGCTCCATCCAGAAGGCCAGCGGCGAGCTGTCCAACGTGGTGTACGAGGAGATCACCTATGAAGGCTATGCCCCCGGCGGCGTGGCGGTGATCGTCAAGACCATCACCGACAACCGCAACCGCACCGCCTCCGACGTGCGCCACTGCTTCGCCAAGAATGGCGGCAACCTGGGCACCACGGGCTCTGTGTCCTTCATGTTTGACGAGAAGGGATTGCTGGTGGTGGAGCGTACTCCTGGCATCGACGAGGAGGAGCTGATGATGCAGGCGCTCGACGCCGGTGCGGAGGATATGAAAACCGAGGAGGACGCGTTTGAAATCTACACCGCGCCCAACGATTTCTCCGCCGTCCGCGAGGCCCTTGAGGCCCAGGGCCTGACTTTCCTCTCCGCTGAGGTGGACATGATCCCCCAAAACACCGTCGCCGTCGCCGATGAGGACACCCTCAAGAATATCCAGAAGCTGCTGGAGATGCTGGAGGAAAACGACGACGTGCAGAACGTCTACCACAACGCCGAGCTGCCCGAGGAAGACGAGGAAGAATAAGCCTTCCGAACACGAAGAGTCGAACACGAAGAGTATAGAAGCGCTGCCGCAGTTTTGATTGCGGCAGCGCTTTTGCGTTTACAGGATAAAGACGGTTTTCAGCAGATCGCTATCCTTGCTGCTGTGGCCGATCATCAGCTCAAACTCGCCGGGCTCGACGACAAGCTGCTCGTCGCGGTTCACCAGGGCGAAATCGGCCTTTTCCAGCTGGAAGGTGACGGTCTTGGTTTCGCCGGGGGCGATGTCCACGCGGGTGAAGGCAATCAGCTGCTTCACCGGGCGGATGACGCTGGCCACCACATCGTGCATGTAGACCTGCACCACCTCCGTGCCGGCCACATCGCCCGCGTTGGTTACGTCCACCGTGGCGAGGAGGGTGGCGGGGTCAAAGGTGAGGTTGGCGTAGGTGAAGGGCGCAAAGCCCATGCCCTCGCCAAAGGCGTACACCGGCGTGGCGGGCTGATCCATATACCGGCCGCCATGCCAGCCGGGCAGGGTGTTGTAGTACACCGGCAGCTGGCCGGAATGCTGGGGGAAGCTGATGGGCAAGCGGCCGCTGGGGTTGAAGCAGCCAAACGCGGCCTCCGCCACGGCCTGACCACCGAACATGCCACCGTTGAAGGCGCAGATGACTGCGTCGGCAGTGGCTGCGATTTCCGGGATGCACAGGGGCTTGGAGGCCACCAGTACCACCGTCATGGGGATGGACAGCGCCCGCAGCGCGCGGTAGAGCTCCATCTGCCTGCCGGAGAGAGACAGATCGGCGCGATCCTTGAATTCGCCGTACTGGTCGATCATGTCGCCCACCACGAGGATGATGGCGTCCGCGTCCCGGGCGGCCTCCACCGCGCCGGGGATGTCGTCCTCCTGGCGGAGACGGGACAGGCTCTGCTGACGGATGGCTTCCGCCACGGGATCAACCAGGGCAGGGCCGTTCGCATCGGCGGCAGTGGGCTTCACCTCGCAGCCGAAGTGGTACACGCACGCAATGCCGCGCTCGGCGCACAGGGCCTCGAAGCCCTCCTTGACCGTCACATAGGGGCGGCGGGCCGGGCGGGGCTCGTTGGCGTTGGGGTGGGTGAAGTAGGTCCAGTCGCCGTACTGGGAATTGAGGTCGTCGGCGTTCTTGCCGATCACGGCGACCTTCTTCACGCCCTTCAGGGGCAGCATGCCCTCGTTTTTCAGCAGCGTGATGGAGCTGCGGGCGGCGCGGCGGGCAGCGTCCAGGTGCTCCTCGCATCCCACGCAGCCGGGCACGCCCACCTTCTCGGGCTTCTCAAACAGGTTCATGCGGAACTTGATGGTCAGGATGTGGCGCACAGCGTCGTCCAGCACTGCCTCGTCCATTTGGCCCGTGCGGACGGCGCTCAGTGCAGCCTCGTAGAAGGGCAGGGTGGACATGATCATGTCGTTGCCCGCCTCGGCAGCTTGCACAGAGGCTTCCTCGATGGTCGCGGCGACATGCTGCTGGATCATCAGGGACTCGCAGTTGTTCCAGTCGGTGACCACGAAGCCGTCAAAGCCCAACTCGCCCCGCAGAATGTCCTTGAGGGTCTTGGGGTCGGCGGTGAAGGGATGCCCGTCGATGGAGCCGTAGGCCGTCATGAAGGACGCGCAGCCCGCTTCCACCGCGCGGCGGAAGGGCGGAAGAAAGACCTCCTTCATCTTGCGGTAGGTCATCTGGGTGTCCATGGCATCGCGCGCGCCCATGGCCTCGCCGTAACCGATGTAGTGCTTGGCGCAGGCCAGGATGGAATCCGGCGCGTCCAGGCTGTCGCCCTGGTAGCCGTGGATGATGGCTGCGCCCAGCTCACCGGCCAGGTACGGGTCCTCACCGAAGGTTTCGTTCACGCGGCCCCAGCGGGTATCGCGGCCCAGGCACAACACAGGGGAGAAGGTCCAGTGCAGCCCGTCGGAGGCCACCTCCCGGGCGGTGACGCGGCCCATCTCCTCCACCACCTCCGGATTCCAGGAGCAGGCGGCCGACAGTTGGCTGGGGAAGATGGTGGCCTCATGCTTCAGGCCGTGCCCATGGATGGCGTCAATGCCAAAGATGGCGGGGATGCCCAGGCGGCTGCTCATCGCGGCCTGCTGAATCTCCCGCGCGTCGTCCCCCAGCACATGCAGGAAGGAGCCCGCGCCCATTTTGGCCCAGCGCAGCGCTTCCTCCTTGCCGGTGATGTTGAAGGGGATCTGCATCATCTGAGCAACCTTTTCCTCCACGGTCATCTGGCGGAGCAGCTCCTCCACGCGGAGCTTGATCGTATCGTTGTTGAGCATATGTACCTCCCATGCCGCCATAGCGGTTTTACTGTCCCTATCTTACCGTGAATGGCGGAAAAATGCAATCCCGAACACAAATTTTCTCGCACTTTCGTTTGCGATGGCGGCAGGGAAAAGCCATTGCGCGTCGTATGTTTGTAAATAGTGGATTCTGCCCCGGCGACGGCCGGGCGCTTGCAAAGGAGAGAAGTTCCATGAAATTCACCCAGGGCTACTGGATGATCAAGCAGAATTACATCATGTCCTACGCCACCCATGCGGTGCGCGTGAACAAGACGGACAAGGCGATGCAGGTGATCAGCGCCTGCCGCCCCATCACCAACCGCGGCGCGATCCTGGATGGCGGCACGCTGACCGTCACCTTCACCGCCCCCAGGGAGAACATCATCCGCGTGCAGGTCACCCACTTTGCCGGGACGAAGGCCCGCGAGCCGAAGTTCACGACCTACGAGGAGGACGTGACCCCCGTCATCACCGAGGACGACGAATGCGCCACCTTTACCTCCGGCGAGCTGACCGCCCGGGTCAGCAAGGCCTGCGGGCAGTGGCAGGTGGACTACATGGTGGGCGATCGGGTGCTGACCACCTCCGGCTGGCGAGGCATGGGCCGGGCTCTGGCCAAGGACGGCACCGATTGCAGCCTGCTGCCCCATGGCGCCTCCTACATGTCCGAGTCCCTCCAGCTGGACGTGGGCGAGTGCGTCTATGGCCTGGGCGAGCGCTTTGGCGCGTATGTCAAGAACGGCCAGGTCGTCGATATGTGGAATGCCGACGGCGGCACGGCCTCCGAGCTGGCGTATAAGAACATCCCCTTCTACATGACCAACCGTGGCTACGGCGTGCTGGTGGAGGACGCGGGCGAGGTGAGCTTCGAGGTCGCCAGCGAAAAGGTGGAGCGCGTGCAGTTCTCCCATCCGGGGGAAACCATGGTGTACGACGTGATCTACGGCGGCGACCCCAAGGGCACCCTGGATCTGTACACGGCCCTGACCGGCCGCCCCGCGCTGCTGCCCCCGTGGAGCTTCGGACTGTGGCTGTCCACCTCCTTCACCACCGATTACGATGAGAACACCACCTCCGCCTTCATCAACGGCATGGCGGAGCGGGACATTCCGCTCAGCGTGTTCCACTTTGACTGTTACTGGATGAAGGGCTTCAACTGGTGCGATTTTGAGTGGGACAAGGACGTGTTCCCCGACCCCGAGGGCATGCTCCGGCGCTACCATGAAAAGGGCTTGCACCTGTGCTGCTGGATCAACCCCTACATCGGCCAGGCCAGCCCCCTGTTTGCCGAGGGCCTTGAAAACGGCTACCTGCTCAAGACCGAGCAGGGCGATGTGTGGCAGACCGACATGTGGCAGGCCGGCATGGCCATTGTGGACTTCACCAACCCCGCGGCCTGCAAGTGGTACGCCTCCTACCTGTACAAGCTGATGGACATGGGCGTGGACTGCTTCAAGACCGACTTTGGCGAGCGCATCCCCGTGCGCGGCATCCGCTGGTTTGACGGCAGCGACCCGGTCAAGATGCACAACTACTACACCTACCTGTACAACAAGGTGGTCTTTGACGTGGTGAAGGACCGCAAGGGCGAGGGCGAAGCCATCCTCTTTGCGCGCTCCGCCACCGTCGGCGGGCAGCAGTTCCCCGTGCACTGGGGCGGCGATAACTCCGCGTCCTACATCTCCATGGCGGAAACGCTGCGGGCGGGCCTGTCCATGTCCCACAGCGGCTTCGGCTACTGGAGCCACGACATTTCCGGCTTTGAATCCACCGCCCCGGCGGATGTGTACAAGCGCTGGCTGCAGTTCGGCATCCTGTCCTCCCATAGCCGGCTGCACGGCTCCACCTCCTACCGCGTGCCGTGGCTGTTTGACGAGGAGAGCGTCGATGTGTGCCGCGCCTTCGTCAAGCTCAAGAACCGCCTGATGCCCTACCTGTACCAAAAGGCGGTGGAGGCCCACAGCTTCGGCTGGCCCATGATGCGCCCGATGCTGCTGGAATTCCCGGACGACCCCGCCTGCGACACCCTGGACCGCCAGTACATGCTGGGCGACGCGCTGCTGGTGGCGCCCATCTTCCGCAAGGACGGGCAGGTGCAGTACTACCTCCCCGACGGCGCGTGGACAAGCCTGCTTGATAACGGCGTGGTTGAGGGCGGCAAGTGGCAGACCGAGATCCACGACTTCATGTCCCTGCCGCTGATGGTACGCCCCGGCACGGTGCTGCCCCTGGGCGCGGTGGACAGCAAGCCGGATTACGACTACCTGGACGGCGTCGAGCTGCACGTCTACCAGCTGGAGGACGGCGAATCCCAGACGGTGGTGATCCCCGACCTGAAGGGCAACGTCGCCGCGACCTTCACCGTGACCATGGTGGATGGCAAGGCCCAGGTGGATACGGATTCCACCAAGCCCTATACGGTGATTGTGCATTAACAAGATAAAGCAAAAGCGAGCCTGCCTCTTTGTGGAGGCGGGCTCGTTTTGTGATGTGTCGTTACTCCTCAACCAATGCCAGCTTTCCGGTTCTACAAACTGGAATTGGTTTACTGCCTTTTGTAGAGCCAGAAGAAAACGCCGCTAACTATCAGTGGAAAAACAAATGCACCGATATTGACGGGTTTGATGCCGCCAACAAAAGAAATGAATCCGATGATGGATACACCCAAAGCAATGATTGCAATGGTCTTATAGGTTTTATGTGACCTCACTGATCTCATTCTTCCTCATACACCGCCCTGGCGCCGCCCACATAGGGCAGGCGGCTGTAGGCCATGACCAGGTTCGCGTGGCCCACATGGCCGTATTCGATGCGCAGGGGGACCGCCACGGGGCGGATGTGCATGCCCACCAGGGTGTCGCCGATGTCGATCGCGGCCTCTGCCTGGACGGCCATCACCAGCGCGGGCTGGGAGAGCTGCTTCCAGGCCGCAGCCGGAACGCTGCCGCCCGCCTTGGGCTGGGGGATCGCCCGCACCTGGGTCAGGCGGCGCTCCTGTGCCACGCGCTGCTCCATCACCACGGCACGGTTCAGGTGCTCACAGCACTGGAAGGCTGCTTCCAGGCCGCGCTTGCGGCAGGCGGAAAGCATCGCCTCGGCAATGGTGACGCCCAATTCCGGCACGCTCCCCTTGCCAATGCGTGCGCCCGCCACCTCGCTGGTGGAGCAGCCCAGTACGATCAGTCCGCCGGGGGCAATGTGGCCCGCGGCTTGCAGCGCATCCACGGCTGCGTCCAGGACGGTGAAGATCTCATCCTTCCACTCCATGTTTGATCTCTCCTTGAATATGCTCGTTGTTGTCGGGGGTGATGCGCTGGCGGATCATTTCGAGGATGTTCGTCGCGCCGATGGAGATGAACTGCCGCCACAGGGCCAGGATCATCCGCGCGGTTTCCGAATCAACCTTCTGCAACGCTTTGAGCATGGCGGGCAGATGCGCGGGCACGTCGGAGAATAGCTCCTTGACGGTACTCACGCCGCTGGCCTCCAGGATGTCGAAGGTGGTGGAGATGAACACTCGCCGCTTCTCCGGGCTGATGCGGGAGAGCCACTCGTGCAAGGTGTGATCCACCACCTGGCTGCTCACGTCCAGCTCGGTCACGATGAGGAAATCCGTCCCCAGCATCTGCCAGGTGAAGCCGTCGTGCTGCATGATGCCCGTTCCGGTGGACCTGACCACCGTGTAATCCGGGTGATAGGTCATCAGCAGTCCCACGACGGACTGCTGGGGCACGAAGGAGCGGATGCGCTTGGCGATGCGCGCGTACCCGTCCGACACCATGGTGGCATCGTCCAGCCCCGGGCCGTCGAAGGAATATACCGTGCGGATGCGGCGCTGCACCGCCTCATCGGCATGGGCGGCGGCGTAGACGGACAGGTTGCCGCCCTTGCTGTGCCCGCCGAGGATGAGGGGCCCATCAACGAGGGCCGCAGCGTTTTCCAGGTACTTCACCGCAGCGGACTGCGCGGGAATGGGGCTCTCGAAGGTCATGTTGAAATCCTCGCGCCAGCCCACCAGGGTGCTGTCCGTGCCGCGGAAGGCCACGTAATGGGCGCCGCTGGGCAAATCAAAGAGCATGGCGGCAAACTGCATGTCCCGCTCCTGGTCGATGACGGAGACCAGGTCGTGCATGCGGATGCCCGCAAAGCGCTCCGCCTTGGAAACGGCGCTGAGCATGCGGCGGGTCTGGTGCATGAAGGCCGGGTGCTCGGGTTCCTCCGGGGTGGCGGCGTCCAGGTCGCGCAGCAGCGCATCCTCAAGCGGAAAGTTCAGGTAGCTCAGCTCCGCCAGGATGAGGCTGTCCAGGTGGTTGAAGGGGCTGTAAGCCATGGAGATGTCACCGCGCCAGGCGATGTAGTCCATCATGTTCGGCATATGATTACCTCCGGGTGATAAGGGATGTCAGTCCAGCTCGCCGGTGGCCTTCATGGCCTCGAACTCCTCGCGGGAGATCAGGCACATGCGGGGCTTTGCGCCGTCCTTGGGCCCGACGATGCCGCGCTTTTCCATTTCGTCCACCAAGCGTCCGGCGCGGGCGTAGCCCAGGCGCAAACGGCGCTGGATGAGCGAGGTTGATACCTGGCCGTCCTGCACGGCCATCTCGATGCACTGGGTCAGCAGGCTGCCGTCGCCGCCGACGTAATCGTCCGCCGCGGGCATCTCAGGCAGGGAGCTGCCGCCGCCCTCGGACTCGGATTGCAGCCGTTCCAGCTCATCCAGCACCGCAGGGTCGTAGTCGGAGGGGCAGTTCTCCCGGATGAAATCGGTGATGCGGTTGACCTCGGGGTCGGAGAGAAAGCAGCCCTGCACGCGGATGGGCGTGAACTCGCCCGTGGGCATGTAGAGCATGTCGCCGTAGCCCAGCAGCTGCTCCGCGCCGACGCGGTCCAGAATAGTTCGGCTGTCCACGCTGGCGGATACCTTGAAGGCGATGCGGCTGGGGATGTTGGCCTTGATCAATCCGGTGATGACGTCCACCGAGGGGCGCTGGGTGGCGACGATCAGGTGGATGCCCGCCGCACGGGCCAGCTGGGCCAGGCGGCAGATGCGTTCCTCCACGTCCTTCTTGCAGGTCATCATCAGGTCGGCCAATTCGTCAATGACGATCACGATGCGGGGCATACGCGCATCCTTGTCGGCATTCTCGTTGAAGCCGTTGATGTTGCGCACCCCGGCCTCCTGGAAGCGCTTGTAGCGATCCATCATCTCGCCTACGGCCCAGGCCAGCGCGCCGGAGGCCTTGTGGGGATCGGACACCACGGGGATGAGCAGGTGGGGAATGCCGTTGTAGCATTGCAGCTCCACCACCTTGGGGTCGACCAGGATCAGGCGAACCTCCTGGGGAGAGCAGCGGTACAGGAGGGAATTGATGATGGTGTTGATGCACACCGACTTACCGGAGCCGGTTGCACCGGCGATGAGCAGGTGGGGCATCTTCGCCAGGTCACAGACGATGGGTGTGCCGGCGATGTCCCGGCCCAGGGCGACCACCAGGGGCTCCTTGGCCTTGCGCATGGGCTCTGATTCCAGCACCTCCCGCAGCGTGACGGTGGCGCGCTGCTTGTTGGGCACCTCCACGCCCACCAGGGGCTTGCCGGGGATGGGCGCCTCGATGCGTACCGACTTGACCTCCATGTTCATGGCGATGTCGTGCTTCAGGTCGGTCACCTTCGATACCTTGATGCCCGCCGCGATCTCCAGTTCAAACCGGCTGATGGCGGGACCGTGGGTGATGTGGCGCACCTTGGCGGGGACACGGAAGGATTGCAATGTGTTTTCCAGGCGGAGGGAGCGGGCCGCGTCCTCCTCGGGACTGATGCCGTGCTGGGGCTCGGGGGTCTTGAGCAGATCCATCGACGGGAAAACGTAGGGCACCTCCTGGTGCTCGGTGAACATGGGCTCGGGGAGGTCGCTGCCGGATCGCCGGGGCTTGAGGTTCAGCTCCGGCTCGTAGCCGCCCTCGGGCTTCTTCTGGGCCACGACGGGGCGCATGGGCGTGCTGGAGGGATTCGGCGCGGGCGCATCCTCCCACGGGGGTGTGTTGGCCCAGTCGTCCTCATCGGGCTGCGCCATCCGGGCGGCAGGGCGCGGGGGCGCTGTCTTGGCGGGGGCGGAGGGCGAGTCCGGCTCGTCGGGCACCTCCAGACCGGCGGCCTTCTTGGCGGCCCGCAGCCTTGCCAGGAAGCTGTTGTCGCGCTCGGGCATGTCCTCGCTTTCCTCGACAGGGGCGGGCTTTTGCGGCGGCGGTGCGACGGGGGTAGACGCAACCGCTGTGGCTGGCCGGGCGGTTTCCGTCCGGGCTGGGGCGGCAGGGCGCGCAGCAGGCGGCGGGACGGGCTCTTCCGCCGGGGTGAAGATCTGCGGTTCCTCGGTGAAGGTGAACTCCGGCTCGTCCAGATCGGGTTCAGGCTCGGGCCGCTGATACACGCTGCGGCGGCGCGGGGGTGTTTCCTCCTCGGCGGAGAAGGACGGCTGGGTCTGCGGACGGGACGCGGCCCGGGCGGGCTTCACGCGGCCAACGGGCGGCTCCATCTCCATAGCAGGCATGGCCTCGGGCGCTTCCTCCTCGGGCTCATCCCCGAAAAGACTCCGCTTGCGGGGCGGCGTTTCCTCCCCCTTGTCGCGACCAAAGAGGCCGCCGCGCTTCTTCTTGCCCGGCTGGGGCATGGGCTGGGGCGCGTCGCTCACCTGGCCCAGCTCCTCCGGGGTGGGCTGGAAGCCATGCTGGCGCGCCGGTGGCTGCTGCTGCCCCCTTGGCTGTACCTGGCGCACCAGGGGGACGCCAGGCTCGGGGCTGCTCATGGGCTGATAGGACTGGTACACCGGCGCGCTCTGCTGCAGCTGCTGCTCCTGGAGCTGCTGGGCAATCTGCTGCTGGCGCATCGTTTCCCGCATGCGGCGCTGCTCCTGCTGGATGCGCATTTGCTCCTGCTGCCACATCAGCTCCTGCTGGCGCTGCTGGGCTTCGGCGGCTTGCTGGCGGGAGCGGCGCTCCTCCTTGCGGCGCTGGCCCTGGGCCCACAGGCTCCGCACGTCCAGCTTGATGAGGAAGAAGAAATTCACCACCGCCCCCAGCACAACGATGATCGCTCCGGGCACCGCGCCTACGCCCTTCCACAGCGGCCAGGCGAGCAGCATGCCCACAAGGCCGCCGCCGGAAAAGCGGCGCGCGCCAAAATCAAAGGCGCGGGTCAGGTAGGCGGGCAAGGTATCCGCCACGCCCATTTGAGCAATGGCGGCGCGGAAGTAATCCGGCATGGACGACGTGCCTACAAAGGTGGTCAGTGTGGCGGCGGCGCACAGGAGCACCAGCATGAGGATGGACAAAAGGTAGGATCGCACCGACGGCTTGCGCTGGATGGCGATCATCAGCAGCACGCCGCCCCAGATGGGCAGCACCGGCAGCACATGGGCGATCAGGCCGCACATGCCCCGGCTGAACTGGCGCAAGCCGTCGAACACGTCGCCGGTCATGCCCAGGGTGTTGGCCAGAAAGATCATCACCCCCAGGGCGATGAGCAGCAAGCCGAAGATCAGGTGCACGACCATCGCATCCGTGGAATAGGCGGGGGTTCGTTTGCGTTGGGGTTGCTTTTTCTGCGTCATTTGCTCCTCCGTTGTACAGGTGGTCAGCAGTCCCTGGCGGAGGCTGCTTTCACCGTGCACGTCCGCAGGGATGGTTATTTCGTCAGGAATACGCTGCGCAGCACGCCTGTTTCATCCGCGTGCAGCCGCAGCCGGTAGTCGCCAAAGGTGTAATAGTCGCTGCTGCCGGGCACGATGCGCCAGCTTTCGGCGCGGGTTTCGTCCACGATCAGGGTGGCCTCCGGCGCACCCAGGTGCTCGCGCCAGCCCACGGTGGTGGTTACCCCGGTGCATAAGCCGTTCAAGTTCAATCGATCCGCGCGGATGCCCTGCACGATGCTCTGGTCGAAGTCCTCCGTCAGCGCGTCGGTGAGGATCCACACCTGGCGGAACGCGCCGTCCTCCAGGGCGATCATACGGCCACCCTCATAGATGTCCGGATCGGTCAGCAGGGCGTAGCGGTCGATGAGCTCCTGCATGGGCTGGCCGATGGCGGCCGGGATGCCCGTCAGGCTACCGCCTGAGAACGCCTGGGTCAGGCGGGACGCGGCAGAAGCAGGGAAATCCAGGTGCTCGCCCACGCCCAGGCTGGTCAGCACGTCCGCTTCCCCCAGGGCCAGGTGATCCCGCAGCTCGCTCCACAGGATGGTCACCGTGCCCGCTTTGTCGGACAGGGTGCGGAAGCTGGCAATGTCATAATACAGCGTCAGCCCGGTGGGGGAGAGGGTGAAGAGATTGGGAATGGGGGTGAGGCAGCCGGCCTCCAGGTGGGCGGACAATTCCGGTGCGACCTGCTCCTCCAGGTAGGCTTCGATATAAGCCGTGGCAGCGTCAGCATCCAGGAACAGATCATCGAAGGTGATGGTCTGGCCCGTGCTGAGACGCACATTCACCGCCGACCACACCTGGGTGGCCCGGCTGTTTTCCACCGCGCCGTCGGACAGCATCGCGCAGGAGAACACATCCCCCGACAGCGTATAGGCATAGGTGACGGAGAGCTTGACCGGCGCGCTGCCCAGCACCGCCATGCGGCCCAGCCGGTCGTTGATCTGCCCGGCCTCCATAATGGCGGCGTTGGTCTGCGCTTGCACCTGGGGGTCGGCCAGGCCGGTCAGCTGGGGATAATGCACGCTGCTGCCCATCAGCTCCAGCCCCATGTCGTGGACAGCGGGGGCGGGGGGCGCTTCCTCCGCCAGGACGGCGGTCAGGGGAAGCAACAGCGCGATACAGAGAGCAAGAAGTCTGTGCTTCATGGCAAATACCTCCGAGTATATTTTACTACATTTAACGAACGAACGCAAGTTTTCATTGCAGCTCGTCGGGGGAAAAGTGCTGCTGCGTATTCGGCCATGGCGGCGCAGGATGCTTTGAGATTTGTAAAAATTCGCGTCCACCCCTTCGGCTGATTGACTTTCCCCCGCCGATGTGCTATCCTCAACTATGGTATGTCAGCCAATGGCTGGTATGTCTCACCGACTGCGGAAGGATTGAATGGAATGATGAAAAAGTGGCTCACCGCCCTGCTGCTGACGCTTTTGATGCTCTGCGCAGCCAATGCCGCCCTGGCAGCGGAGGCGGCGGATATCACCGAACTGTGCAAGTTCAAGACCAGCACCAGCAAGTACAAATACACCCAGATGACCGACAAGAAGTACACCTCCTATTGGAAGACGGAGAAAACCCGCAATCCCTCCATCCAGGTGACCGCCCCGGAGGATAACCTGATTGGCGGCATTTATGCCTGCTTTGGCAATCTGCCTGGCAGCTGGGAGATACAGGTGTCCGAGGACGGCAAGAAGTGGACGACCGCAGTCCCCGGCCCGGCCTATCTCCATGCCTGGGTGCCCCTGCCCGAGCCCGCCCGCTATGTCCGCTTGCAGGTGACCACCGACAAGCAGTACGAATTGTACCTGAACGAGTTCTTTGTGCTGGGCGTGGGCGAGAAGCCCTCCTGGGTGCAGGAATGGCAGCCCACCTGCGAGAAGGCGGAGATCATGTTCATCTCCACCCACCCGGACGATGACCTGATCTTCTTTGGCGGCGCGATTCCTACCTACGCCACGGAAATGAAGCGCGACGTGGTGGTGGCCTACTTCACCCGCTCCAACCCCACCCGCTCCTCCGAGCTGCTCAACAGCCTGTGGTACATGGGCGTGCGGAATTACCCCGTCATCGGTAGCTTTGGCGACAAGATGTACAAGGTGATGAACAAGTCCTACGAGTATGTCGGCAGCGGTTCCGCCGCCCGCGGCAAGAAGCTGGTCAACGAGTGGTTTGTGGAATTGTACCGCAAGTACAAGCCCGAGGTGGTCGTGACTCACGACATCAACGGCGAATATGGGCACAGCATGCACATGATGGTGTCCGATGCGGCCTACAACGCCATCGCCATCGCCGCCAACGAGGATGAATTCACTGACTTGACCGTGGCCTATGGCACCTGGGAGGTCAAGAAGCTCTACCGCCATCTGTGGCCGGAGAACCAGATCAAGATGGACTGGAGCGTCCCGCTTGCCAGCATGGGCGGCGCGACAGGCATCGAGCTGGCGGACAGCGCCTTCGAGCTGTTCCACAAGACCCAGGAAACCTCCGGGCAGAGCGTGCTGACCACCGGCGTGGAGCATGACAACACCGTCTTTGGCCTGGTGTACTCCACCGTGGGCGAGGACGTGGCGAAGAACGATTTCCTGGAGAACATCGACCTGAGCGGCAAGCCCGTGGCGGAGGTCACCGTCGAAAAGATTCCCACCTACGCTTCGCTGCTGCCTGAAACCAACGAGCGCGGCTTCCTCGATGAGGGTGAGTTCATCTATTCCTCCGAGGAGGAGGGGCTGTGGATGTTCATCGACCAGACCACGAAGATCATCATCGAGCGCAAGTACGACGCGACCCAGCCCCTGACCTGGTTTGAAACCGAAATCTGGACGGATGTGGAAAAGGGCGAGATGCTTCGTACCTACTGGAATGACGAGCAGAAAAGAACCAAGGTGCGCGTGGATGCGGCGGAAACCGCCAAGAAGCACAATCTGGTCTTTGCCAGCAACACCGACTACTTCACCTACCGCGTGTCCGTGGAAAATGGCCGCCCCACCGGCGTGGTTGTCCGCAATGGGGAGATCCTCTACGACGACCGCTACACCCAGGCCAAGGCCGACAAGGCGGGCATGCCCAATCTGGACATGGTGGCCTTCATGCAGGACGGCAGCTTGGAGGTCTACCGCAGCTACGAGATGACCGCCCAGGAGATGATCGACAAGGGCGCGTATGACGTGTACTCCTTCGGCCCCTACCTGATGAAGGACGGCAAGCTTTCCCAGCAGGCCTACGACGCCAATGAATCCAAGAATCCCCGCTGCGCCCTGGGCATGATAGAGCCCGGCCATTATGTGTACATCATGGTGGAGGGCCGCCTGGAACGCTCCCAGGGCATCACGATGAAGGAACTGGCCAAGCTCATGCGCGCCAAGGGCTGCGAGAGCGCCATCAACCTGGACGGCGGCCAGACGGCGGTGCTGATCTTCATGGGCAAACAGCTGAATAAGATCGGCTCCTACGATGGCGGCAAGACCAACTCCCGCCCGACCTGCGAGGTGATGGGCGTGGGCCATTCCGACCAGGTGGGCGTCTACGAGGTCAAGTAAGAAAACCGATTTCTGCTTCCATCCGGCATTTCTGCGTGATTTGCCGGATGTTTTTGTGCGCAAAAGGTTGCAATTCCCGGAAAAACCGGTATACTAAAATATGAAGAACCGGGAAGAAAACCCAATGCCCATCCGTTGTATGGTTGAATCCGGGATGTATGAATGGAGGTATTCGCGATGAAGCGCCTGATCCCCCTGCTTCTGACTGTCCTTGTGCTGCTGTGCGGCCTATCCGGCGCGGCGCTGGCGGAGAACCAGTTTCATTTTGATAAGACAATCAACACCGTTTTTGAGGGCGAGGATCTCCAACTGGTGCTGGTGCGCGACGGCGACTGTGCCCAGGATGGCGAACTGACCTACAAGACCAACGCCAAGTCCATCGCCACGGTGGATGAAAACGGTGTGCTCAGCGGCCTGAGCAAGGGCGAGGTGACCGTCACCGCTACCCTCAAGGGCGCTAAGCGCTCCTGGACGGCCACCATGGTCGTGACCGTTCAGCGCCGGGTGACCGACATCCAGCTGACCAACACCAACCTGAAGATCTACGACGCGTGGGACCCCATCGTGGATGGCGCGCTGAACCCGAATTTCGAGGACCCCACCATGCCCGTGCTGCTGCTGCGCAAGGGTAAAACCGTCACCATCGGGGCAACGTGCACTCCCAGCACCGCCAGCAACCGCCGCTGGAAGATGACCACCTCCGATGATTCCATCGCGCGGGTGAGCGGCACGGAGCTGACCGGCCGCAGCCCGGGCGAATGCGTCGTGACCATCGCGAGCGTGCTGAACCCCGAGGTGCGCAAGGAATACCGCGTGCTGGTCGTCAGTCCGGTGACCCGGGTGCGCGTCACGGGCGATGCAAAGACCCTCTACCTGAACGAAACGCTGATGCTCCAGGCGGAGGTCACCCCGGCGGACGCCACCATTCGCCAGGTGGTGTGGACCTCCGACCGGCCCGATAACGCCACCGTGGATGCCTACGGCGTGGTCACCGGCGTGAGCAAGGGCTCTGCGGTCATTACCGCCAAGGCGGCGGATGGCTCCGGCTGCTATGGCTCCTTTACTGTGACCGTCCGTCAGCAGCCCGAGGAGATCACCCTCAACAAGACGGACATCACCCTCAAGGCGGACAACTATGTGACCATCACCCCCACGGTGCTGCCCGCGTCCGTCAATGATAAGAGCGTGACCTGGAGCTCCTCGGACGCGTCCGTGGCGAAGGTGTCCACCGCCGGCCGCGTGACCGCTGTCAGCCCTGGCACGGCCATCATCACCTGCCAGAGCAAGACCCATCCCGACGTATACGCCCAGGCCATCGTGCATGTGTATCAGCCTGTGACGAAGATCACCTTCACCGATAAAAACCCCTATGTGGCCGTGGGCGAAACCATCCACCTGGGTTGGATGGTCTCCCCGACGACGGCCACGGATTCCTCTGTCTCCTTCTCCACCAACAAGGAGAATGTGGTGCGCGTGGGCCAGGATGGCTCCGTTACCGGCCTCAAGCGCGGCGAGTGCTACGTTTACGCCACCGCCAACGACGGCTCCGGCAAGAAGGCCACCATCAAGGTGCAGGTGACCCAGCCGGTGGAGGGCGTGTCCATCAAGTATGATGAGCGCACCGTGGGCGTGGGCGAAAAGACCACCAACACCGCCGTGTTCTACCCGGAGGACGCCTCCATCACCAAGATGCAGTGGTACGCCGAGGACGCCACCATCGCCAGCGTGTCCGGCACGGGCAGCAAGGTGACGGTGACCGGCCAGCGCTGGGGCGAAACCACCATCCTGGGCGTGACGGACGACGGCTCCTACGTCACCTCCTTCACTGTGAAGGTGGGGGATGAGAACAAGCCGCTGAAGATCGTCCAGCTGTATGTGGAAAACGAGGACACCATTCGCATCCAGGTGTACAACCAGTCCGACATGACCATCACCCGCTTCTACTATATCATCGAGACCTATGACGCCTGGGGGAACCCCATCGTCTGCAACTGGGATGGCCGCTCCAACGACTTTGAGGGCTACTACGGCTATACCCTGGAGCCCGGCGACGCGACCCGTCATGGCCGCTTCACCTTCGGGGAGGAATTCATCCGGCCAAGCGGCGTCGCCATGGTGACCATGCGCATCACCGCCTACCGCACCGACGATGGCAACACCTGCTACATCCCCCGCGCCAACCAGGTCAAGACCGAATGGCGCGTGAAGGTGCTGGGCAGCGAGGAGTACTGATCGCGCAAACCCTGGGCACGGCTGCTGTGATGGCAGCCGTGCCTTTTTGCGTCTTTGGACAGGGGCTGACGGCAAATGCTTGGGGCCGCAAGGATGATGCTTTTCATCGCGGGCGAGTTGTGCTATAATAGCCTGGTGTCCCAGTCAAGATGGCTGGCGGCACCACTCATTTGGCAAAGGATGAAGCATATGCCAGACCTCGTTGTCATTGGCGGTGGCCATGCAGGGTGTGAAGCGGCCCTGGCTGCGGCCCGCATGGGCGTGGATACCCTGCTGCTCACCCTCAATATGGATGGCGTGGCCCTCATGGCCTGCAATCCGGTGATCGGCGGCAGCGCGAAGGGCCACCTGGTCCGGGAACTGGACGCCCTGGGCGGCGAAATGGGCCTCGCCATTGACGATACCTTCCTGCAAAGCCGGATGCTCAACACCTCCAAAGGCCCGGCGGTGCATGCCCTGCGCGCCCAGGCGGACAAGCAGGAATACCAGAACCGCATGCGCACGGCGCTCTTCACGCAGCCGCGGCTGACCGTCCGCCAGGGGGAAGTTGCCGCCATCGACGTGGAGAACGGGCATGTGAACGCCGTGCATACCGTCAGCGGGCAGCGGATTGCCTGCCGGGCGGTGATCGTGGCCAGCGGTGTGTATCTGCGCAGCTCCATCATCATCGGGGAAAGCATTACCCCCGGCGGCCCCCAGGGCCTGATGAGCGCGCCCCATCTGTCCGAGAGCCTGGAGGCCATCGGCTTTCCGCTGCGGCGCTTCAAGACCGGCACGCCCGCCCGCATCGACGTGCGCTCCATCGACTTTGACGAGATGACCCCCCAGCCCGGGGATGAGCCGGTCACGCCCTTCTCCTTCCTGACGGAGCGCCCCCTCGTCAACACCCATCAGTGCTACCTGACCTGGACGACCCCCGAAACCCATCGGATCATCCGGGACAATCTCCACCGTGCGCCGCTGTATTCCGGCAAGATCCACGGCGTGGGGCCGCGCTACTGCCCCTCCATTGAGGATAAGATCGTCAAGTTTGCCGACAAGGAGCGCCATCAGGTGTTCCTGGAGCCGGAGGGCGCAAAGAGCCACGAATGGTATGTGCAGGGCATGTCCACCAGTTTGCCGGAGGATGTGCAGTGGCAGATGTACCGCAGCGTGCCGGGGCTGCGCCGGGCTGAGCTGACCCGGCTGGCCTACGCCATCGAGTATGACTGCATCGACAGCCGCCAGCTGCGTCCCACGCTGGAGAGCATGCATGTGCGGGGCTTGTTCTTCGCGGGGCAGATCAACGGTACCAGCGGCTACGAGGAAGCCGCCTGTCAGGGGCTGCTGGCGGGCATGAACGCCGCGCTGGGCATCCAGGGCCGCGCACCCCTCGTGCTTACCCGGGACATGGCCTACATCGGCGTGCTGACCGACGATTTGACCACCAAGGGCACGGACGAGCCCTACCGCATGATGACCTCCCGTGCGGAGCATCGCCTGAAGCTCCGCCAGGACAATGCCGATTTGCGCCTGACCCGCATCAGCCATGACCTGGGCCTTGCAAGTGACGAGCGCATGGCGCGCACGGAGCGCAAGATGCGCGAAACGCAGCGGCTGCTGGGTGTGCTGCAAACCACCCGGTACACCCCGGGCACGGACTTCGACGCGTGGCTTAAACGCCACGAGCAGCCGGAAAGCTTGACGGGCGTATCGGCTCAGGAGCTGCTCCGCCGGCCGGAGATTCACCTAAGCGACCTGGCTGAAATGACCCCGGCGGTGCAAAGCGCCGACGCCCAGGCCCGGGAGCAGGCGGAGATCGAGGTCAAGTACGCCGGATACCTGGAGCGCCAGGACGCGCTCATCCGCCGGGCAAGCGCCATGGAGGAGAAGCTGCTGCCGGAGGACATCGACTATGCGTCGGTCACGGGCCTTCGCATCGAGGCCCGGCAGAAGCTGACCCGGCAGCGCCCCCGCAGCCTGGCTTCCGCCAGCCGAATCCCCGGCGTATCCCCGGCGGACATCGCCGTGCTGATGGTGTGGCTGGAAAAGACAAAGGAAGAAGCTCCTGACAGAAAGAAGGAATCCTGATGAATCCCTCCTATTTGCTCGTCCTGCTGGGCGTGGCGATGGTGTCCTATTCCGGGCCGCTGGTCAAGGTGGCGCTGCAATATGGCGCAAACCCCGTGTCCGTCGCGCTGATGCGCATGGTGCTGTCCGCGGCGATCCTGCTGCCCATCATGTGCGTGAAGCGCAAGGGGCAACCCGAAGCCCCCATCGTTACCCTCCGGCGAATGACGGGCAAGCAGTGGCTGTGGAGCGTCACCGCCAGCGCGTTTCTGGCGCTGCACTACCTGACCTGGATGACCTCGCTGGACGCGACCTCCACCTTCGCCTCCGTGGCGCTGGTGTGCACCCAGCCGCTGTTTGTGGCGGCGCTCTCCGGGGTGGTGCTCAAGGAGAAGATGCCCAAGGATGCCCGGTTGGGCGCTCTGGTGGCGGTGGTGGGCGCGCTGCTGATTGGCATGAACTCCATCGCGGGCATGTCCGGGGATATCACCGGCGATCTGCTGGCCCTGGCGGGGGCGATCTTCATGGCGGGGCATTGGCTGTGCAACCGCTATGCCCGCCGCACGGTGGAGGCACTGCCCTTCACGCTGCTTTTGTATACCCAGACGGCGCTGCTGCTATCGCTGGCGCTGCCCTTCCTGGGTGGCTTTTGCATGACGGGGAGGGCGCTGCTGGCGGTGGCGGGCCTGGCCGTGGGCTGCACGCTGCTGGGCCACTCGATGTTCACCCTGGCGCTGGGCAAGGTTTCCGCGACGGTGGTGAGCTTCGCGCTGCTGGGCGAACCGGTGGGCGCGATGATCTGGAGCATGGTGATGTTCGGGGAGATTCCCACGGTGCTGCTGTTCATCGGCGGCACGGTGACGATCGCCGGGCTGGTGCTGTACTTGATGGGCTCCATGGGCATGCTGCACCGCAAGCACTGACGAAAACGCGCAGGATGACCTCATGCAAAATGCTGTACAGCCAGTTGAATGAGAATGCGCGACAAACTTCCGCCATCAGCTGGCAGGTGATCGTATTTGCACGAGGCCGCTCTGTCTGAGCTTGTACAGGACTTCCCAAAACCCCGATTCTATGATACAATGGCCTTATCCATTTGAAGGAGGAATCCCC
>JAQXLU010000011.1 GCA_029012285.1 Clostridiales bacterium | reverse complement strand
TTGCGCCCAGGGTCAGCAGGTTGAACAGGCCGTAGCGCCCGCGGTTTTCCGCGTGGTGGCTGAAGTATTCCGGGGAGAAGATGCCGCTCATCATCCACATGAAGGCCGCGATGCAGCCGTAGATGGCGCGGAAGCCGTCCGCCCGGAAGGTCAGCCCAAAGCCGCAGATGCCAGGGATGGCCAAATGGGCCTCCCCCGCAAAGGCCAGCAGGGCGCACAGCGCGAAGGTCGCGATGCCGCAACCCACCACCAGGCCATCCCGCAAGCGGGGAGAGCGCTGGCTCACACAGGCGGAAAGCACGGCTATGACCATCGGCAGGAGGATCACAGCAGGAATCAGAAACATCATTTGCGTCCTCCTTTCATTAGAATGTCACGCCGGTGGCGACGTCACGCAGGAAGCTTACCAGTGGGCCGCCCCACAGGCCGAGGCCGATCACTGCGGCGATCAGCAGCGCGAAGGGGACGAGCATCATCCAGCTGGGGTCGCGGTTGAAGTCGGCCAGGTGGGCCATATCCGCGTTCAGCGGGCGGAAGTACATCGGGCCGATGACGGTGAAGAGGTAAATTGCCGTCAGGATGGCGGAGATGATCAGCGCCGCAATGGCGACCACGCCCAGCGTACCCGCATCCCCCGCAGCGGTCAGTAAATTGTACTTGCTCACGAAGCCGCACAGGGGCGGTGTGCCCACCAGGGACATGCCCGCGATCAGGAAGGCAGCGCAGGTGACGGGCATCAGCTTGGCGTAGCCGCGCACATCCTGGATGTACTCCTTGCCCGTGCGCACCAGGATCGCGCCCGCGCAGTAGAACAGGGTGATCTTCGTCACGCCGTGCATGACCATGTGGGTCAGGCTGCCCACCATGCCCGCAGGGGACATCAGCGCTGCGCCCATGAGCATGTAGCTCAGGTTGGAGATGGTGGACCAGGCCAGGCGGCGCTTGAGGTGCTGCACCTTCACCGCCATGGACGAGCCAAAGACGATCGTCACGCAGGACAGCAGCACCGCCACGGCCTGCGCCCAGGTGCCGGACAGCAGCTCCGTTCCGAAGGAATAATAGATCACGCGCAGCACCGCGAATGCGCCGGTGTTGACCACTGCCACCGCGTGCAGCAGCGCCGTCACCGGGGTGGGCGCGACGGAAGCCGCGGGCAGCCAGGCGTGCATGGGGAACACCGCCGCCTTGGTGCCAAAGCCGATGAAGGCTAGCAGGAACACGCCCAGCAGCAGCGCTTCATGCCCCGCGACCTGCTCCTTCGTCAGCACGCCGCCCAGCACGAAGTCCGTCGTACCGGCGTAGAAGATGATGAAAACAAGGGCGATGAAGGCCAGCGCCGCGCCGGTGATGGAGTAGGTCAGGTACTTGCGGCCTGCCCGGATGGACATGGCGTCCTTCTTGTGGATCACCAGGGGCAGCGTCACAATGGTCAGGCATTCGTAGAACACATAGAGGGTGAACAAGTTGGCGGAGAAGGCTACCGCCAGGGTTGCGGCGTAGGACATGGTGTACCACGCCATGAAGGTGTTCTCGCGCTCCTCGTGCTTCATGTACTCAAAGGCGTAGAGGCTCGCGATGGGCCAGAGCGCCGCCACCAGACCGCCGAATACGCAGGCCGTGCCATCCAGGCGGAAGGCCAGGGGCAGCTTGTCCATCAGGTCGTAGAGGACGACGGTTTCCTCCGTCCGGGTGAGGAGGAGGGAAAGTACCATGGCGCTCGTCAGGCAGACGACGGCTTCCACATAGATGGCCCGCGCCTTTCCCGACGGGAAGCGAATCACGCCCATCAGCGCGCCGCCCAGCAGGGGGACGAGCAGCGTCAGCAAAATCAGCATCCTGCGCCCTCCTTACATCAGGGCCGTGCCGACCTTGGTCAGCAGGTCGATCAGAGTACCGGGGAACATGCCGATCACGACGCTCAGCACCGCCAGCACCAGCAGGGGAATGAGCATCATCCACGGCGCGTCGTTGCGCTCGTAAACGGGCGCGGCCTCTGCGTCATGCCCGTGGCCGCCGTTGCCCACGATGAAGCCGCGGATCACGATGGGGAACAGATAGCCCGCCGTCAGCAGCGCGGAAATGAGCAGGATTACCGGGCCGACGATGTTCAGCGTGGCGCACACGCCCGTCGCGGCCAAGGAGCCCTGGGCCAGATACCACTTGCTCACAAAGCCCATGCACGGGGGGATGCCCACCAGGCCCAGGCTGGCGACGGTGAAGCAGGCCATGGTGACGGGCATCTGCTTGCCAATGCCGCGCAGATCAGCCACCTGGGTCTTCTCGGTCTTGAGGATGATCGCGCCGGCGGACATGAACAGGGTGTCCTTGGCCAGGCTGTGGGCGATGGCGTGCAGCAGAGCGCCCACCAGGCCCACGGGGTTCATCGTGGACAGGCCGAAGAGCACGTAGCTCACCTGGGATACGGAGGACCAGGCCAGGCGCTTCTTCAGGTGGCCTTCATGGTAGGCCAGCAGCGAGCCGGTGAAGATGGTCAGCAGCGTCAGGCACATGTAGGCGGTCTGCACCCAGGTGCCGCGCAGGAAATCCACGCCCAGGTAGTAGTAGATCAGGCGCAGCACGCCCAGCACACCGGCCTTGGTGATCACGCCGGAGAGCACGGCGGAGGCAGGGGAGGGGGCCGCCGGATGGGCCGTGGGCAGCCAGCCGTGCAGCGGGAAAAGGCCCGCCTTGGCGCTGAAGCCCACCAGCATCAGGAAGGCGAAGGTCAAAACCAGCCCCTCATGACCGGCCACCTTGGTCATATCCAGTACGCCGCCCGCTGCAAAGGAGAAGCTCTTCACATAGGGGGAGAGCACGAACACGCCCAGCAGCACCAGAGACGCGCCCAGCACGGAGTAGATCAGGTACTTGATGCCCGCAGCCACCGCGTCCTTTTTGCCGGAGTGCATCACCATGGGCATGGTCAGCAAGGTCATGCCCTCAAAGAACATGTAGAAGGTAATGATGCTGCCGGAGAAGCACAACCCCATCAGCGCGCCCAGGGTGGCCAGGTACAGGGCGTAGTAGCGGCGCTCGCCGCCCTCATGGGCCATGTAGGGGAAGGAGTAGATGCCCGCCGCCGCCCACACGAAGGACATCAGCGCGGCAAAGATGAGGCTGATCATGTCCGTGTGCAGGAAGATGGGCAAATTGTCCGAGAGGGTGAAGAGCGTTAGTGTCTGCTCCCCGGCAAAGAACACGGGCAGAAGCAGCACGATGGTTGCGCACAGCACCGCAATGGTGACATAGCGGCGCAGCTTATCGTTGTCAAACGCGGGGATGAAGCAAACCGCGGCGCCCGCCAGGAGCGGCAGCAGCACGGGGAAGAGCAGCAGGATGGACATCGTTTGTTCCTCCTATCAACCAAATGTGGTAAGGCCGGTGACGATTGCGCTGACGATGGTCTGGGAGCAGATGCCCAGCAGCACGTTCACCACCGCGAAGCATACCAGCGCTGCATTGAACAGCACGCCGCGCTGGCCCTTTTCAGCAGGATAATGGGCGGTTTCCAGGGGCTTGCGGTACAATGTGATCACCGTGCGCAGGAAGTACACAGTGTTCAGGCTCGTGGAAATGGCCAGCACCAGCAGCACCAGCAGCGCGCGGACATCGCCGGTTTCCATCGCCGCCAGGGCAAAGTTGAACTTCGCCACAAAGCCGCCCAGGAAGGGGAAGCCGACCATGGACAGCGCGCCGATGGTGAACGCCACGCCTGCTACGGGGCTGCGGAAGCCCGCGCCGCGCAGATCGCGGAACACCTTGGAGTTGCCGCTGGCGTCCGCCAGGCCGCCCGCTGCCAGGAAGAGCATGCTCTTGCACAGCGTGTGGCTGTAGAGGTGGAACATGGCCGCCATCATGCCCGCATCAGTGCCCAGGCCGATGCCCATATAGATGTAGCCGATCTGCGCCACGGAGGAGAAGGCGATCATCCGGCGGATGTCGTTCTGGCGGATGGCGGAGATGGAGCCCATCACCATGCCCACCAGGGCAAAGACGAACAGCACGTTGGTGATGCCCGTTTGATGGATGACGTCCAGGCCGATCACGCGGTACATGATCTTAATCAGCAGGAAAATGTAGCCCTTGCTGACCAGGGAGGACAGCACCGCAGCGGAGGTCGGGGTGGAATAGCCATAAGCGTCCGGCACCCAGGTGTGGAAGGGGAACAGGGCGGACTTGATGCAAAGGCCCACGGAGATCAGCGCCACCACCACGATCAACGGCTGGCGGTATTCGCCGGTGGCGGCGATCTTCTGAACCGCGTCGCCAATGTTCTCCATCAGCAGATGGCCGCTGATGTCGTAGAGCAGGATGATGCCCAGCAGGAACAGACCCGAACCGATCAGGTTCATAATCATGTACTTGGTGGCAGCCACCAGCGTGCGGCCGCGCTTGCGCACAGCGATCAGCGCGCCTGCCGCCAGGGTCATGATCTCCAGGAACACATAGGCGGTAAAGATGTCGTTGGTGTAAACCTGGGCCATCAAAGCGGCGGTCATCAACAGAAGAATAACGCAGTACAGGCTCTGATTCTGGGCGGCCAGGTGTTCGTCCAGCTTTTTCATGCCGCCCAGCAGGGATAGAAGCATCACCAGGGAGAAAACCAGGGCTGTGAGCGCCTCCAGGATCCCGGCGCGGATTTCATTGCCCCAAGGCGCGGGGTAGTGGCCCATCATGTAGGTGTAGCTTTCTGCGCCGGACATGAAGATCACCGTCAAAATGGCGCTCAGCACGGTCACGACGGAAATGATGCCGGTGGCCCAGGCGCGGGCTATGCGGGGCTTCATCACGCTGGTCACAGCAGCGCAGCCCAGCGGCAGGATGATGCAGGCGAAGGGGATCGACTGCCAAAGTTGCATGTGCATCAGTTGCCAGCCCCCTTTCCGCCCTCATCCGGGGTGGGAACCTCGGTGACGCAGATGATGTCCGGCTCGTCCTCCGCGCGGCACTGCTGGGTGATTTCGTCAATATCCAGGGTGTGGTAGCGGCGGTAGAGGCGCACAGTCAGCGCCAGCATGACGGCGGTGACGGATACGGACACCACGATGCCCGTGAGCACCAGGCCCGCCGGGATGGGGTTGATGTAGGCGGCCACCTCCTGCACGCCGTTTTCCACAATGGGTGCGCGGCGGCCCTCAATGTAGCCCTTGGCGGCAAGGAAGAGGAAGATGGCGCAGTCCATGATGGAGAAGCCGATGATCTTCTTGATCATGTTGCGGTGCAGCAGCAGGGTGGTGAAGCCCACGCCGAAGAGGATCATCGCGGCGATCTCCACGTAATTGTGCAGGATCGACATCTCACAGATCCCCCTTTCTGAAGAGTGTGTAGAAGGCGTACATGGTGCAGCACACCACCAGGCCCACGGCGATGTTCAGGTAGGGGATCAGCCCTGCGGAGAACAGCATGCCGGGCGTACCGGGGGTAATAAAGGAAGAAAGATGGTTCGCGCCGGTGAAGAAGGAGTAGGCCTTCGACACCGCGTAGAAGGACAAGGCCATCACCGACACGATTCGGAAGGTGGTGAAGGTGAAGAAGCGCTCGGTCTTTTTGAAGCCGAAGGCGTTCAGGTACAGGATGAGGCCCGCACCCATGATGGCGCCGCCGGAGAAGCCGCCGCCGGGGGTGATATGCCCGTTCATGATCACGTAGATGCCAAAGAGCAGGATCAGCGGCACCAGGAAGCTGGCCTGATGCTGGAGGATGGTATCGTTCTTGGGCTCGTACATGCGGTCGTCGCACTCAGCCTCCAGCTGGGAGGTGGAGGGCTTGCCGCCGTGGCTGGGGGTGACGCGGATGAGCACCAGCACCGTCACCGCGGCGATAAAGAGCACATTGGATTCGCCCAGGGTATCGAAGGCACGGTAGTCCAGGATCATCCCGGCGACGATGTTGACCGCGCCGGTCTCCTGCAATCCCTGCTCAATGTAGCGCTGGGGCACCTCGTTGTTGGCGGGGTTGTCGGGGCTGCCGTAGGGGGGCAGCTCCGCAGCGGTTGACACCAGCAGCACGATGATGCTCACGCAGATCACCACAGCCGCGATGCGGTACATCCAGGTCATGAAGCGCTTGCCCTGGTGGGTGATCCAGCTGTGCACATGGGCGTACATGTTCATTTCCTGGCGGGCCATAGAAGCGCGGTGCTCCTCGTAGCGCTGCTCGCGTTCGCTGGCAAGCTGCTGTGCCTCTCCGGCGGTAAGGGCAGCCTTGTCGTCCATGCTGTGCGCCATGGCGTCGTCCAGCTGGGTGGAACCGGCCTTGAGCCATTTCAGGAAGCGGGCAAAGCGTCCATTTTCGTAATCAGGCCTGATCTTCGCCATGGTCGCTTACCTCCTCTGCGGTGGGATCGGTCTTTTGCAGGTCGATGGCGTGAATCTTCTTCAGCGTCACGAACAAGAGCAAGCTGGTGATGCCCGCGCCCACGGCGGCCTCGGTGATGGCCAGGTCGGGGGATTCCAGCAGCACCCAGATGATGCACATGGCCAGGCTCTGGCCCATGAAGATGACCAGCGCGGTCAGCAGGTTCTTGGTCACCGACACGGAAATGGCGCAGGCGATGATGAAAACAAGCAGTATGATCCCTAAGAATTCCATATCACTTCGCCTCCTTGTCGGGGAGCGTGACGGCGTCCTTTTCGTGGGCTACGGTTTCCCGGTCGAACACGGCCATGCTCTTGTCCAGCTCGTCATTGATGGTGATCTCCATCCGGCCGATCAGGTGGCTGGACACGGGGCTGGTCAGCCACAGCAGGGCGATAACCACCAGAATCTTGAGGGTGGCGATAGACCAACCGAAGGCAGCCATCACGCCCAGGAGCATCAGCAGCATGCCCACGGTATCCAGCAGGGCTGCCGCGTGGATGCGGCTGAGGGAATACTTGAAGCGGAACACGCCCACCACGCCGCTCACCAGGCAGCACATGCCCGCGCCGGTGAGCAGCAGGCAGGCAATCAGGCGGATCACGTCAATCATGGTGCTGACCCTCCTTTTCCATGGCCTGGCGGCGCTTTTCGCGGTAGATGCCCATGTAGATCTTCGTCAGCACCACCACGGCGAGGAAGGAGATCATGGTGTAGATCATCGCGATGTCCACCAGGTAGCTCTCGTTCATCACAAACGAAAGGATGCAGATGGTGATCACGATCAGCGTGCCCATCATATTGGCGGCGATGAGCCGGTCGGCAATGCGGGGGCCGCGGATGGCGCGCACCAGGCAGGCGATCAGCAATGCGCCGATGATCACCAGCGCGACGGTATAAAAGGTGGTGTAGATTTCACTCATCCTTCGCGTCCTCCTTTTCCTCATTGGTGGGATTTGGTGCTTGATGCTCGTCCACGGCGTCGGGCTGCACAGGCGTGGAGCCCTCTACCCGGGCAATGCGGCGTTCCATCTCGAAGGACTCCGACCCCATGTCAAAGCTTTCGTCCAGGCAATGGATCAGGAACAGGTCGTCCTGCACGTCCACGGTGATGGTGCCGGGCGTCATGGTGATGGAGTTGGCCAGCACCACCCTGCCTGCCTCCGTGCGCAGCCGGGTGTGGAAGGAGGTCACGCGCGGCTCAATCTCCTTGTCAGGGGACCAAATCAACTTCATCGTCTGCCAGGAGGAGAGGCTGATCTCCTTCACCAGATAGAAGAAGTAGCCGATGATCCGCGGAAGGCGCTTGAACAGCTGCCACTCCTTCTTCGGCGAGTAACCCATGAATGCTGTCATGAAGGCATACAGCGCGGCGCAGATGATCGCGCCCACAATGGCGATCTCCGCATTCCACTTGCCGTTGAGCAGCACCCAGAACCCAAAGAGCAGTAAGTACATGTGATCCCTCCATACGCTCACTCCCAAGGGAGCGTTGCTTCGCCGTTTGCACGGCGTTATTGACCGCCGACCATTGTAAACCTTCCAATTAAAGAAGTCAATGGGCAATGCGGCTTTTTTCCGCCTGTTTCACGGCAAATCGTGGATGCGCAAGGCTGTGCGCCGGACGAGGGGGCGATGCGGGAGATGGAGGGCTTGGGCAAAAGGGGGGTTGCGAAGCGGCAGGTAGGTATGGTATAATCAGCAGACAACACAAGACTGAAAGGAACGACGCGCATGCGACTGATGAGAAGCCTGATCGCCCTGCTGCTGGCGATGATGACGCTGCTTTCCGTCCCCGCCCTGGGGGAGGATGCGGTGAAGCTGGTGCAGCAGGACCCGCTGCTGGATGCTGCCTTCTCCATGCTGGAGGAGGGCAATCCCTTCCTGAATGCATACAACGAGATCACCGGCGCGAATGTGACGGCGCATTTCAAGTACGGGCTGCCCTATTTCTTCGGCGGCACCTATGAGTACAAGATCAGCGGAAAGCAGCTGCTGTTTTCCAGGGAGCCGGAGTACGCCAAGCGCACCTGCTGGGAACAGACCAAGTTCTACAACAAGGGGCAGCGTTACCTCTATGGCCTGGATTGCTCCGGCTACACCCGCTGGATCTACAACGAGGTCGGCTGGCCCCGGCATGACAAGCTCAGCTCCATGATTAACAACTACGGCCGGTATGGCAAGAAGAACCATGTGTACAGCCATCGCCCCGGCAAGGAGATGCCGCCCTATGGCGAGCTGGCAGCAACGCTCCAGCTGGGCGATCTGCTGGTGGCCAAGGAGGGCGCCCGCCATGTGATGATGTTCATCGGCACGCTGCGGGAGTTCGGCTTTACCGCCGAAACTGCGCCGGAGCTGGCGGATTACCTCGACTACACCCTGGTCATTCACTCCGGCCCCAACCCGGATTACGGCCCCCGGATGCGTAAGTACCTGGATGAGCATGCGGACGATCCTTACTACGAGAACATCAACATCCCCAATGGCGGCGTGAATGTCTCCATCATCGGTGTGCCGGTGAAGGACGCGCCCCATCAGGTGACGGACAGCAATGTGCTCTACTACTACTTCGAGCTGCCCGATGGCTACAAGATCACCATCTGGGATTTGGAAGCGGCGACCTCCTTCTGCTGGTTCCGCATCAATGGCATCTGAAAAATGGTTACGAAGCCGCTGCGCTGTTGCAGGCGCGGCGGCTTTTCGTCTGCCAGACGCGAAAAAGCAGCAAAAATGCAGATCCCACCTTGCCAACCACCCGTCGGGTAGTGTACAATGAAGCCCTGCATATTACGGCAAGGAGGCCCACACCATGTTCCCGATTGTGAAAAAGCGCGTGCTGAACCCCACGGTCACGCTGATGGAAATCGAAGCCCCGCTGGTGGCCCGCAAGGCGCTGCCGGGTCAGTTTATTATCTTCCGCATCGACGAGGAGGGTGAGCGCGTCCCGCTGACCATCGCCGGCTATGACCGGGATCAGGGCACGGTGACCATCATCTTCCAGAAGGTCGGCTACACCACCGAGAAGCTCGATACCCTCAACGAGGGCGATGCCCTGCTGGACTTTGTCGGCCCCCTGGGAGAGCCCTCCCACACCGAGGGCGTGAAGCGCGCGGCGGTCATTGGTGGCGGTCTGGGCGTGGCGATTGCCTATCCCCAGGCCAAGGCGCTGCACGAGGCAGGCTGCCAGGTTGACCTGATTGTCGGCTTCCGCAACAAGGATCTGATCATCCTGGAGGACGAGCTGACCGCCGCCTGCACCGAGCTGACCGTCATGACCGACGACGGCTCCAATGGCAACAAGGGCTTTGTGACCCAGGCGCTCCAAGGGAAGCTGGAGGCGGGCGTGAAGTACGACGAGGTAATCGCCATCGGCCCGCTGCCCATGATGCGCGCCGTCTGCGAGTTGACCAAGCCCTATGATACCAAGACCATCGTGTCCATGAACCCCATCATGATCGACGGTACGGGCATGTGCGGCGGTTGCCGCGTTACCGTGGGCGGGCAGACGAAGTTTGCCTGCGTGGACGGCCCTGACTTTGACGGACACCTCATCGACTGGGACGAGGCCATCGCCCGCAGCCGCATGTTCCGCCCCGAGGAGGCCCAGGCCAAGGAGAAGCTCCACCAGTGCCGCCGGGACGCGATGATCGAAAACGCCATGAAGGGAGGCGCCTGAGATGCCGAATATGAGCCTGAAAAAGACACCCATGCCGGAGCAGGAGCCTGCCGTGCGCGCGACCAATTTCAAGGAGGTCGCGCTGGGCTACACCCGGCAAATCGCCATGGAGGAGGCTGACCGCTGCCTCCACTGCAAGCATGCCCCCTGCGTCACCGGCTGCCCGGTGAACGTGCCCATCCCGGATTTCATCGCCAAGATCAAGGAGGGCGACTTCCAAGCCGCCTATGAGATCATCCGTACCCAGAATGGCCTGCCCGCCATCTGCGGCCGCGTCTGCCCCCAGGAGACCCAGTGCGAGAGCAAGTGCGTGCGTGGCATCAAGGGCGAGCCGGTGGGCATCGGCCGCCTGGAGCGCTTCGCGGCGGACTGGGCCATGACCGAGGGCAGTGTGTCTGCCGAAACTGCCCCGAAAAACGGCAAGCGCGCCGCCGTGGTGGGCTCCGGCCCCGCGGGCTTGACCTGCGCTGCCGACCTGGCCCGTGCCGGTTGGGATGTGACGGTCTATGAGGCCCTCCACACCCCCGGCGGCGTGCTGATGTACGGCATCCCCGAGTTCCGCCTGCCCAAGAAGCTGGTGCAGAAGGAGATCGACAACATCCGCGCCCTGGGCGTGAAGATCGTCACCAACGCCGTGGTGGGCCGCGCCCTCACGGTGGACGAGCTGCTTCGCGACGACAAGGTGGACGCGGTGTTCGTGGGCTCCGGCGCGGGCTTGCCCAACTTCCAGCGCATCCCCGGCGAAAGCCTGTGCGGCGTGTACAGCGCCAACGAATTCCTCACCCGCATCAACCTGATGAAGGCGTATACCTTCCCCCAGGCTGATACCCCGGTGAAGGTCGGCCAGCGCGTGGCGGTGATCGGCGGCGGCAACGTCGCTATGGACGCGGCCCGCTGCGCCAAGCGCCTGGGTGCGGAGGTGTCCATCGTGTACCGCCGCAGCGAGGCGGAAATGCCCGCCCGCGCCGAGGAGGTTCATCATGCCAAAGAGGAGGGCGTCAACTTCCTGATGCTGACCAACCCCACCGCCATCAAGGGTGACGAGAACGGCTTCGTGTCCGCCATGACCTGCGTGAAGATGGCGTTGGGCGAGCCCGATGCCAAGGGCCGCCGCCGTCCCATGCCCATTGAGGGCAGCGAGTTTGATCTGCCGGTGGAAACGGTGATCGTGGCCATCGGCAACAGCCCGAATCCCCTCATCAAAAAGACCACCCCCGATTTGCCCACCGAAAGCTGGGGCGGCATCACCACCGATGAGATGGGCCGCTGCGGCAAGCTGCACGTCTATGCGGGCGGCGACGCGGTGACCGGCGCAGCCACGGTCATTCTGGCCATGGGCGCGGGCAAGAAGGCCGCGAAGGCGATCATCGAGGATCACCAGGGCTGATGCACGCATCAGGTGCTGATGCTTCCAGGGGCTTGCTGTCTGCACTTGGCAAACGGCAGGCCCTTTCCTTTTTCCCCCAAGGGTGGTATAATAGAGCATCAACCCCATCACAGCAAGGAGGAGCGCCCGTGGAACAGGTCGAAGGAAGCGTGCTGGGCACCATCTACCGCAACGACGAGAACGGCTATACCGTCCTGACCGTGCGGGAAGGCCGCCGCGAGCTGACCATCGTGGGCACCCTGCCGGAACTTCACCCTGGCGAGCAGGCCGTTTTCTCCGGCGAGTGGATCTCTCACCCCCAGTACGGGCGGCAGCTCAAATGCACGGGCGTGGAGCTGAAAAAGCCCACGACGCTGCTGGGCATCGAGCGTTACCTGGGGTCTGGGATCATTCGGGGCGTGGGGCCCTCCACGGCCAGGACGATCGTCGCCCACTTTGGGGAGGAAACGCTTGACGTGCTCTCCGGGCATCCCGAGCGGCTGCAGGAGATCCCCGGCATGGGCCGCAAGCGCTGGAAGCAGATCGCCCAGGCCTACCAGGAGCAGGAGGGCGCGCGCACGGCGATGGTTTTCCTGCAGACCTACGGCATCCCTGCAACGCTGAGCATCAAGATCAGCAAGCTCTATGGCGACAGAACGCCCGCGATGATCAGGGAGAATCCCTACCGTCTGTGCGAGGATATCGACGGGGTGGGCTTCCTGACCGCGGACCGCATCGGTACGTCCCTGGGGGTTCCGCCGGACAGCGAGGGCCGCATCTGCGCCGCGCTCAAATACATATTGAAGGAAGCCGCCGCGACCCAGGGCCACCTGTATCTGCCGCGTCAGGAGCTGCTTGGCCGCGCGGTGCAGCTGCTCCGGGTGGAGGAGGCGCTGGTCGGGCATTACCTGATGCGCCTGACCTTGCTGCGGGATCTGATCCAGTCCGGCGCGGATGGCGAGGAGCGGGTCTACCTGCCCGCCTTCGACAGCGCGGAAAGGGAGGTCGCCCTGCGCCTGTGCGAGCTGATGACAAGCTGCAGTGCGGATGGGACCGACGGCGCTGCGAAGGAGATCGACAAGTTTCAGAATAAGCACGGCATCACCTTCAGCGACAGGCAGCGGGAAGCCATCCTCACCGCCTGCCGGGAGGGCGTGCTGGTGATTACCGGCGGCCCGGGCACGGGCAAGACGACCATCATCAACTGCATGATCAGCCTCCTGTCCCGGGAGGGGGAGGTGGCATTGTGCGCTCCCACGGGCCGCGCGGCCAAGCGCATGACCGAGGCCACCGGCATGGAGGCGAAAACCATCCACCGCCTGCTGGAATATGGCGGCGACGAGGGGCAGTTCGCCCGCAACCAGGAGAACCCCATCGAGGCGGATACGGTCATTGTGGACGAGGTGTCCATGGTTGACCTGATGCTGATGCGGTCCCTCCTGCGGGCCATCGAGCCGGGAACGCGGCTCATCCTGGTGGGGGACGCGGATCAACTGCCCAGCGTCGGTGCGGGCAATGTGCTGGGCGATGTGCTGGACAGCGGCGTGGTGCCGTCCTGCATGCTCACGGACATCTTCCGCCAGGGGGAAACCAGCCGTATCGTGGTCAACGCGCACCGCATCAACCATGGCGAAATGCCCCTGCTCAACGAGAAGGGCACGGATTTCTTCTTTGAGCGTAAGCTGACTTTCGGGGAGGCGGCGCAAACCATCGTCGCCCTGGTGAAGCAGCGCCTGCCCCGCTTCCTCCGCTATGACCCGGCGCAGCTGGAGGCCTGTGCGGTGCGCAACATCCAGGTGCTCGCCCCCGCCAAGAAGGGCGAGTGCGGCGTGATTGCCCTCAATCAGCTGCTGCAAGCCGCGCTCAATCCCCCCGGGAAGGACAAGCCCTGCCTGCAATACGGCGAGACCATCTTCCGCCTGGGGGACAAGGTGATGCAGACCAAGAACGACTACCAGCAGGAGTGGCGCCGCCTGACCGCCACCGGCTGGGAGGACGGCCAGGGCGTGTTCAACGGGGACGTGGGCTTCATCGTCGATGTGGACGCCGAGGAGCACTGCCTGACGGTGCGCTTCGACGAGGAGAAGGAGGCCGTTTACGCCTCCGCCCAGCTGGAAAATCTCGACCTGGCCTATTGCCTGAGCGTCCACAAGAGCCAGGGCAGCGAGTTCCCGGTGGTGGTGATGCCGGTGGTTGGCGGCCCGCCCATGCTGCTGACCCGCAACCTCTTCTACACCGCGCTGACCCGCGCCCGCTCCCTGGTGGTGCTGGTGGGCAGGGAGGACGCCGTGCGGATGATGGTGGAAAACGACCATGTCCTCAAGCGGTACACCACGCTGTGCGAGCGGCTGCAGAGCGTGTCCGCCCTGTCGCCCCAAAGCCTGATTTGACGCATACGCGGCCTGCTGGCGGGAAAGCCTGTGAGGGAGCGGCGTCCGCCCGGCGCGTTCCTGGGCGGAAAACTGATTATTCTGTACTTTTCGCTATTTTTCAGCCGGAAATCGTTGACAATCAGGGCCTGGCCCTGTATGATGGAAAACGATTTCCGGTTTTGAACTGATGATGGAGGATGAACCATGATGTCCAACAAGATCGTGACCAAGTTTGGCGGCAGCTCCCTGGCGGATGCGGGCCAGTTTGAGAAGGTGAAGGCCATTTTGCTGCTGGATGAGCGCAGGCAGTATGTGGTGCCCTCTGCGCCGGGCCGCCGCTTCAAGGAGGATGACAAGGTCACCGATTTGCTCTACCGCTGCTACCGCCAGGTGCAATCGGGGGAGGATTTCCAGGATACCTTTGACCTGATCGCCGCGCGCTATATGGATATTGCCGAGGAGCTGGGCTTGACGGTCGACCTGGGCGCTGCGCTGGATGAGGTGAACGAACGGATCGCCTCCGGTGCGGACGAAGATTACTGCGCCAGCCGTGGCGAGTACCTCAACGGGCTGCTGCTGGCTAACTACATGGGCTGGCGCTTCCTGGATGCCGCCGAGGTGATCAAGTTTGACCAAAACGGTTTGCTGGACGCGGAGCTGACCAACCGCTTGATGTCCGAGCGCCTTTCGGATGGCGTGCCCACCGTGGTGCCCGGCTTCTTCGGCTCGTATTACGACGGCACCGTGCGCACCTTCTCCCGTGGGGGCAGCGACATCACCGGCGCGATCGTGGCCCGGGCGGTCAACGCGGCGGTGTATGAGAACTGGACGGATGTGTCCGGCTTCCTGATGGCTGACCCGCGCATTGTGAACGATCCCTGCGAAATTTCCTCCATCACCTACATGGAGCTGCGCGAATTGTCCTACATGGGCGCGTCCGTGCTGCATGAGGACGCGATGTTCCCCGTGCACAAGGCGGGCATCCCCACCAACATCCGCAACACCAACAACCCGATCCATCCGGGCACCATCATCAGCCTGGATGCGCCCTTTGACGCTGCCCATCCCACCATCACCGGCATTGCGGGCCGCAAGGGCTTTAGCGTCATCAGCATCGCCAAGGCGATGATGAACACCGAGCTGGGCTTCTCCCGCAAGGTGCTCAGCGCCTTTGAGGAATACGGCGTGTCCATCGAGCACCTGCCCACCGGCATCGACACCATGTGCGTGGTGGTCGCCGGGGAAGCCTTCACCCCTGTGAAGGAGAAGATCCTCTCCCGCATCGTGGAAACTACCAACCCCGATACCATCACCGTGCATGACAGCATGTCCATCATCGCCACCGTGGGCCGGGGCATGGTGCACAACTGCGGCACGGCGGCGAAGCTCTTCGGGGCGATGTCCAGGGCGGGCATCAATGTGCGGATGATCGACCAAGGCTCCAGCGAGCTGTCCATCATTGTCGGCGTGGACGACAAGGACTATGAGGCGACCATCCAGGCGATCTACGGCGCGTTCATGAAATAATCCGGCATGCGGAATCCGGCACAGGCTTACCGCTGTGGCACCGCTTGGGTGCGGCGCGCAGACGGAGGTTTGTCGCACCGGATTCCGCATTCCTCATTTCCAAAGAGGCGGAGAGAAGAGTATGCAACTGACGGCGATGACCTATCTGATTGTATGTCCCCTGGTGTTCCTGGCTGGCCTGATCGACTCCGTGGCCGGTGGTGGCGGACTGATTTCCCTGCCCGCGTACTATTTGGCGGGGTTGCCCCCGGTGCTGGCGGCGGGCACGAACAAGCTATCCGCCTGCCTGGGTACGGTGGCCTCCACCACCCGCTTTGTCCGGGGGAGGAAGGTAGACTGGCGCGCGGGTGTGTTTGCGGCCTTGGGCGCGTTCCCTGGCTCGTGGCTGGGGACGCTGCTGCTCCAGCGCATCCCGGAGGATTCCGTGCGCGTGCTGATGATCTGCGCCATCCCCCTGGTGGCGGTGGTGGTGCTGCGCAAGCGGGAGATGACGGGCCGTTGCATCGTGGCGGAGCGCTTCTATCGCCCCATGGCGCTTTTGATCGGCTTTGTCGTGGGCTTCTACGACGGGCTGATTGGCCCGGGCACGGGCACCTTCCTGATCCTGATGTTCACCATGGCCCTGGGTATGGAGGCAGTTTTGGCCAGCGGCACGGCGAAGATTGTGAACCTGACCAGCAACGTGGCGGCGCTCATCTCCCTGATGACAACGGGGAATGTGATGATCGCCCTGGGCCTACCGGCGGCGCTGTGCGGCATCGCGGGCAACTGGCTGGGCGCGGGATTGGCGATGAAGAAGGGCGCTGGCTTCATCCGTTACATGCTGCTGGTGGTGCTTGGCCTCCTGCTTGCAAAAATGGTCATGGATGTGCTATAATTTAACGTGGCGATATATGAGATCGCCTTGACCCATTTCTGCCATGTTCAGGAGGGATTCCGATGTGTCAGCAGGAGATCACCCTGCGCGTGCCCGGCAAGCAGGAATATGCGCTGGTGCTGCGCCTCACCCTGGGCGGCGTGGCCATCCTCAAGGATCTGGATGCCGGTGCGCTGGATGATCTGCGCCACGCAGCGGATGAGGCCGTCGATTGCCTTTTGCACCAGGGCCGGGAGGTTGCCTGGCTGACGCTGCATGTCCTGGATGGCGGCGACCGCCTGACGGTGCGCATCTGCGCGGAATTTGACGGTGCGGGCGAAGGCAGCATGGACGAGGACGAGGTGGAAATGTCCCGCGTGGTGCTGGAGACCCTCATCCCCGAGGTGGAAATGTGCACGCGCGAGTGCGGCTGCATCGATGTGATCTCGCTCACGCTGAAAAAGGCCGTGGCGGTGGGGGCGTAAGGTATGGATGATACGCGCCTGACGCCGCTTCTGGCACAATATGCCAGAACCCGCGACCGGGATGTGATGGCTGCACTGGTGGAGGGGTATCTGCCCCTGTGCCGCGCCATCGCCAGAAAATTCCGCGGGCAGGGCGTGGACACGGAGGATTTGGAGCAGGTTGCGGCCATCGCGCTGATGAAGGCCATCGAGCGCTTTGAGCCGGAGCGGGGCTTCAAGTTCACCACCTTTGCCATGCCCACCATCGCGGGGGAAATTCGCAACCATATCAGGGACAAGGGCAGCGCCATCCGCGTCAACCGCGACACCCGCTCCCGCATGTACCAGCTGCGCAATGTGACCGAGCAGCTGACCCGGCAGCTTCAGCGCGAGCCCTCCTTGAAGGAGCTGGCCGCCGGCATGCACATCACCCCCGAGGAACTGCTGGAGGTGCTGGACGCCTATGCGGCTTCGGACACTGTGTCCATGGACGCCGCCATGTCCTCCGAGGAGGAGGCGCAGCGGCTGGAGGAACGCCTGGGTGTGCAAGACGAGGGCTTTGAGCGCGTGGAGCAGCAGCAGTGGATGGACTGGGTATTTGAACAGGTCACGCCCCAGGAAAGGCTGCTGCTGGAGAAGCGCTTCATAGAGCGCCTGGGCCAGCGGGAAACCGCCAAGGCCTTGGGCGTGAGCCAGATGCAGGTCAGCCGCATGGAGCGCAGAATCCTTGCTCGACTCCGGGAGTTGACCGATCGCTGGGCCGCGCCCGTCTGACCATTTCTTTCCCACGAAGAAGAGGGGAGCTTTCTATATGGATAACCAGTTCAATCCACCCAACGGCGTTTCTCCCCAGGGTGCGCAGCCGATGGGCGGCATGCAGCCCGGCCAGGGTTACGACGCCTACGGGCAGCCGGTGCAAAATCCCTATGGCGCGCAGCCAGGCGCCGGTATGCCCCCCTATGATCCCTATAACCTGCAGCAGGCAGGGTATGCGCCCTATCCCCAGCCCTATGCCCAGGAGCAGCAAAGCCCGTATCAGCCTGGCGTACAGCAGCCCTATCAGCAGCCCTACGGCGGGGTGCAGCAGCCCTACGCCGAGGAAGGGTATCAGTATCACTTCGACCACAGCCAATCCGTCATGCAGGAGCAGCCGCCCACGGGCTTTACAGCCCAGATGGTCAAGCCTCCCAAGCCCCGGCTGCATCTGACGGCCTTCCATGTGGCGGTCATCGTGGCGGCGCTGGGCTTCCTGGGGTGGTATCTGTACACCGCCTTTGTGCCGGAGGCCGCCCGGTATGGGCAGATCACCTCCGGCTCGCTGAGCGCGAATCATTCCGGCGATTGCCTGATCGTCCGCAACGAGGTGCCCTACGACGCGGAAGGCGTGACCAGCGTGGTCTACGACGCGGAGGAGGGCAGCCGGGTCGTGCGCGGAGACAACATCTGCAAGGTGTACTCCTCCGGCTTTTCCACCCGCGAAATGAACACGCTGCAGGCCTACCGCTCCTCCATCCGCGACTATCAGAAGAAGCTGATCGAGTCCGAGACGACCCATGACGAGAAGCTCAATCGCGTCATGGCGGATGTGCTCAACGCCGTCAAGGCGGTGCGGGAGATGATCGGCGGCGCCCGCGGCTCGCTGGAGAATCAGGAGCAGGTGCTGGCCGATGCAGTGGAGGCCCGCCAGGCCTACATCAAGTCCAAGTATGCCTCTGACCAGCGCTTCTCCCGGCTCAATGACGACGAGCTCAGCCAGACCCAGCGTATCCATTCCTGGACGAAGCAGTACAAGGCCAGCACCGAGGCCCTGGTCAGCTTCTATTCCGACGGCTATGAGTACGGGTTGACCGGCGCGAACTACACCACTTTCGAGCCCCGGCAGGTGCGCGCGATGATGAACGGCGTCGCCCCTGAAAAGGCCACCACGCAAAAGGGCAAGACCACCATCTACCGCATGGTGCAGGATGGCGAATGGTATGTGCTCTTCCTCTCGGATGATACGCGGTGGAATCCGGTCAAGGGCCAGGTGTACCAGCTCCAGCTGGAGCGCTTTGAAAACACAGCCGTCTATGCGGAGGTGGTGAACTTCACCCGTTCTGGCGGCGAATTGCTGGTACGCCTGCGCGTGCCCGGCGACGTTCAGCCGGTGCTCTACATGCGCAGCTGCGGCGCGGTGCTGGGGGAGAACGTCTCTACCCTCTGCGTGCCCGAGCGCGCCATCTACACCCAGGACGGCATGACCGGTGTGGTGGTGGTGAATGGCTCCACCGAGTCCTTTATCCCCGTCAACGTCATCCATTATGACAGTGGCAACGCCTATTTCCAGGCCATCCAGCAGGGCTTGCTGTTTGAGGGCATGACAGTGCTGCTCTTCTGAGAAATCAGGGAAGGGGGAGTCCGAATGGAAGCGTCCTTGCTCCGGGAAAGGTACCAGGCCGCCCGGGATGCGCTCCAGCGCGCGTCGGAGGGCCTGTATGCGCCGCCCCGGATCATCGCGGTGACCAAGACTCACACCGTCCAGGAGATTTGGCCTCTGTTCGACCTTGGTCTGACGGCCATCGGCGAGAACCGGGCCCAGGAGGTCATGCAAAAATGGCCGGAATTGCGGGAAAAATTCCAATTCCACTGCATTGGGCGGTTGCAAACCAACAAAGTTAAGTATATAATAGATAAGGTATGCATGATTCAATCCCTGGATCGGATGAGCCTGGCGCAGGAAATCGACCGCCAGGCGCAAAGAGCCGGTCTGGTGATGCCCGTGCTGGTGCAGATTTCCCCCGCAGGGGAGGCGCAGAAGGGCGGTATGCCGCCGGAAACGGTGCGCGCCTTCCTCAATGAGGTGCGCCGCATGCCGGGCCTGCATGTGGAGGGGCTGATGGCTGTCATGCCCAACACCCCCGATCGTGCATATCTTGACGCGCTGTTCGGACAGATGCGCACGCTCTTTGAGCAGCTGCGGGAGGAAGCCCTGGACGGCGTGGACATGCGCGAATTGAGCATGGGCATGTCCGGGGACTACGAGCTGGCGGCAAGGCATGGCGCGACCATGGTGCGCCTGGGCAGCGCGCTGCTCGGAGCACGGGACTATGATGTGAACAAGTGACCTTTGGGAGGAATGAAGATACATGGCGTTCTGGGATGACGCAAAAAAGAAGCTGGCGCAGGCCATCCAGCCCAGGCAGCAGCAGGAGCAGGGCTTCTCATCCAACCGGGCGGACGGCGGCTTCAGCGGCTATGTGCCCAAGAAGCGGAAGCTGGATGAGCAGAATCAGGATCTCTACCGCACAGGCCCTGCGGATTATGCCCGCATGATGCCCGAAGGCGTCGATCCGGGGATGATGCAGCAGTTCCAGCCCGTGGGCGGGCAGACCGGCGCGATGCCGCCCCAGCAGGCGATGCCGCAACAGGCGATGCCCCCCCAGGGAATGCCCCCCCAGCAGGGAATGTCCCCCCAGCAGCCCTTTGGCCGTCCCGGATATCAACCGCCCATGGGGATGCCCCCGCAGATGGGTGCTCAGGTGCCGCCACGCCCCCAGGCGCAGTTCCAGGGCACGGGCTATCAGCCGCAGCAGCGGGGCTTCACCGCCCGTCAAACGGTGCAGCAGCCCCAGCCGGAGTTCCAGCAGCCCCACGCCCAGCCCCAGCCCGCCCAACCGCAAAGCGTCCCCCAGACCTACGCCTTCCCCGGCGGGGATAGCTATGTGGTGGATGGCAATGCCTACAAGATGGTGCTGCGGGTGGCGCAGATCACCGGCGTGCCCAGCTGCTTCCGGGTGATTGAGTTCATGTACAACAACGAGGCCGTGATCGTCAACGCCGAGCAGGTGACCGACCTGGTGGAGGCGGATCGCTGCATGGATCTGATCTTCGGCGCGGCCTGCGCGATGAAGCAGCGGTTGATGCGCGTATCCGGCAAGCAGATCTACGTCATCACGCCGCCGCAGGTGTATGTCGCCCCCTTTGACAGCCTGCGCCGCGCCGGCATGGCGGACATCGAGCGCCGCTGGCCCGGGGCGATGCAGTCCATGGGGCAGAATCAGCAGCCCCCGGTGAACAATGTGCAGCCCATGCAGCCCATGGGCAATCAGATGGCATACCAGCAGCCCCGTGAGGACTTTGCCGGAGGCGTCGGCCGCCGTGCGGCCCGCAACGGCATGCATGCCAATGGCTATACGGACTATGGCGGATTCGGCACACGTGGCCGGTAACGCATTGAAAAGGAGGGGATCAGATGGGCTTCATCTTTCGCATCATCAACCTTTTGCTGGATGTGTACAAGCTCCTGGTGGTCGTGCACTTTGTTCTGACGCTGGTCAAGGTGCCCGCCAATCAGTGGACGACCCTGCTGGACAGCATTGTCGAGCCGGTGCTGGCGCCCATTCGCCGTCTGCTGACGGCCAAATTGCCCAAGAACTGGCAGATCATTGACTGGTCGCCCATCGCGTTGGTGATCGTCATCACCATCATCCAGTGGATTCTCTAAGGCAGAAGGATGCCGGGGAACAGCTGTCGCTTCGGCTGTGCCAGAACGCTGAGCGGGCTGAACGGCTGGACATCCCAGTGCCGGGGCGCTTCGTCACCGGTGAGGAGCGGGCGATGGCTGTTCATGCCGCCCGGGAGGCCCGCGTGGATGTGTCCTTTGACGGCGGCTGGTCGGATGCCGAGCGGGTGCAGGCCTGCTTCCACCCAGCCTGGTCGGAGCCGGCATTCACCGCGGTCTGGGTGGAGGTTCGCTGGGCGGTGAGATTCGCCCACGTGGAACACCGCGACCTGCTGGGCAGCCTGATGGCCCTGGGCATGGATCGCGCCTTCTTCGGGGATCTGATTGCCCTGGAGGACAGGGCGTACCTGTTCTGCCTGCCGGAGGTGGCGGCCCGCTTGCCCATGGAGTGGAATCAGGCGGGTCATATGCCCATCCGGGTGAAGATGCTGGACGCGCCGCCCACCTTCGAGCCGCCCCGGGGCGAGCTGCTGCGGGACACCGTGGCGTCGCTCCGCCTGGATTGCATCCTGGCAGCCGGGATGAAAACCTCCCGCAGCCGCGCGGCGGAGATCATCCGTTCCGGCGCGGTGGCGGTGGATCACATGCCCGAGGAGCGCACCGACCGCCTGCTGGGCGCAGGGCAGCTGCTGTCCATCCGGGGCTTCGGGCGCATCCGCCTGACCGAGGTCGGCAGCCCCACACGCAAGGACAGATTACCCGTCATTGTGGAGATATTCCACAGGAGCTGAGCATATACTGAAACGACCAAATTCGCCAATGAAAGGGGTACACATCATGCAGAACCAGAAAATCACCATCGAAGAGATCGAAAACAAGGAGTTCCACATCGCTTCCCGCGGCTACAACCAGCACGAGGTGGATGAATTCCTGGACAGCATCTGCGATGAGCTGGAGCGCCAGGAGGCCGAGATCAACGCGCTGAAGGCCGAGAACGACCGCTTGCAGCACCAGGCTGTACCGCAACCCTTCGCCGCGCCGGTTGTTCCCGCGCCGGTGGCTGCCGCCCCTGTGGAGCAGATGAATGACGCGACCGAGGGCACCTTCCGCGAGATCCTGGAGATGGCCAAGCGCGTCAAGGACATGACCATCGCCGACGCCAAGGCCAAGGCTGCGGAAATCGTGGCAAACGCCGAGAACGAGGCCAAGGCGCGCCTGGGCAACATGGACGAGGAGAAGAAGCAGCTGGAGGCGGAGCTGGAAAGCGTCAAGACAGCTGTGCGCGAATACAAGGAGAAGTTTGCCGAGGCGATCGCCATGGCGCAGGATGCCCTCGATCTCACCACGGATCTGTAAGAAAATACACGGCGGAACGGCGCGAGGCTGCTCCGCCTTTTTGCAACAGCACGAAAGGAGGTCCGCCCCATGGAAACGATCCGCGTGGCTGTGCGCACGCTGGTGGAATTCACCCTCCACGGGACGGACATCCGCCGCCTGGGCGGGCAGGTCAAAGACATGCAGGACGGCATGCTGGGTCACAAGGCCCGCCAGGCCCTGCTTGGGGAGGGCTGGGAAGCCGAGGTGCCCCTGTCCCTGACTGTCCCTGTTGAGGACGAGGACGCTGAGCTGCTACTCTGCGGCCGGATGGACGCCTTCTGCGACGGGGACGTGCCCATCATCGAGGAAATCAAGCTCTGGCAGCACAAGGAGGCGCCGCTTGCCCCCTTTGAGGCCCACGAGATGCAGGCGGTCTGCTATGGGCATATGCTGTGCCAAACCCGCGGCATCCCCGAGGTGGTCATTCGCGTGGCGTATGTGGATCGTCGGGGGAAAATGCGCGGGGCATTCGACCAGTCCCTGACGGCGGAGGAATGCCGCGCCCGCTTCCTGACCGTTTTTGAGCCCTATGTGCGCCGGATGCGGCTGCTGCGCCAGCATCGCCGCGCCCGGGATGCGTCGCTGCGCCACTTGCGCTTCCCCTTTGGCAGCTACCGGCCCGGGCAGCGGGAGATGGCGGTGCAGGTGTATACCGCCATCCGGCTGGGCAGGCGGCTGTTCGCGTCCATGCCAACGGGCACGGGCAAGTCCGCTGCGGCGCTGTTTCCATCGCTCAAGGCCTTGGGGGAGGGGCTGACGGGGCAACTGTACTACCTCACCGCCCGCACGACCCAGCGCCAGGGCGCGCTGGAGGCCCTCCGCCGCATGCGGGAGCAGCCGCTCCATCTCTGGACGCTCACCCTGGACGCTAAGGACAAGCAGTGCCCCGCCAAAACGCTGTGCCACCCGGATTACTGCCCCCGGGCGAAGGGCCACTTCCTGCGCGACCACGCCGCCATCGAGGAGATGCTGAAAACCGATGATTGGTCGCCTGAGGCCATCCGCGCCATGGCGGACAAGCACTGCCTGTGCCCCTTCGAGTTCTCCCTGTCCCTGGCAGAGATTGCTGACCTGACCATCTGCGACTACAATTACGCCCTTGACCCGGCGGTGCACATCCAGCGCATATTCGACCAGACCGGCAATGTGACGCTGCTCATCGACGAGGCGCACAATCTGCTCTCCCGGGTGCGGGAGATGCTTTCGGGCACGGTGGATGGTGGGCGCATCCGCAAGCTGCGGGCTATCGTTGGCAAAACGGCGGGCCGTAAGCATCCGCTGTACAAGGCCATGACCGGGGTGCTCAAGGCGCTGGATGATCTGCCTCTCCCGGAGGACGGTTCCACCGAGGGGGAATTGCAAAAGCTCCCCACCTCCCTGGACAACGCCTGCATGGAGCTCACCGACGCCTTCATGACCGCGCAGAACGAGGCCTTCCCCTGGGATGAGGCGGGCGAGAAGCTCAGCGACACGCTGCTGCCGCTTCTGTCCTTTGTGCGGGCCAGGCGGCGTGATACCACCGAGTGTGCCTGGCTCTGGCAGGGGCGCAAGCATAGGGTGCTGACCGCCTTCGCGCTGGACGTAGCCGGCTATTTTGAGGAGGTCACCACCATGCTGCGGGGCGTGGTGTGCTTCTCGGCCACGATGCAGCCGCTGGAGGACATGAAGCTGCTCCTGGGTGGGCAGGAGGAGGATGCGTGCTTCGCCATGCCCTCACCCTTCCCGCCGGAGCACCTGCTGATATTGCAAAAGGATGTGAACACCCGTTACCGCTTCCGGGACGCGGCTTGCGAGGTCATCGCGGCGGAAATCTGCGCCATGGTGAACAGCAAGCCGGGGCGGTACCTTGTGTTCTTCCCGAGCTTTGCCTATCTGCGCCAGGTGTCGTCCATGCTGGAGGTGCCCCACCAGGCTCAGAAATCCGCCATGTCTGACGAGGAGCGCCGCGCCTTCCTGGCCCCCTTTGTGCCGGATGGAAAACCGACACTCGGTCTGTGTGTGCTGGGCGGCATCTTTGCCGAGGGCATCGACCTGCCCGGCAGCGCGCTGGATGGCGTGGTGATTGTGGGGGTCGGTTTGCCCCAGGTCAACCTGTTCCAGGAGACCCTCCGGGCCTATTACGAGCGCACCTTCGGGGAGGGCTTCCTCTATGCGTATATGATTCCCGGCATGCAGAAGGTGATCCAGGCGGTCGGTCGGGTGATCCGCACAGAAAACGACCTTGGTACGGTTCTCCTGCTGGACGACCGTTATCGGCAAAGTGCCTACCGCCGTCTATGCCCGCCACACTGGCAGATTTCCCGCGGTGAAACCGACCGCATGCTGGAACGCTTCTGGCGAAGCCGGTAGCAGCGAAAACCGACCGGACTCCACCATCCATCCGGCGGGCAGAGGCGTACCCGCTGGCTTTTTCATGTATTTTTGCCGTCCCTGCCTCGACAAAGGAGGCCACAGGGCTTACAATATTGATGAAGAAAAGCTGAAACCAGTGAACAAAACCCCCTTCTCATTCGTCTACATACAGGAGGCATGCATATGAAGTACATCCTTGTCATTGGCGATGGCATGAGCGACGACCCCGTCCCGGAGCTGGGTGGCAAGACCCCGCTGGAAAGCCTTGATCTACCTGCCTTTGGCGTGCTGGCAGGCAGCGAAACCGGCACTTGCCAGACCGTCCCCGAGGGGGTGCCCGCGGGCAGCGACACCGCCATTTTGAACATCTTCGGCTACGATCCCCGCTGGAGCTACACAGGCCGCAGCGTGCTGGAGGCCGCTGGCGTGGGCGTGACGCTCAAGCCCGGCGAGGTGTCCATGCGCGTCAACCTGTGCGCGGTGGAGGAGATTGACGGCAAGCTCATCATCCACAGCCACAACGGCGGCAACATCGAGGGCGATGAAGCCGAGACCCTCATGAATGACCTGCTGGCCGACCCGCGCTTCCAGCCCGCCAAGGAGGCCGCCCGGTTGACCGTCCATGTCAGCCGGACGTTCCGGCACATCGGTGTTTTCGCGGATGTGGACGAAGCTGCCGTGTTCAAGACCACCGAGCCCCACAACGTGCTGGAGCAGGATGTGGGCCTGTACTACCCCACCGGCGCGATGGCAGCGGAAATCACTGCGCTGATGAAGGCCTCCTACGAGGTGCTGCGGGATCATCCCATCAACCGGGCACGCGTCGCGGCGGGAAAGCTCCCGGCTAACATGATCTGGCCCTGGGGCGCTGGCCGCGCCATGCAGCTGGACAGCTTTGAGCGCAAGTACGGCCGCACGGGCACGGTGATTTCCGCCGTGCCGCTGGTGTGGGGCATCGCTGAGCTGGCCGGGCTGAAGCACCCGCTGGTGGACGGCGCCAACGGCGATCTGGACACCAACTACGAGGGCAAGGTGGACGCAGCCATCGCGGCATTGAAAAATGGCGACGATTTCGCCGCCATCCATGTGGAAGCCCCGGATGAAATGACCCATGCAGGCAAGCTGGCGGAGAAGCTGGAAGCCATCCGCCGATTGGACACGCGCGTCATCCGCCCGCTGCTGGAAAGAATGCCGGAGCTGGGCGACTTCCGCATCCTGCTGCTGAGCGACCACAAGACCCTTCTGTCCACCCGTACCCACGACGGCAAGCCCGTGCCCTATGCCATCTACGACAGCCGCAGGCCCGGTACGCCCAGCCGCCTGGACGAAGCCACCGCGGCAAAGGGCGAGTGGCTGCCCGAGGGCCGCTTCATCATGGGCCGCTTGCTGGAGGTGGACGCATAATCAGGAGTCGACGCCCTCCAGCCACTGTTCCAGGGCCTCGATGGTGTCAAAGCCCTTGCCCGCACGCACTGTCTGCTGCACGTCGTCGGGCAGTTCGGTCAACAGCAGATCCAGCTCCTTAACCAGCGCCAGCGCGTCGCCGTACTTGTTCTGAAAGACGCATAGCATGCCGCCCTCATCCGGCATGAGCACCACATGCTGCGGGCAGTAGAGGGACAGGGTCTGCTCCATGACCACCTCGGCGGAGGCGAAGGACGTGATCTGCCAGGTGTCGTAGGCCGAAGCGACCGCTTCCCGGTTTTTACCGACCAGCTCCCGGGGAATCACCTGGCGGCGGGTCATGTCGTGACCGCAGGGTGCGTAGGTCATGTGCTGAATCAGCTGGCAGTCCGCGTTGGTGGTTTGCTGCGCGTCGGCGCGCACCTGGGCGGCATCGGGGAGGGAAGCGCCATCCACCGCCCGCTTGGGCAAAAGCGCCACCACCAGCAGCAGCGATAGCCCCAGCAGCATCGCTCCGCCGGTGAGCAGCTGGCGGCGATCCACCGTAGGCCGAATCTCCGCCTTTTCATCGGAAAAGTGAGGCTTGGGCCGGCGGTATTGCGCGTTGAAACGATCCATATCATTCATGGGGGATTCGCTCCTTTCTTATGCCGGTAGTATGGCGGAAAGAAAGGGCGGCTATTCCCTGCACAAAGGAGGGACACAGATGATCAGGGCAGTGCTGTTTGATCTGGACGGTACGCTGACCAACACCCTGGAGGACATCGCGGATGCGATGAACCGCTCGCTGCGCATGCACGGTCTGCCCGAATGGCCGCTGGACGCATATCGTTACCTGGTGGGCGACGGCGCGAAGAAGCTGGCGGAGCGCGCGGTGCGGGAGGAACAGCACCTGGCGCTGTCCGTACAGCAGGAATATCAGGCGTACTACCAGGAGCATACGCAGGTAAAGTCCCGCCCGTATGATGGCATCCCGGAGCTGCTGCGGGCGCTCCAGGCGCGTAAGCTCCCGCTGGCGGTGTTCTCCAACAAGCCGGATGCGGATACGAAGCATGTGGTGGCACACTACTTTCCGGAGATCGACTGGGCGGTCGTGCGCGGGCAGATTGAGGGCGTCCCGGTGAAGCCCGATCCGACGGGCGCGCTGGCCGCCGCACAGGCCATGGGCGTGTCGCCGGGCGAGGTGCTCTACCTGGGGGATACCGCCACGGACATGCGCTGCGCCCGGAACGCTGGCATGCACCCCGTGGGGGCGCTGTGGGGTTTCCGCACAGCCCAGGAGCTGATGGAAAGCGGCGCGGAGCACCTGGTGGCGCATCCCGGCGAGCTGCTGGCCTATTTGGACTTGTAACAAATGTAAATCACCGCAATTTTCACTTTACTTTCACATTCAGATGTGATATGATAACCACAAGATATGGTGGTGTGTTCTTCGATACTCACCTTTGGAGGTTTTACGATGAAAAGACGGATTCTTCGCGTGCTTGCCCTGACCCTCACGGTGATGCTGCTGCTGGCCTCCACAGGCCTGGCGGAAACGATCAAGCTCTATGACAAGGGCAATAACGTGCTGGCGCTGCAGACGGCTTTGAGCGATCTGAAGTACTACACCGGCAAGCTGGACGGGAAGTTTGGTACCGGCACCCTCAAGGCGGTCAAGGCCTTCCAGAAGGCTGAGGGACTGAAGGTGGACGGCCTGGCTGGCAAGGCGACCCAGGCACGGCTGGTCGAGCTGACCGGCGTGGAGTTTGAGCAGGAAGAGGTCGAAATCCCCGACACCCCCTCCAAGCCCAAGACCCTGTTCGCCGGGGATTACCGCACCATGCAGTTCGGCACGGCGGGTCCTCGCGTGCGCGTTTTGCAGCGCTGCCTGCTGGCGTTGGGTTTTGACGTGACGGTGGATGGCGACTTTGGCTCCTCCACCCATAAGGCGGTCAAGGCCTTCCAGGCCATCGTGGGCTACACCCAGGACGGCAAGGCGGGCGAGCGTACCCTGACGAAGCTGGAATCCTACTTCGACGCGGACGGCAACTGCATCAGCGGCCCCATCGCCGGCAACAAGCCCGCCACGCCCGAACCCGATCCCGACGCGCCCGTCTATGGCATCCCCGAGCGCACGCTGCGCATGGGCGATACCGGATTGGACGTGAAGTACGTCATGAAGCGCCTCTATGACCTGAAATACTACAACAAGGCGGCTGACGAGAAGTTCGGCGCTGGCATGCTGTCCGCTGTCAAGGCCTTCCAGAAGAAGAACGGCCTGACCCAGGATGGCGTGGTGGGCCCCGCCACCATCAAGGTGCTCTTCTCTGCGGACGCGCTCTCTGCCGATGCGCTCACGCCCCTGCCCGATCCCGATCCGCTCAAGCTGCCCCTGAAGCGGGGCGACAAGGGTGCTGAGGTCAAGGAGGTGCAGACTGCGCTGAAGAACCTGGGCTACGCTGTGGGCAAGGTGGACGGCTCCTACGGCGCTAAGACCCAGGCTGCGGTGAAGCTCTTCCAAGCCCGCAACGGCATGACCGTTGACGGCAAGGTCGGCCAGCGCACGCTGGACCGCCTGTTCAGCCCGGATGCTGTGCCCGCCAATGGCAAGGCCCCCGAGCTTCCCGAGGTGGAAGTGCCCAGCACGGATACCGGATCCGGTTCTGCGCCTGAGGTCATTGTGCCCGGCGACGGCTAATCGTATCGCTCATCAACCGCTGCGTGCCTTGCGCAGCGGTTTTTACGTTGCGCTGCAAAAATGTAACAAATATGTAATATCTATTTACATCAGGGAAAAACTATGCTATACTGCAACCTGATGAAGCTCCGCGCTGGCGGGGCATCGTGAATCAGGAGGAAGCACCATGTGGAAGAAACACATCCTGCGTGTGGCGGCTCTGACGCTGGCCCTGGCGCTGCTCACCAGCAGCGGCCTGGCGCTGACGCTGCGCTACCCCCAGCAGGGCGATGACGTGGCCGAGCTCCAGCGGGCGCTCAAGCAGCTTGGCTACTATAAAAACACCATCGACGGAGAATACGGTACCGGCACGCTCAACGCAGTACGAGCGTTTCAGAAGGCCAACGGTTTGACCTCGGACGGCGTGGCGGGCGAGACAACCCTGGCCAAGATTGAGGCGCTGACGGGCATCAGCATCGGCGGCGAGGGTGGCTCCGGCAGCTCCGGCGAAAGCAAGCCCAGCACGGGCCTCTTCAGCGGCGTGTACACCACCATTGAGTACGGCCAGAAGGGCGACCGGGTCAAAACGCTGCAGCAGGCGCTCAAGGCGCTGGGCTATGCCGTCAGCAAGGTGGACGGCAATTTCGGCTCGGGCACGCTCTCGGCGGTCAAGGCCTTTCAGAGCCGCCATGACCTCATCACCGACGGCAAGGCCGGCAAGAAGACATTGCAAAAGCTTGAAACCTACTTTGACCAGGACGGCAACCTCATCAGCGGCCCGGTCGTGACCAATCCGCCTGCCGACGACAAGGAGGAAAACGGCTACAATGTGCCCACGCGCACGCTGCGCTACGGCATGTCCGGTGACGACGTGGCCTATACCCAGCAGCGGCTCTACTCCCTCGGGTACTTCACCGGCACGCGGGACGGGCAGTTCGGCTCGGGCACGCTCAGCGCGGTGAAGGCCTTCCAGCGCAAAAACGGCTTGACCTCCGACGGCGTGGTCGGCCCGGCGACGATCAAGGTGCTCTTCTCCAGCGGCGCATTGGCTGCGGAGGAGGCCACCCAAGCCCCCACGCAGAAGCCCACCCCGACCCCTACACCCAGCCCTACCCCCGGCGCGACGCCCTCCCGGACGCTGCGTTACGGCGCTTCCGGCGAGGATGTGAAGCTGCTGCAAAACCGGCTGATTGATCTGGGCTATCTGAGCGGCAAGGCGGATGGTACCTTTGGCAGCACGACCCTGGCCGCGGTGAAGGCCTTCCAGAAAAACAACGCTCTGACCCAGGACGGCGTGGCGGGCACGCAAACCTATAAGAAGCTCTTCTCCAGCAGCGCCCGGCCCGCGGAGACGGCCACCCAGGCTCCCACGCAAAAGCCCACCCCGACCCCCACGCCTACCCCGACCTCCACGCCCAGCCCCACCCCCGGCGCGACGCCCTCCCGGACGCTCCGCTACGGTTATACCGGCGAGGACGTAAGGTTGCTGCAAAACCGGCTGATTGAGCTGGGGTATCTGAGCGGCAAGGCGGACGGTACCTTTGGCAGCACGACCCTCACGGCAGTCAAGGCATTCCAGAAGAACAACGGCTTGACCCAGGACGGCGTGGCGGGCACGCAGACCTACAAGAAGCTCTTCTCCGCCAGCGCGGTGGAGGCTACGCCCGTCCCCGGCGACTCATCTGACATCCCCACTCGCACGCTGACCATCGGCGATTCCGGCGATGATGTGAAGTCCGTGCAGCGCCGTCTGAAGGCCCTGCTGTACCTCAATGGCACGGTGGATGGCCAGTATGGCGCAACGACCGCTGCGGCCATGAAGGCCTTCCAGCAGATGAACCAGCTCACCGCCAGCGGCGATGGCAACCTGGCCACCTATGCGCGCCTGTACTCGGATGACGCGATCAATGCCCAAGGCGTAAGGGACGGGGAGAACGCCTCCGCCTACGTGACGCTGCGCAGCGGCGCAACCGGTGCGGCGGTCATTCGCCTCCAGCAGAAGCTGGCTGACCTGGATTACGACGTGCAGGTAACGGGCACTTATGACGCGCAGACCATCCAGGCGGTACGCTCCTTCCAGAGCATCAACGGCCTGTCCGTGGATGGCGTGGCGGGCAAGAACACCCAGACCAAGCTGTATTCCGGCACGGCCAAGCGCTTCCCGGCTGGCCCGGAGGGCGCGATTTACGGCTCCATGGGCTATGTGGCTGCGCCCGCAAAATCGCAGATCAAGCTGCTGCACTGGGCCAACGACATCAAGAGCACCCTGTCCAACGGGCAGGCGCTGCTGGCCTATGATCCCGCCACGGGCATCAGCTGGTCGCTGACGATCATCGCCCGGGGCCGCCACTGCGACGTGGAGCCCTCCACCAAGGCCGACACCGCCGCGATGAACGCCGCCTTCGGGGGCAAGGTGACCTGGACGCCCAAGCCTGTGTACATCCGCCTGCCCAGCGGCACCTGTACGGTCGCCACGACCCACAACGTGCCCCACGGTATCAACCCGATCAAGGACAACGACTTCGAGGGGCAGAACTGCGTACATTTCCTGCGCGACATGTCCGAGGCGGAGAAGAACGACCCTGACTACGGTGTGACCAACCAGAAGGCCCTGCGCCAGTTCTGGTATGATCTGACCGGAGAAACCATTGCCTACAAGTGATTCCTGCCGCCCTCCAAGCCGGAGGGCGGCTTTTGCGTGAAAAAGCTGCGGAAAACCTGCGGCCTGTCATGCAAAAGTACTTGACAGCAATGCGATCCTGATGTATAATCATCGGGTGTCAATGATAACCCCTTGACAGTGAGGAAGCATCATGCAGGACGAACGCATTGCGGACGAGGTCAGCCGGAAGATCGAGCTGGCGTGGCTGATGGCCTTCTACGGCGGGCTGCTGACCGACAAGCAGCGCCAGGTGCTGACGCTCCACTGCGAGGAGGATCTCTCCCTGGCGGAAATCGCCCAGGAGGCGGGCATCAGCCGTCAGGGCGTACACGATATGCTCAGTCGCGCGGCCCAGCGCCTCTTTGAGATGGAGGAGAAGCTTGGCATGGCGGCGCGCTTCCGCAACATGGAGGAAGGCCTCGAAAGATGCCGGACGCTGCTGAAGGAAAAGCGCTACGATGAAGCCGAGGGCGCGCTGGACGCGCTCATTCGGTTCGATCAGGAGGAAAACAATGGCCTTTGAGGGCTTGACAGAGAAGCTGCAGGGCGCGTTGCGCAAATTGAGCAGCAAGGGCAAGCTGACGGAGCAGAACGTCAAGGAGGCCATGCGCGAGGTTCGCATGGCGCTGCTGGAGGCGGACGTCAACTATGCTGTCGCCAAGGATTTTATCAAGCGCGTGACCGAGCGCTGCGTCGGCCAGGAAATCACCGGTAGCCTGACGGCTTCCCAGCAGGTCATCGCCATCGTCCGCGATGAGTTGACCCAGCTCATGGGCGGCACCAACGCCAAGCTGACCTGGTCCTCTGGCCCGCTGACGGTGTACATGCTCTGTGGCTTGCAGGGCGCTGGCAAGACCACCATGGCCGCCAAGCTGGCAGGCTGGCTGGTCAAGCAGGGCAAGAAGCCCATGCTCGCCGCATGTGACATCTACCGCCCCGCCGCCATCAAGCAGCTGCAGGTGGTCGGTGAGCAGGTCAAGGTGCCGGTGTATGAGCACGGCACGCAGGACCCGGTCAGGACCGCGCAGGAGGCCGTCGAGCGCGCCCGCTATCTGGGCCGCGACGTGCTGATTATCGATACCGCCGGCCGCTTGCATATCGACACCGAGCTGATGGACGAGCTGGCCCGCATCAAGGAAACCATCCGCCCCCAGGAAATCCTGCTGGTGGTGGACGCCATGACCGGTCAGGACGCGGTCAACGTCGCCAAGGCCTTCAATGAAAAGCTGGAAGTGGACGGCGTGATCCTCACCAAGCTGGACGGCGATACCCGCGGTGGCGCGGCCCTGTCCGTCCGCGAGGTGACCGGCAAGCCCATCAAGTTCTCCGGCATCGGCGAAAAGCTGACCGAGATCGAGCCCTTCCACCCCGACCGCATGGCCAGCCGAATCCTCGGCATGGGCGATGTGCTCACCCTGATCGACAAGGCCCAGGAGGCCTTCGACGAGGAAGCCGCCGACAAGCTGGCCCGCAAGGCCCGCACCGCTGAGCTGACCCTGGAGGACTTCCTGGAGCAGATGCAGTCGATGAAAAAGATGGGCGGCATCAAGTCCATGCTGGAGATGCTCCCCGGCATGAGCGGCAAGGACATCGACGTGGACGAGAACGCCATGAAGAAGCCCGAGGCCATCATCCGCTCCATGACGCCCCGGGAGCGCCGCAACCCGGGTGTGCTCAACGCCAGCCGCCGCAAGCGCATCGCGGCGGGCTCCGGCACCACCGTGCAGGACGTCAACCAGCTCATCCGCCAGTTTGAGCAGGCCAAGGACATGATGAAGCGCATGACCAGCCAGATGAAGGGTGGCCGTGGCGCACGCATGATGCGCAAGTTCCCGGGCATGAAATAAGCCCCATTCCATTGCGTGGATCATATAGCCAACCAGCGTATGATTTCCATATAGATTCACTCACAAGAATTTGAGGAGGAACACAAAATGTCTGTCAAGATTCGTCTCAAGCGCATGGGTATGAAGAAGAAGCCTTTCTACCGCGTGGTGGTCGCTGATGTCGCCAGCCCCCGCGATGGCCGCTTCATCGAGGAGATCGGCTACTACAATCCCATGACCGCCCCTGCTGAGATCAAGGTGGATGGCGAGCGCGCCAAGTACTGGCTCGGCTGCGGTGCTCAGCCCACCGACACCGTTCGCGTTCTGCTGAAGAAGACCGGCGTGATCGAAAAGTAATCAGGTCGAAGACCGATGCTTTTCGACATGGGCATCCCGCGTTTGCGGCGTGCCTGTGTTGATCGCCAGTTGGGCAGAAAGGATACCCCAATGCAAGAATTGCTCACCTTTGTGGCGAAGTCCCTGGTGGATCATCCCGACCAGGTCGTCGTCCGTGAGACCGAGGCCGAAGCCATCATCCTGGAACTCAGCGTCGCTGACGAGGATATGGGCAAGGTCATCGGCAAGCAGGGTCGCATTGCTAAGGCCATCCGCACGGTGATCAAGGCTGCGACAGCTAAGAACAGCAAGCCTGTTTACGTCGAAATCGTCGAAGACGAGAAGTAATCATGAGGGGCGTAGGGGACAGCGATGTTTCCTGCGCCCTTTTTCAAAGAAATGCCGCGGTGCCGCCGCGAAAAGGAGTCTGCACAGCATGATCGAATATCTCATGATCGGCGAAGTCCTCAAGCCCCAGGGCATCAGGGGCGAGGTGAAGATCAAGCCATACGCCGCCAACCCCGACGATTTCCGCCGCTGGAAAACCCTCTATGTCAGGGCGGGCGAGGTCTACACGCCCATCAAGGCCCGGTGCAGCCGCGTGCATGACGGTTTTGTGTACGCCACCCTGGGCGAGTGCACCTCCATGGAGGACGCGGAGAAGCTCCGGGCCGTGCAGCTCTACGTGGATCGCGCCCACGCCAACCCCCTGGCGGAGGACGAGGTCTACATCTCCGACCTCATTGGCTGCGAGGGCGTCGACGAGGCGGGCCAGTCCATCGGCGTATTACAGGACGTGCTCCAGCATGGCATGGTGGATGTGTATGTGTTCAAGGCCAAGGGCAAGTCCGTCATGGCGCCGGCGCTCAAGGCCGTGTTCCCCACGGTGGATGTGGCGGCAAAGCGCATCACCGTGGTGCGCGAGCGGCTGGACGAGGTCGCCGTCTGGGAGGAATGAGGATGAAGATCACCATCCTGACCATCTTTCCGGAAATGTTTGAAAGCGTGCTGAATGCCAGCATCCTGGGCCGCGCGCGGGAGCAGGGGCTGATCGAGGTGGAATGTATCGACATCCGCCCCTTCTCCGACAGGAAGCACAAGAACACGGACGATTACCCCTTCGGTGGCGGCGCGGGCATGGTGATGCTGGCTCAGCCGATTATGGACGCGATGGCCAGTGTCACCGGGGCGGGCTTCTCCGGCAAGCGCATCTACATGGGTCCTCGGGGCACGACCCTGACCACCGGGAAAGCCCGTGAGCTGGCCAGGGAGGAGCACCTGGTGCTGCTCTGCGGCCACTACGAGGGTGTGGATCAGCGCGCGCTGGACAAGTGCATCGACGAGGAGATCTCCATTGGGGATTACATCCTCACCGGCGGCGAGCTGGCCGCCATGGTGCTGACGGACTGCGTGGCGCGGTTCATCCCTGGGGTGCTGGGCAGCGCGGAATCCCCGGAGGAGGAAAGCTTCTCCGACGGGCTGCTGGAGTATCCGCAGTACACCCGTCCGCGGGAGCTGAACGGCATGGAGGTGCCCGAGGTGCTGCTCTCCGGCGACCATGCTCGGATCAAGGCCTGGCGGCGGCAAGAGTCGCTGAAGGCCACGCGGAGATTCCGCCCCGACCTGCTGGAAAAGGCGGAGCTGACCCCCAAGGAAAAGAAATGGCTGGAGGAACAGTGATGTTTTTGCGCAAGCTGGTTGTAATCGTACTTCCGCTGCTGATGGTGGCGCTGCTCTGCTTCCTGCTGCCGCTGCTGGATGGTATGCCCTTCTGGACGGAGGTGCTCAAGGGCGGCATCATTGGCATGGCGCTATCGCTGATCCTGCCCCTGTGCGGCGCGACAAGGAAGCGCGAGCCCTTCTCCGGGCTGCTGTGGGCGCCGCTGACGATGCTCATCGTGGTGGTGCTGAGCCAATACCTGGCGGTCATCGGCGTGAAAGTGCCTGTGCTGGATTTCTTCCGCACTGGCGACGCCAATGTGATCCTGGTGGAAAGCGCCTTCATCGGCTTCCTGCTGGTGCAGCTGCTCAGAACCCGCAAATGACGGGAAGATTCTTCCTGTTTCATCCGTTGAATGGGTAGGGAACAGGCTTCCCAAAATCCTCACAGGAGGCGATGTACATGAAGAAAATCCTGTGCCTGCTGCTGGCACTCCTGCTGTGCACTGCGGCCCTTGCGGAGACGATGCCCCAGCTGCTGCCAGTCAGGCTGCTGCCCCATGAACAGGCTACGGTTTCGCTGACAAACGCGCTGAATCGTGCGCGCCAGGTATTGGACAAGCAGCCCGAGCAATCCCTGATCCGCGCCGAGCTGGCTGAGCTCTCCGACGGCACGGCCGCTTGGGTGGTCACCCTCTTTGACACAGCGACCTTCACCGATGCCTGGTGCGTCATGCTGGACGCGAGCAGCGGCGAGGTGCGCAGCGTGGAAACAGCTGAGTCGGGCTTCTTCACCCAATCCTATGCAGCCTGGACGGCCACGAAGGGCATCCATGCGCAGTGGTCGATGGAGGACAAGCAGCTCTACGATGCGCTCTACGCCCTCCTGCCCAGCTACGGTCTGCCCATGAGCACCGATATGACCAAGGAGAAGGCGCTGGACAAGGCGCTCAAGGCCTTGGGGTTGAGCAACGCCGATGGGTACGAGGTCGGCTACGGCTACCTCAGTGGCGGCGAGGGCTACAACGGCGTGTGGGAGATCTGCCTAATGCGGGATGGACAGGTGGTCTACCGGGTGAATCTGGACGCCGTCACGGGCGAAACCTACTACATGGAAACAGAAGCTGCGGGGAATGGCTAAAGGAGCGTATTGACCGGCCATCCCCTTGACCAATTGAAAGGAATCCTACATGAAGCAAGAAGTCCATGGCAATCTGACGGGCATTCGCGACAGCGTGATTGACGCGCTGTCGAGCCTGTACAACTACGAGGTGGAGGACGGCGATTTCCTCCCCCGGGAGCTGATGCAGTTCCTGGCCCGGTTCACCGGCGCGCTCAACCGCGAAATCGCCGTGTACATCACCCGGGATGGCGAGGTTGTCGATGTGTCCGTGGGTACGGATCGGGACGTGGAGCTGCGGGATTACCGGTTGCGCCGCAACGCCCAGCGCCTGAGCTGCGTGCGCTGCGTGCATACCCATCCCAATGGCGACGGGCGGCTGTCCGACGTCGATCTGTCCGCCCTGCGCTCCTTCCGCTATGACGCGATGGTTGCCGTGGGCTGCCTGAAGGGCGAGCCGACCTTCGTGCAAGCGGCGTTCCTGGGGGAGACGCAGAACATCCTCATGGACGAGCCCGTCCGCGGGTACAAAGTGCCGGACGCGGAATGGAACGCCCAGGTGGAGGAAAGCGACCGCATCGTCGGCTGGGAGGACGAGCAGAAGCATCCCAACGTGAAGGAACGCGCCGTCCTGATGGGCATCGAGAGCGAGGAAAGCCTGCAGGAGCTGGCCCGGCTGGCGGATACCGCCGGCGCACAGGTGGTGGGCATGTTTTTGCAAAAACGGGATAAGCCCGACACGGCGCTATTCATCGGCAAGGGCCGCGCGGACGAATTGAGCCGCCAGTGCCAGGCCCTGGAGGCGGATGTATGCATCTTCGACGAGGAGCTGACGGGCATCCAGGTGCGCAATTTGGAGGACATGCTTCGGGTGAAGGTGGTGGATCGTACTACGCTGATCCTCGACATCTTCGCCCAGCGGGCCTCCTCGGCAGAGGGCAAGCTGCAAGTGGAGCTGGCTCAGCTGCAATACCAGTCCACCCGGCTGATCGGCCAGGGCCTGGTGCTGTCCAGTCTGGCAGGCGGCATCGGCACCCGCGGCCCGGGTGAATCCAAGCTGGAGATGAACCGCCGCCGCATCCGAGAGCGCATGACCGAGTTGCGCCGCCGCCTCGACACGCTGGAAAAGCAGCGGGAGCTGCGCCGCAAGAGCCGCGAAAAGAACGAGATTCCCGTGGTGGCCCTGGTGGGCTACACCAACGCGGGCAAATCGACGCTGCTCAACCACATGACCGGCAGCGATGTGTATGTGCAGGATCAGCTCTTCGCCACGCTGGATGCGGTATCCCGCCGGATCGAAACCGCTGAGCACACGCCCTTCCTGCTGGTGGACACGGTCGGCTTCATCCGTAAGCTGCCCCACGCGCTGGTCAGCGCCTTCCGTTCCACGCTGGACGAGGCTGCCCTGGCGGACGTGCTACTGATCGTCAACGACGGCGCGTCGGGCGAAATGTACAAGCAGCACGACACCGTGATGCAGGTGCTGGATGAGCTGGGCGCGACAGAGCAGCCCCGCATCGAGGTCATCAACAAGTGCGACCTGGGCATAGCCGAGCCTGCCTTCCCCGGCGCGGTGATGGTGTCCGCCAAAACCGGCGAGGGCATCGACGTGCTGCAAAGCCGCATTGCTGCGGAGCTGCAAAAGACCTTCGCCCCGGTGACCTTCGTGCTGCCCTTCAGCCAGTACGGGCTGGTGGGGCAGATTCGCCCGCTGGGCCGGGTGATTTCGGAAAGCTACACGGACGAGGGCACGGAGTTGACCATCGTGATTGGCAATGCCGACCGGGATCGCCTGGTGGCGAAGTACGGGCAACAGATTATCAAGTCATAACAAAAGGCCGCTCGGATGAGTGGCCCCTTTTGTGTCACACGATGGTTTATCCAAAGTTGATGGCCAGCTTGGCAAAGAGATCCTCCAGCACATAGCGATTGTCGATGGTGTGGTACACCAGAATCTGCCGATCGGGGAGCTCCTGTACATAGGCGGTTTTTTCGTCGATGAGCCAGGCGCTTTGCATGTGGTTCTCGCCGCAGCCGGGCTGGAGCACCACCGCCACGCTGGGGTTGTCGCCCAAGGACCAGCTTTCACCCGCCGTCCAGGCTGCGCCGGGGGTCTGGTTGTAGGCGTCCATCTGGCGCAAGAGATACGCGCCCACCTCGCCGCAGGGGGCGACCTTGCGCTGCAATTCCGCCAGGCCCACGCGGATCATCCCGTATCCGCTGATGGGAATCTGCCACACCGGCGCCTTCGTGTCCCGCAGGATGAAGTTGATGGCCTCCGGGTCGTTGCCCCAGTTGAACTCGCGCATGGGGGCCGCATCCGCGCTGTAGCTGCGTCCGCCGATGGTGACGACGGTCAGCTTGTCCGCAATGTCGGGCGCGGCCCGAAGCGCGGCGGCTATGGTGGTCATAGCGCCCATGCACAGCACGAACAGGGGACGCGCGTCCTCCCGGCGTGCCTCGTCGATGATGCATTTCGCCCCCTCGCTGAGGCTGCCGTCCTGCGGCCAGGGCTGCCCGTGCAGCAGCGGCACGCTGAACTTCATCAGCCCGAGCAGGATGCCCGCTGCGGCGTAGCTTTGCTCCATGGAGCCCTCCTGCATGAAGTGCTCCGCGACGACAGCCTTCACGTCCATTTTCGGGGACAGCAGCGCGTGGGCGATGGCGAAGGGATCATCCGCTTCACAGGCGGTGTCGCTGGAAATGATGACGCGCACCTTCTTGTTCGGGGTTACAGTGAATTGATACGACATGTTGTCCTCCAATCAGCCCGGTAGATGGCCGGGTAAATCCATTACCAGTTTTCCATCGCGGCGGAGTCAGGCTCCGGGGTGGGGGTAGCGAAGATTTCCAGGTGGTTATAGTTGTCCTTGGAGAAATAGCCCTCATATTCCGCGTCCTCCAGGTAGGGCGCGGGGGTCGCGTCCGCGGTGGACAGCGCGCCGCTGCCGCTACCGGGGCGGGCGAAAATCAACGTCATTTGTAGATAGGCATGACCATTCCCGAACTGGTTGGGATAGTAGGCGAAGTACGCCCGGGGCTGATCGCCCTGTTGGGCTTCCACCGCTTCCTCGAAGGAATGGGTCATGGCGATCTCCGGGTTGCTGCGCAGTGCGGCGAGGTCGTCCCGGAGCACCTGGGCGTAGGTGGCAGTGAGCTTGCGCGCGCTCTCCAGCGAGATGGCGGTAGAGGCTGCGGACAGGCAGGCTGCTGCGACCTGCTCGAAACGGTCCGGGTCGCACAGCCGCAGCGTCAGTGAATACAGTCCGCCTTCGCCCAGCTGGAAGTACATCTCGCAGCTTTCGGCGGTCTCCTCGCCGTCCATGCCCAGGCTGGCAAAGGCGGGGTACAATTCGTACTGCATGTCGATCACGCCCGCGTCCATCTGGGTCAGGGTGAGATTCACCGTGTCCACATAGTTGCGCAGCGCCGCCTGACCGCTGTTCAGGGCCGTGGGCCATTCGATGTCCGCCAGTGCGGAGGTCATCAGCAGTGCGCAGAGCAGCAGGGCTGCAACTCTCTTCATCGGGTCACCTCATCAGGCCTGCTTGCTGTCGCGCAGCTCCAGGAATTTCGCGATCAATTCCACCGCGCCTTCCACGCCCAGCACGCCGGTATCTACCACCAGGTCGTAGTTCTCCAGATCGCCCCAGGTGGCGGTGGCGTAGTAGTTGTAGTAGCTGGCGCGCTGCTTGTCGGCCTTGCGGATGCGTTCCTCCGCCTTGTCGGCCTCGATGCCGTAGAACTTCACTGCGCGCTCAATTTTGCTGGGCATATCCGCCTTGACGAACACCGCTACGGTATCCGGATCGTCCCTGAGCACATAATCGGCGCAGCGGCCGACAATGACGCAGCTCCCTTGGGCGGCGATGCGGCGGATGGCGTCAAACTGGGCCAGGAAGATCTTGTGGTTCAGCGGCATGTCCATATAGAAGGAGCCGGTGGACATGTGCTGCTGCATGCCGGTGACCAGGGAGAACAGCAGCGAGCGGGTGGGCTTCTCGTCGTGCTCCTCGAAGATTTCCTCGCAGATGCCGGATTCCTTGGCTGCCTCGGAGAGCAGCTCCTTGTCATAGAAGGGGATGCCCAGCTTTTCTGCCAGCAGGCGGCCCACATAGCGCCCGCCGGAGCAGTATTGACGACCGATGGCGATCACGATCTTCTTACTCATCATGTACCTCCTGCCTCAAGCCGCGTTAGGCGGCCTTCCATCTATGTTTATTATAGCACAAATGCCGAAGGATGCGCAATCCTTTTCTTCCGGAGATGGCCAAAATGGGCGGTCGGATGCCGGATGGACCAGCACGGATTGTATCCATCTAAAAAGGGCAAAATAACGTCACTCGGGCCATTGACATTGCCCGGGGCTTTTGATACAATGTCTGAAACCCCAAAACACCCAAGAATTGTGGAGGAGGATCATCCCATGCTTCAGAAGGTTGTGCGCGAAGGTCTCACTTTTGACGACGTGCTGCTGGTGCCCGCCCGCAGCGAGGTGCTGCCCAAGGACATTGACCTGTCCATACAGCTGACTCCCGTGATCAAGCTGAACATCCCGCTGATGTCTGCCGCGATGGATACCGTCACCGACGCGCGCATGGCCATCGCCATGGCCCGTGAAGGCGGCCTGGGTATCATCCATAAGAACATGTCCATTGCCGATCAGGCGGCCCAGGTCGATAAGGTCAAGCGCTCCGAGCATGGCGTCATCACCGATCCCTTCTTCCTCTCTCCCACTCATCTGATCCAGGATGCGGAGGACCTGATGGCCCGCTACCGCATCTCCGGCGTGCCGATCTGCGAGAATGGCAAGCTGGTGGGCATCCTGACCAACCGCGATCTGCGCTTCGTCACGGATTACAACCGCCCCATCCACGAGTTCATGACCAGCGAGAATCTGATCACCGCGCCCGTGGGCACCTCCCTGGAGGAGGCCAAGATGATCCTGGCCAAGCACCGCATCGAGAAGCTGCCCATCGTGGATGAGAACGGCGTGCTGCGCGGCCTGATTACCATCAAGGACATCGAGAAGTCCACCAAGTACCCCAACTCCGCCAAGGATGCCAATGGCCGCTTGCTGTGTGGCGCGGCTGTCGGCGTGACCAGCGATGTGTTCGAGCGTATCGAGGCCCTGGTGGACGCCAAGGTGGACGTGATCTCCATTGACACCGCGCATGGTCATTCCGTGGGCGTGCTCAAGCAGGTGGAGGCCATCCGCAACCGCTTCCCGGACATCCAGCTGTTCGCAGGCAATGTGGCGACCGCTGGTGCAACCCATGATCTGATCTCCGCCGGCGTGGACTGCGTGAAGGTCGGCATCGGCCCGGGCTCCATCTGCACCACCCGCGTGGTGGCTGGCATCGGCGTGCCCCAGATCACCGCGGTGGCGGACTGCGCGGAGGAAGCCGACAAGCACGGCATCCGCGTGATTGCCGACGGTGGCATCAAGTATTCCGGCGACATTGTGAAGGCCCTGGCCGCTGGCGGCTCCTGCGTGATGCTGGGCTCCATGCTGGCTGGTACGGAGGAAGCCCCCGGCGCGATCGAAATCTACCAGGGCCGCTCCTTCAAGGTGTACCGCGGCATGGGTTCTCTGGCGGCGATGGAGGCGGGCTCCAAGGATCGCTACTTCCAGACGGAGTCCAAGAAGCTCGTGCCCGAGGGCGTGGAGGGCCGCGTGCCCTACAAGGGCATCCTGGCGGACACCATCTACCAGATGATCGGCGGCTTGCGCGCTGGCATGGGCTACTGCGGCGCGCCCAACATCGACTATCTGCGCAAGAATGCGGAGTTCATCAAGATCACCGGCGCGGGCCTGGCGGAGAGCCATCCCCATGACATCTCCATCACCAAGGAAGCCCCCAACTACTCCCGCAACCTGTAAATCGCATGACAACGCCTCCGGCTCGCGTGAACCGGAGGCGTTTTTCAATCCAGCTGCAGTCGAAAGCCGCCCTTGATGAGGTAGAACGCCGCGTGCCCGTCGACGATCACCGCGTCATGCAGCGCGTCGAAGGTGGATAGCGCGACCGTGTGCACGGTGCCATCCACATCGGTGAAGGTGTAGACCGTGTGGGGATCGCCAATGCCTTCCCCCTCGGGCAGCGTCCCGGAAACTGTCACCAGGGTCAAGGCCTTGTAGGCGGCCCCGAAGGCGGCGTAGTCGATGGATTCCCCGTTGCGACTGACGGTCACATCCCATACGGGATTGCCCTCCGCATCCGTGATGAGGTCGTTGTTTTCCGCGACCTGCTCCGTTCGGGTGAGGACGTATTCGGTCATGCCGTCGCCCTCCTGGATGCGCAGCGACGACAAATTGCCCAGCGCCACAAGCACCGGATAGCGGCTCATAGTGGCAGCCACGTCCACCTCCATGAACATCCCCACGGTGAAATGGCTGCTGACGTAGATGGTGTTCCCGCACAGCACGTAATCCACCAGCTCGCTGCGTTCGCCGCCAATGATGAAGGTGATGGTTTCCTCCGGGTAGTCGACGGCTTCCACCGCGCCGTCCGCGTTGGTCACGCCAACGGCGCCTGCCGCCAGGTGGATGCTGATGGTCAGCCGGGGGGCATCAAAGCCATAGGCAGCAAGGTTTTCCGCGGTGGCGGGACCCACGCAGGCACCCAGGCGCAGATTGGCCAGATTGGCCAGGAGGGATGAAACCGCATCTGCGTCGGCAGGGTAGGAGATGGGCGATGTGATGCGCCATTTGTCCGCCGCGTCGCTGTCGGTGATGTCGCCATCAAGCGCCCAGGACAGCACCTGCTTGGGGCTGGTCAGCGTGAAACGGTCGATGCGGGCCTTGTGGATGGTCGGGGTCGTGACCTGGCGCAGGGATTCCCGGCTGACGAAGAGTGCTTCCACCATGCCCCGGGAGAAGGCAAACAGCCGCTCGTCCCCCGCCACGGTCATGTAGTACCACGCGCCATGCTCCGCCTCGGGGTTGCCGATGCTCAGGTGGGCCGTCACGCCGTTGGCATAGGTGATGATGGCCTCATACTGCGGTGGATTCAGCCCGTAGTCGGCCAGGTTGGCGGCATAGTCCACCGGGTCGCTGGTCAACACCTCCTCGCAGGGGAGGATGAACGCCGCGTCCAGCAATGTGGCGGAGGTCGCCTCGGACAGGGTGAAGCCGTCCTCCCCGGTGAGGGTCAGCAGGCCGTCACCGCCCTGCACCACCGTCCAGGGGGCTTCCTCGCCCCGGCGGATGGTGATGGACGTCACGTCCGACTTGTCGTAGGCAAACAGGGTTTCCGCTGTGCTGACTGGGTCGGGGAGCTCCCTGGGCGGCTCGCTGCGGAGCAAAATGATGGCCGCGATGAGCAGCATCAGCCCAAAGAATGAGGCAATCAGCAGCCGCATCCGCCGCCTTTCGGGATGGAAACGCTTCTTCTTCTGCACATGTTGCATCATTTGTGCCTCCTGGGATAGAGGATGAGCAGCGCCGCGCCCAGCACCGACAGCGGCAACAGCACCAGCAGCAGGCTACCCAGGGTCAATGCGTCCGCAGAGAGGCCCGGGCGAACGGCGGTGCGTGCCATGATGTGCAGATTGCTGGCCGCGCTGTCCACCAGGTATTCCATCGTGCGGATGATGAACTCCTGTGCGTGGGTCATGGAGTAGTAGTACTCGCTGGTCAGCGTGGAAGTGGAGCCGATGACGATGGCCCTGCTCACGTCGCCCGTGTCGGAGAAGCGGTAGGCCTCCAGGGCCAGCGGGAAGGGGCCGATCTCGTCCTCCGGCTGCTGGGCAAGGGACGTACTGCCGGAAAGGCTGTGCAAATAGGAGCCTTCCCCGGAGAGCAGTATGGGTGTGACGGTCAGGCGGTTGTCGGTGGCCTCAGGCGTTTCAAAGGCCCGGGGGGTGGAAAGCAGCAGGGTTGTGGTGTTCTGGAGCAGCAGATCAAGGGTGATGTCCGTGGGCTGCATCTGGGGCAGCAGCACGGTGCGGTTGCCATCAAAATACCCGGATTTGTCGTCCTTGGCCGCCACGACCACGCCCGCCTTGGGCACAAAGCCGTAGGAGCGCAGCAGCGAGCGGTAATTGGGCATGCTGGCAATGGGGTCGGAGTAGTCGCAGGCGAAGAGGATCGCGCCGCCCTGGCGGGTGAAGGCCGTGACCTGGGTCAGTTCCGTGTCCGTCAGGTCGCGTACGGGGGCCAAGAACACCAGCAGATCCTCCGGGGCAATCTCCATCTCCGCCAGGGTGGAAAAGCGCACGTCGTAGTGGTTGCTGCGCAGGAAGTCCACCAGCGTGGCGGCAGTGTTTTCGTCCAGCTCGTCGTGGCCCTGCACCATGTACACCACAGGAATGACGTCCTGGGTGACATAGGCGATGGCGGAGGTGATGCTGCTCTCGTAGGTCAGCTTGTCATAGGCATACACGCCCGCGTCGTAGTCGATGGACAGGGTGAGGAAGTCCTTGGCGTTCAGCACACGGAAGCGCTCCGTCTCCGGGCAAAAGACCACCAGGCTGTCCGTGGTGACAGCGTTGCCCGAGGTGCTGCCTGAAAAGCGGGTGGCCAGCGTGGGGTTGAGGCTCAGGGAGGTCTGCTCCCAGGTGATCATGGGGGAGACGGCTGCATAGCGGTTCAGCAGCTCAAAGAGCAGCAAATCCTCGTTGCCCTTCTCGTACAGGGCGTAGATGTGCACCGGCATGTCCAATTCGCGCAGCAGCTCATCCGTTACCTGGGAATGGGAGGTGATGCTGTTGAAGGAGCAGTCCACCCGCCAGCCGTACCTTTTTTCCAGGGCGGTGAACAGGCCGTTGAGCGCCAATAGCAGCGCGATGGCGATGATGAGCAGCGCCGTGGACAGGCTACCGTAGCGGAAGCGGGGATTGTGTAGAAAGGTTAGCTTCTTCATCCTCATGCCCCCCTGTAACGCCGTGCGTCCATCAGGTGGATGGTTAGCGCGATGCAACCCGCCGCGAAGGACAAATCATAGCCCACGCTGGCAAAGGAGAATTGCCCCATCAGGAAGGGCTCGGTGCGCTCATACAGGCTGAAGAAGGACAGCAGCGCCCGTACCCAGTCGATGTGCACAGCGGCCTGGATGAGGTCGAGCATCCACAAAACGAAGTTCGCCCCGAAAGCCGCGACCACCGCTGTCACCTGGTTGGAGGTGCAGCCGGAGATGAGCAGATCCAGCGCGATGAAGGCGCAGCCCTGCAGCACAAAGCCCAGATAGCCCACCAGCAGCTCTCCCGGGTACACCCGGCCATAGATGGCGACGATGAGCACGAACAGGCCCGTTAGCAGCACGGTCAGCAGCATCACCGTGACTGCCGCCAGGTACTTGCCCAGCACGATGCCGGGCAGGGACACGGGGCTGGTCAGCAGCAGCTGATCGGTGCGCTTTTGCCTTTCTTCGGCCAACAGCCGCATGGTCAGCACAGGGCAAAGGAGCATCCACAGGTAGGTCATTGTGCCAATGAAGGACAGCAAGTCCCCTGAGCGGGACTGCATGATCGTCAGGAAGAAGATCACCGACGACAGGGACAGAAACACGCCCATGAACACATAACCCACGGGGGTGAAGAAATAGCCTTGAAGCTCGCGCTTCCAGATGGACAGCAAGGCATTCACCTACTTACATTGTTAATCGGCGGAGGTGGTGCGAAGGAAGGCTTCCTCCAGGGTGTCGCGCTCGGTTACAAGCTGCATCAGGGGCGCGTCCATGGCGCACAGCAGGCGGAAGATGGCTGTCTGCGCATCGGGGGAGGCGTCCCGTTCGCATTCGAGGCTGACCTCGGTCACGCCGCTCTGCTGCTGCTTGAGGGGCTTGACCCGCCGCACGCAGGGCAGGGACAGCAGCGCCGGGAGCAGCTCCTGCTGGCGTCCCCGGATGGAAGCCCGCAACCGCAGCACATCTCCCGCGTCGGTCATCTCCTGCATGTCCGCCTCGCGCACCATTCTGCCCCGGTGGAGGATGATCACCCGCTGGCACAGCTGCTGAATCTCGGACAGCAAATGGGAGGAGAAGATGACCGTGTGGGTCTGGCCCAGCTGGCGGATGAGGGCGCGAATCTCGACCACCTGGCGGGGATCAAGGCCGACCGTGGGCTCGTCCAGCACCAGCACAGGCGGATCGCCGCACAGGGCCTGCGCTACGCCGACGCGCTGGCGGTAGCCCTTCGACAGGTGGCCGATCACGCGCCCCGCGACCTCTGTGAGGCCGCAGACGGCCATCACCTCGTCCACATGGGCGGGGATGGCCTTGCGATGCATCTCCTTCAATTCGCAGACGAAGGCGAGATAGCTGCGCACGGTCATTTCATCGTAGAGCGGCGGCTTCTCCGGCAGGTACCCGATGGACTGCTTGCAAGCCCGGCTGTGGGTCAGCATATCCATGCCGTCCACCAGCACCTGGCCCGAGGTGGGCGGCATGTACCCGGTGAGGATGTTCAGCGTGGTGGTTTTGCCCGCGCCGTTCTGCCCGAGCAGCCCCACAATCTGCCCCTTGGGAACGGTGAAGGACAGATCGGCAACGGCTTCCACAGCGCCGAAACGCTTGGTGACCCCCCTGAGCTCAATCATGGTGTGAACCCTCCAATCATACAGACCCATTATAGCAGAGATGGGGCGCGAATGCATGAACAAAATGTAAAAGTCGCATGAAACAAAAAAGGCCGCGAAGCCGCGACCTCTTGCATTATGCCATTTTCAGCCGGTACCCCAGCTTGTACACCGTTTCGATGCAGCTTGTGCCCAGCTTCCGCCGCAGCCGCTGGATGTGCACATCTACCGTGCGGGTCTCTCCGGCGGTCTGGTAGCCCCAGGCGGTGCGCAGCAGCTCCTCCCGGGTGAGGGGCGCGTCGGGGCTTTCCATCAGCGCCTGGAGCAGGCTGAACTCCTGGGCTGTCAGCGGCAGCGATTCGCCATCCAGCGTGCACTGGCGGCGCTCGATGTCCAGGCGCAGTGCGCCGATGGTCAGCTGCCCGTTGCTTTCCGACAGCAGCTTGGCCACGCTGTGGCGCAGCGCCCCGTCGTCAAAGGGGGAGAGCAGCACCCCGCGCGGCCCCTGGTAGAGCGCCTGTAAATGGTGCACGGTGTTGCCATCGGAGGTCACGAAGAGCACCGGCCACCCCTTTTCCTCCAGCTGGCGCAGCAGGGAGATGCTCTCCGCCCAGGGCAAACGGGCGTTGAGAATGGTCACCAAGCGCGTGGAATGTTGGATGATCTCCGCTCCCTCACGGATGCTCCCCGCGTGGATGCACTGGTGATTCGCCGCCGATAGCGCGTTGCTCATGCGCAGCCGGACGGTCATATCCGGTTCAATAATCAGGATTGCAGCCATGGTGATTCTCTCCTCGTCGGTGGGTGTATCCCGGGCG
>JAQXLU010000010.1 GCA_029012285.1 Clostridiales bacterium | reverse complement strand
CTCCCCTCTCTCCGCTCGACTTGCATGTGTTAAGCACGCCGCCAGCGTTCGTCCTGAGCCAGGATCAAACTCTTTCATTTAATCCTGTATTCACTAACCGGTTTTCCGGCAAGCTTCACTCATTCGGAATTACTGTCTTTCTTTGCGTTTCTTTCTGTCTGTATCGTTTTCAAGGTTCAGTGCCGATCCGCTGCGTCGCCGCGCGAGTCAGCTTGTATATCATATCATCAGGGGACAAAATAGTCAACACCTTTTTCTCACTTTTTTGAACTTTTTTCAGTGGTTTTTGGGGTTTCCGTACCTTCGCAGCAGGCATTTCCCCCAATGTTTCGGAATATGAACGAACATCCCAGGCTTCATTCACCCGGGATGTTCGCCTTTCCGGCGTCCAGAATCTCCTCCACCACCGCGCCGCCGAGGCAACGCTCCCCCTGGTAGAGCACTGCGCTCTGCCCGGGCGTGACCGCGCGCTGAGGGGTCAGGGAGCGCAGCAGCAGCCGTCCGTCCATCTGCAGCGTCGCCTCCACCGGACCGTCCGCCTGGCGGTAGCGGTATTTGCAGGTGCACCGCAGCGTTTCGCCGGCGCGAATGGGCGCATCCCCCACCCAGGTGACGCCGCCAGCCACGGACAGGGTTGAGTAGAGCATCGGGTGGTCCTCCCCCTGGGCTACCAGCAGTCGGTTGCTTTCAAGATCCTTCCCGATCACAAACCAGCTGCGTCCGTCGCCGCAGCCGCCGATACCCAGCCCGCGCCGCTGGCCCAGGGTGTAGTACATCAGCCCGTCGTGCCGCCCGACCACCTTGCCGTCCGGAGCCACCATGTCGCCGGGCTGGGCAGGCAGGAATTCCTGCAAGAAGGTCTTGAAGCGCCGCTCGCCGATGAAGCACACGCCGGTGGAATCCTTCTTTTTGCTGTTGATGAGCCCGTTTTCCTCCGCGATGCGCCGCACCTCCGCCTTGGTCAGGTGGCCGACAGGGAACATCGCCTGCTTCAGCTGCCCCGCGTGGAGCATATATAGGAAGTAACTCTGATCCTTATTCGCGTCCGCGCCGCGCAGCAGTTCGCCCCGCTCGTTGGTCTGCACAAAATGCCCCGTCGCCATCCGGGAGGCGCCCAGCTGCATCGCGAAATCCAGGAACGCCCTGAACTTGATCTCCCGGTTGCACAGCACGTCCGGGTTGGGCGTGCGGCCCGCGCGGTACTCGTCCAGGAAGTAGCTGAACACCCGGTCCCAGTATTCCTTGGCGAAATTGACCGCGTAATAAGGGATGCCGATGGTCTGGCAGACCTCGCGCACGTCGTTCCAGTCCTCCTCGGCCGTGCAGACGCCGCTCTCGTCGGTCTCCTCCCAGTTCTTCATGAACACGCCCACCACGTCGTAGCCCTGCTGCTTGAGCAGCAGCGCCGCCACGGAGGAATCCACCCCGCCGGACATGCCCACAACAATCCGTTCTGCCACTTATTCCGCCTCCATGAGCCTTGCAAGCACCTTCTCTGCCACTTCGGTGCCGATTTCCTGCGGTGTTTTGGTTGCATCCACCACAATGAACCGTTCCGGGTCGTGGCGGATGAGCTCCCGGTAGCCCGCCTCGGTGCGGGTGTGGAAGGAGTCCCCCGCCAGTTCCAGCCGATCCAGCTCGGTGGCGGCGGCGCGACGCCGGAGAGCGGTTTCATGGTCGATGTCCAGGTACACCGTGGCCAGGGGGAGTGTGCCGTCCACAGCGGGGGCGTTGATGTCCATAACGCGCTGCACGCCCAGCTGCCGCCCACCACCCTGATAAGCCACGGAGGAATCCACAAACCGGTCGCAGAGCACCACCTGGCCCGCCGCGATGGCCGGGCGGATGATCTGGCGCACATGCTGGGCGCGGGCCGCGGCATAGAGCAACGCCTCGGTCACATCGTCCATGTCGGTGTTGTTTTTGTCCAAGATGATCTCCCGCAGCTTCTCGCTGATGGGGCAGCCGCCGGGCTCCCGGGTTTGCACCAGCTCGAAGCCGTAGCGGTCGATCACGTCGCACAGCAAGCGCAGCTGCGTCCCCTTACCGCTGCCGTCCAACCCCTCGATGGACAGGAACGCCCCCTTGGGCGGCGTCGCGCCCGGACAGAGGAAGTCGATCACGTCCTGCACCGTGGGGCAGTAATGGGTGCATCCGGCCTGGCGCAGCTCCTCCTCCGAGCCATAGCCGTAGCCCACGCCAATGGACTTCACCCCCGCGCCGATAGCGCCCTCCACATCAAATTTGCGGTCGCCGACCATCCAGATGTCGTCGGTGGCAGCGTCCCAGCCCTTGGGCAGCGCGCCGCGGATGAGGTCGATCTTGTCCGCCCGGTGATCCGCCACCGGGCCGCAGAGCTTCTCCACAAATTTGTCCAGGCCGAAGTGCGCCACCACCCGCTCGGAGGTCCTTTGCGGTTTGCCGGTGGCGATGCCGATGTACCAGCCCTCCTGCTTGAGTGTGCGCAGCAATCGGCGGATGCCCGGGAACACCCGGTTCTCAAACAGGCCCGTCACGTTGTAGCGCTCCCGGTAGGCTTCCACCGCCTTCTGCGCCATCTCATCGTCCATGCCCATGTATTCGCGGAAGGAATACCCCAGCGGCGGGCCGATAAACTTGCGCAGGGTCGGCGCGTCCGGCTCGGGGAAGCCCAGCTTCTCCGCCGCATAGCGGACGCAATTCCAGATACCCTCCTCGGAGCGGGTCAGCGTCCCATCCAGGTCGAAAATCACACATTTACGCATAAGAGCGTATCTCCTTCCACGCCGAAGCGTTCCTGATTCCTCGCATTTTTCAGGCGGTCGACGACCTCCTGCGTCACCCTTTCGCCGGGGCAGATCAGCGGCACGCCCGGCGGATACAGCCCCGCCGACACCGCCGCAACGCGGCCCGCGCACGCATCCAGCGCTACACCTTCGCACGCTGCCATCGCCGCCTCGCGCACCTCCAGCACCCGCTCGGGGATGGGGGTCAGCATGGGCAGCGCGGGGATGTGCCCCTGTGCCGGCGGAATTTCCCGCAGCGCCGCTGCCAGCCGCTGCACCTCCTGGGGCGCGTCCATCGCGGTGAGGATGAACACCACCCGGCGGTGGTCGTACATTTCCGCGTCCACGCCGCATTTTCGCAGCGCCTCCGCCAGCGCAGGGCCGCCCTGGGGCGCGTCGATCACCAGGCGGGTCGGGTCAAAGGTCAGCCCGGTCTCCCGCCACATCGCGTGGGCGTCCCGGTAGCCCAGGGACGGCAGCTCCCGGCGGAGGTGTTCCACCGCCGTGGCGAGCTCCGCCAACCGCGCCATTCCATTTTCCTCCATATACGCCCGCGCGTCGTCGATGGACATCATCCCCACAAAGGACGGCGAGCTGCTCTGCCCCCGGCGCAACAGCCGCAGGGCCTTGGGTTGATCCGCCGCGTCCCGCAATTGCAGTACCGCCGTGCCCGTCAGCCCGGGCAGCGTCTTGTGTACGGATTGCACCCAGGCGTCCGCGCCGCATGCCCCGGCGGAAGCCGCCCCCGCCATCCACGGCAGATGCGCGCCGTGGGCCTCGTCCACCACCAGACGCATGCCGCGCGCGTGGGCCGCCTCCGCGATGCGCTTGATAGGCAGCATGCAGCCGTAATAATCCGGGCGCGCCAGGAACACCGCCTTCGCCCCGGGATGCGCATCCATCGCGGCGATCACGTCGCCTTCCTTCATGTAGCACAATCCGTCCGCCGTCATGGACAGAGGCAGCCAGCGCACCTTCACCCCGCCCATGATGCAGCCGTTCACCGCAGAAAGATGAGCATTGCGCGGCAGCAGGATGGTGTCGCCCTCCCCGCAATAGAGCTGGGTCATGACGTGGATGCCACTGGTGGAGCCATTGGTGAGGAAAAGCGTGCGCGCCGCCCCTGCCGCCTTGGCGTAGAGCGTCTGGGCCTGGGCGATGCCCCGCTCCGGCGCGTAGAGATCATCCGTTATGGGCAGCTCGGTGGTATCCAGCGCATACAGGTCCACAGGGCCGAAGGGCGCACGCCCCTTGTGTCCCGGCATGTGGAAGCTGGTGCGACCACCTGCCGCCCTGAGCATATCATACATGGGCCGCATGTGTATGACCTCCTGCAAATCCCGGAGTGATGGGATTCCTTTTCTACATACTGTTTCAGTATAGCATAGTTTGCACACACTGGCAACGGCAAAAGGCGGGGAGGTGCATCGACAGCCGTTGATTGGAGGTGCAGGCGCAGTAAGGAATCTGATGGCCGTTGCAGGAATGAAAAGAACCTTCCAGCGCTGCAAAGTGCGGCGGAGGAAGGCGCTTTTGGGGGTGGGTTATTCGTCCGTGTAGGTACTGCCGAACTCGCCTGGGGTCATGCCTGTATACTTCTTGAACACTTGGCAGAAATAACTCTTATTCGGATACCCGCAGGCCGCGCTGATCTCCGCCAGCGTCATCGGCTGCTCGCCAGAAAGCAAATACTGCGCCTTCTCCATCCTTGTCCTTGTCAAAAACGTCGAGAAATGCTGTCCCGTCTTTTCATGAAACAATCGGCAGAAATAAGCCGGCGTCAACCCCAGCGACCTGGACAGATTCGCCTGGGAATAGGGCAACGAGCAGTCCGCGCGGATGGACTCAATCACCCGCTCAATGGGCGCAGCGTTGGCCGTGGGAGGGCAGGCGCGCAGGGTCGGGGATAGCGCAGTCAGCCAGGAAAGCAGCGTCTCCCGGGGATGGCGGGTCATTTCCGTCAGGGACAGCCCCTCGGTCAGCTTCTGCAGGGAGAGCTCGCCGTGCTGGCTCCAGATGGCCTCAATCACCAGCGGGACGAAGCCGAAGCACACCCGGGAGATCTCCGTTTCCGTCCGCAGCGCCCGGGACACATAGCCGCCCAGCGCGCCGTACTGCCGCCGCTTGATGCGCATTTGCAGCTGGCTGCGGTGCGCATGGGCGCTGCCGCCGTCAATGGGCGAGGCCAAACGCCACCATTGCGTGATTTCCCGCATGGGGGCGAGGTGGAGCTGCCATTCCCCGGCGGAAGCAAACTCCTCGCCGATGAACATCGTGCCGTCCTGTTCCAGATTGACGGAGGCATGCTCCATCAGCGCGTGGGCGCAGAGCCACAGCACCGTATCCCTGTGCACCTTGGCGGGGAAGCGATCCATCGCCAGCATGATGGTCATCACATCGCCATCGGAGGCAAAGAGGGCCGCCGCTGTGCCCATCGCGGAGAAGGTTGCGTCCACGCCCTCCAGCAGGGCCTCGCGCTGCTCGTCCGTCAGCGGCACATCCGCCTCCCACCGTAGCAGCCGGTAGGCAAACACCGCCCCGTCCTCCGGAGCGATCGCGCCTGGGTCTCCCGCCAGAAGCGCTGCCATGCTGCGGCTCAGGGCAAGCTCGCGTTCCGTCGCCATCGTGATCTTCCTTCCCATACAAACAGAAGCGGCCCGCGCCGGAATCCCTCCGGGCGTGCCGCCGTATACGACACCGATTCTATTTTACATGAATCGCCGCCGTTTGAAAAGTCATCTTTATAAATTTGTTGCTTTTTGTTAGTTTCAAACATCAATTCGCCGTAATTCCTGTGAAGAACGCCGTGTCTGTCGGGTGCACAAAGCATTCCCCAATGCGGCGCAGGACGATCACCCGCAGGGTATTCCCGGCGGACTTCTTGTCCATCCCCATCGCGGCGATCAGCTCCCCCTCGGGGATGTCGGGCAGCGCCAGGGGCATATCCAGCTGGCGGAGCAGCGCGTCCAGCCTGGCTGACGTGCCGGGCTCGGTCATCGCCTTCCCCTCCGTCCACCGGGTCATGTGATGCATGCCCAGCGCCACCGCCTCGCCGTGGCGCAGCCCGGTGTAGTGCTGGCAGGTTTCCACCGCATGGGCGATGGTGTGGCCGAAGTTCAGCGTCATGCGAAGGCCAGTGTCGCGCTCATCCTGGGCCACCACATCCGCTTTGGCCTGGATGCACCGCGCCAAGATGGCGTCGATTTCCCCCATCAAGGCCGGGCGACCGCCGGGGGCGCATTTTTCCAGCAGGGCAAAGAGCGTCGCATCGCCGATGCAGCCGTACTTGACCACCTCGCCCAAGCCGTCCCGCCAGTATTCATCCGTGAGGGTATGCAGCGTGTCGGGGTCCACCAGCACGAAATCCGGCTGATAGAACGCGCCCACCAGGTTCTTGCCCTGGGGCAGATCCACCGCGACCTTACCGCCCACGGAGGAATCCACCTGGGCCAGCAGCGTGGTTGGCACCTGAATGAAATGCACCCCCCGCAGGAAGGTAGCCGCGGCCAGACCGGTCAAATCGCCGATCACGCCGCCGCCCAGGGCGATCACCGCGTCCCTGCGGGTGATATGGCTCTGGCACAGGAAGGTGTATAATTCCTCCA
>JAQXLU010000009.1 GCA_029012285.1 Clostridiales bacterium | reverse complement strand
TCAAGGGGCTAAGCCCCTTGCAGGGTGGAGGGGCAGCGCCCCTCCCCGTCGGAGACCCCCGCGCCCGCAGGCGCAAAACACTCCGCGCGCCTTTCGCGAATCAAAGATTCGCGAAACAGCCAACCCAGCCCCGAAAAGGCCAAACGCAGCAGCACCTTCCTACAAGGTGGATGGAAGCGAAACTGCCCTGGCAGCAGTCACAGTTGCTTTCTTACCGCTTGCTGGATGATGATAGGTTTTTCTATTGTTATGCTGCCCGTGGGGCCGCCGTGGGGAAGGCTGTGGATGGAGTTCGACTCCTTCCCCACGCCCCCCCTCGCGCTTTTGTGCGGGTACGAAGGCGGCTGAATGGGTTTGGCGGCTCTGGCTGCGGAGCCTTGCGTTGAATTTCCGCTAAAGCGGAAGCAAGGCTCCGCAGAATCGCCGCGACTGCCTTTGTGCGTCTTGGGCGGCAGCCGCAGGGGGCTGGGGGGTACGGGGTACGGGGAATAGAGGGGATGTGCTATCGGAGTTATCAAGGCTTCCAGCAAAGGATTCCTCCCCGAGGGAGGTGGCGGTGAGCTTGCTCGCTGACTGAGGGAGTTCCCCGAGGCATACATTCCGGATCATCCGCAAAATTGCACAAACCCATCAAAAAGGCCCGCCTGAGTTGACTCGGCGGGCCTTCACCATATCGGAGGATCAGCGCAGCGGCTTATTCCTCGTCGTCATCCTCCACGCGGAAGGCGTAGATGGTGGTGGAATCATACTTTTCCCCAGGGCGCAGCACGGTGGTGGGGAAATTCGGATGGTTGGGGGTGTCCGGGAAGTGCTGGGTTTCCAGGCACAATCCGGAGAAGTTGCCGTAATGCACACCGCCACGGCCACCATCCATGTCGGTGGTGCAGGCTGTGTAGAGCTGCACGCCGGGCTGGTCGGTGAGCACCTCCATCGAGCGGCCGCTTTCCTCGTGATACACATACGCACAGGTGCCCATCGCAGCGCCCTTGCGCAGCACATAGTTGTGGTCGTAGCCGCCTGCCCAGACCATGGGGGTGCAGGTGTCCTTCATGTCGATGCCGTCCGCCAGGAGCATGCCCTCGCGCAGGTCAAGGGGCGTGCCGGACACGGGCATGTAGCCGCCGGTGGGGATGAGCTCCTTGTCCACCGCCGTCACTGCGTCGCTGTCGATGAATACCACATGATCCAGCACCGTGCCGTGGTCATGCCCGGCCAGGTTGAAGTAGGTGTGGTTGGTCAGGTTGACATGGGTGGCCTTGTCGGTGGTGGCCTCGTAGCGGATGGACAGATTGCAGTCGTCATCCCAGGTGTAGGTGACATACACATCCAGGTTGCCGGGGTAGTTTTCCTCCATATCGGGGGAGAGATAGTGGAGCTTGACGCTGTCGGAGCCTTCGGCCTCGGTGGCGGCGACCAGCGTCCACATTTTGGTGTTGAAGCCCTCCAGGCCGCCGTGCAGGTGGTTCTGATTGTTATTAACCGCCAGGTGATAGGTGGTTCCGTCCAGGGTGAAGGCGGCCTTGGCGATGCGGTTGCCATACCGGCCCACGATGTCACCCATGAAGGAATGCTTGCCCTCGTAGCGGTCGAGGGTATCGAAGCCGAGAGTGACCTCCGATAGCTGCCCTTTACGGTCGGGCACGATGATGCTGGTGATGATTGCGCCCAGGTCAATCACGCTGACGGACGCGCCCTCCTTGTTGGTCATGGTGAACATGGTTACCTTGTCGCCCTTGCTGGTGACGCCAAAAGACTTGCAAATCATGGACATGGGGAAAGCCCTCCTTGTGTTGCGTTGTTGCCTCTATTGTACTTCTTTCACGGCGGATGTCAAGTGGGAATTGCGATGCGATCGCTGTACAGAAGACCGGTCAACCGGCATGGCGCCCTTGACGTCAATTTTTGAAATTTTTTTCGATTTCCCTATTGACTTCTCCCCTGAACCGTGATATACTACCAAACGTTGACGGGGCATTAGCGCAGCTGGTAGCGCACAACACTGGCAGTGTTGGGGTCAGCGGTTCGAATCCGCTATGCTCCACGCACAATCCGAACCTGAAAATGGTTCGGATTTTTTGTGCTGCATTTGTATCCGTGCTGTATGGTTTTGTGCATGTGCCTCAATTCATAAGGCTGCGTCTTTGGTAGCTTGCCTTGATCTGGCATGCAGGAGCGAAAGATCTGCCGCAGTTGCAATTTTGATTCCCGCCAATGGACAAGGCCCTTCACGCTTTTTGCGCGAAGGGCCTTGCTGTGTGTTTGGCGCGCTTGCCAGCTATGGGCGCTTCTGGGAAAGGCCGGATGCCTTTTTCAGCGCCTGCTGCATGACCTGCTGTAACCGGTGCGGCTTAACAGGCTTGGACAGATGGGCGTTCATGCCGCTGGCCAGGGAACGCCGGATGTCCTCGTCGAAGGCGTTGGCGCTCACGGCGATGATGGGCACGGTGGCGCTGTCCGGACGCTCGCAGGTGCGGATGAGATGCGCCGCTTCCAGACCGTCCATGATGGGCATCATCACGTCCATGAAGACGATCTGGTAGCTGCCCGGGTCTGACGCCTTGAACATGTCCAGCGCTTCCAGGCCGTTGTAGGCGCTGTCCACCTGGCAGCCCATCTGCTCCAGGAAGGCCTGCATGATCTCCATGTTTAGCTCGTTGTCCTCCGCCACCAGCACCCGGACGCCGGTCATGTCCACCTCGTCGGCGCTTTCCTCTGCCTGCTGCTGGGGCGCTTGTGCGAGGGGCAGCACAAGGGTGAAGGAGAAGGTGCTGCCCTTGTCAAGCTCGCTGTCCAGGTGGATTTCGCTGTCCATCATGTGGATCAGGCGGTTGCAGATGGCCAGGCCCAGCCCGCTGCCCTGCCGCATCGCCGGGGCGTTGCCAAGCTGCTCGAACACGCCGAAAATGCGCTGCCGATCCGCCTCGCTGATACCAAAGCCCTGGTCGATCACGGCGAAGTATATACTTGCTGTGTGTTCATCGACAGCCGTCTCCCGAACGGTTAGCTGCGTGACCTTGCCGCGATCGGAGTATTTCATCGCATTGCCCAGCAGATTGATGAGCACCTGGCTGATGCGCAGCGCGTCACCATGGAACCAGGTGTGGGTCAGCTGGATGTCCGTTTTGAAGGTTTGCAGCTTTTCTGCAAAGCCGCTGTCCAGCACCGGATG
>JAQXLU010000008.1 GCA_029012285.1 Clostridiales bacterium | reverse complement strand
CACTAACCGGTTTTCCGGCAAGCTTCACTCATTCGGAATTACTGTCTTTCCTTTGCGTTTCTTTCTGTCTGTATCGTTTTCAAGGTTCAGTGCCGATCTGCGCGTCGCCGCGCGAGTCAGCTTGTATATATTATCATCACCCAAAAGAATTGTCAACACCTTATCTCAACTTTTTTCAGTTTTTTGGCGACGTTTTTGGTTTCTCGAACATTCTCCCAAAACCCTTCGCATGATGTTCCAGGCAAAATCGGTTTGTTTCTCGCTCCATCCGCCGTAATTGTTCGGGTTCTTTGGGAAGGGTCAGTCGTCCTCCGGCGGCATATCAGCTCAGAAATCCCAGTTCAGATGCAGTCTGCGCTCTGCAAACAGCAGCTGGGCAAAGCGTTCATTCTCTGAATGCAGCAGCTCCACCAGGCCCAGGGACACCGCGTCTCCAAAGCGGTGACGGCCCACCACCAGCGCGCTCAAGCCCCGGATGTCGCAGCGAATGTCCGCCTCCGCCTGCGCTTCCCGCGTGACGGTCAGGGTTTGCCCATCGCCAAGCACGGTAAATGTCGCGCAGTTTTCAGGAATCTGCCCGTCGGTCACGGCAAGCGTCAACCGGCCGGGCAGCAGCGGCGCGGGCAGCAGCGCCAGCGCCTGCTCCGCGTTCACGACGCGCACCATGCCCTGGCAGTCCTCCTTCGCGTCCACATCCCAGGCCTCGTTGCACAGGAGTGCCAACTCCAGGCCGCTTCTGACCTGCATGCGGACAGTGCCTACCTCGTTCATCCCACGAATCATAGCAAAGATGGCTTCCAGTCCGGCCTGGGTTGTCCAGGCGAAATCCGTCAGTGTCAGCTTCGCACCGTTCCTTCCCTTCTGCATGCTACCGATCCAATATGCCACCGGTTCGCCCGCGATGCGCAGCACATAGGCGTACTTCAGGTCATCCCAGGGCGTGCCCTTGCGCTTTTGCGCCCACATATCCCCGTCGCGGAGCACGGCAAAGTCCTTGTCCGCCACATACTGCGCGTAGATCGCCGCCATTCCCTGATCGTCCTCACCAGGCAGCACGCGGACGATCTCCTCCGCGCGGCGAAGATCGGAGCGGATCGCGTCACGGGCGATTTCCATATTCCGCCCGAACCGCGCCCAGATGTATCCGAACTTGCCATAAAAGCGGTAGCTGAAGGGGTAGAGCGCGCTGAACACATGGCCCTCGCGGAACAACGTAGGCAGGTCGGCTTCAAACAAGGAGCGAATGGCCCCTTGGGCGCGGGCGGTTGGGTCGGTCACCACGCCGCCGATGCCCACCATGTTGACCGTTTGATTGCAAAAGCGCAGCTGATACGGGATCTGCATCATCGCGCTCAGGAGATGGCCGGACTCGTCAAATACACCGCGACGGATGCGCAGCTTATCCTCTGGCAATTCAGACGGCGCGTCATGCCCTGCTGGATAGGTGTAACAGATGGAGCAAAGGCGCTCGTAGGCCAGCAGGTCCTTGTTCTCCATGGTGCGGAGCTGATTCATATGCATCACCTCAATGACTTTGCGTCATACATTCGCCACTGGAGCGGCCAATTCCTTCTATATCACTGGCAATCCGGCAAAAAAGGACGGACAGCACGGGCCGTCCGTCCAGGCGGGTCAGTTTTTGAGCCATTCATTCATGCGGGTGATGAATTCATCCGCCGTGCACTTCCCCTCTGCATAATCCGCCATGTAGTCCTCGACCGTTGCATAGTCCTCGCCGTAGACATCGCTCATCCGGCCGATGAAGGTGGCAGGCACAATGACCTTCACATAGTTTTCCAGCGCGGAGGGCACGATATTATACAGCTGGGGCATCAGCTGATCCTCGATATAGGTCTTTCGCTCTTCGATGCGCTTTTCGATGGCAGCCCGGTTGACGGATTCCTCCAGCTTGGCCTCCAGCTCCGCGAGCGCTTCCCGTTCAGCGGATAGCACATCCTCCGCGTAGTCCTCCATCACAGGCTCGGTCCTGTCGGAGCGCAGGACATAGGCGGAGGTGTCGTCCATCCCGGCGATGATCTCACTGAGCATGGCTGCGGCGTAATCCTTGTTCGTGGAGGCTGCGTTGACCGTCCACAGCGATACATTCCTGACATCGCAGGTATAGGGCGTGTCGGGGGTGAGGGTCAGGGGGATGAAGATGCGGTCGCTGAAGTCCTCCATGTAGGTTTTGAAGTTGCCGACGGTCTTGCAGCCCGTCCAGATCAGCGCCTGCTTGTATTCGGACACCTCGGGGTTGGTCTGGCGGAGGGCCGCGTCCAGCTTGTCCAGGCGGGCTGCATCCAGCGCGACAAGCGCCTCGCGGAATATGGGATCGTCGTAGTTCAGATCTTTACCGGTGAAGGCGCAGTAGTCCCGCCAGGCGTCGACGATGGCCTCCAGCAGCCGCTCGCGGTAGGAGGTGGTGTTGTTCAGCAGCGTATAATGCGGATACTTCTCCGCCAGCTCATCATTCCATTTGGTCGCGAAGGCGCACAGCTCCGTCAGGCTGGTGGGGATGTCCTCCGCCGTGAAGCCCATGGCGTTCATGACCTCCTTGTTGATGAACCAGCCGTTGTAGGCGCTCGCGAACACCGGCACGGCATAAATGGCGTCGCCTTCCGTGACCAGCTCCTTGTAGGGCGGGTAAAGCACATCCACATAGGCCTTGATGTCGGGGTAGACGGACAAATCCGCCAGCAAGCCCTCCGCCGCCAGGGCTTCGGGATGATCCTCGCTGGATAGGCGCAGCAGATCGGGCGCATCCTTCGTTCGGCGAAGGAGCTGCGTAAAGCTTTCCCCAGAGAAGCTGCCGTAGAAGAAGGGCACGTCTGGGTACTTGGCAAGGAAGGCCTTCCCCGCCACATCCACGATGCCATTCATCACGGTGACGCTGTGCTCTGGCGTATACCCCTGGCCAATGCTGCTTACAATGACCTGATTGCCCGTGTTGCTGATGGCCTGTTCCCCCAGGGCTATCATACACGCCGAGTAGCTGTCAGGCACAAAGCCCAGCCGTTCCTCGCCGGTATCGGGATGCCAACCCATGACGCTGGTTTGCTTCTGATAGATCAGCAAATCCATCTCCTCGCTATAGGCGGCGGTGGAGAGCGTGGTGCCCGTGGGCAGGATACCCAGAAGCGTGCAGGCGTCGTTGGCAGGGGCATAAGCGTACACGGACCAGGCCTTGTCCTGCTCATCGGTCTTGCAGATCGCAAGCACCTGCGTATCCTGATATGAAGTCACCGCCTGAAGGCCCGGCAGCACTGCTTGCTTGACCGTACCGTTTTCCAGGTCATAGACCAGCAGACGTTGGTTATACTTGCGGCTATTGGGGTCAAGCTCCATCCATAAGAGCCACTTGTCCACCTTGTTTACAGAGATTGCCGCATATTCGCTCTGCGCCCGCTCCCGGGGCAGCGTGGCCACATCGGTGTAGCGAAGGCCATCCGCCGTCACCTCGATTTCAAAAACCAGGTTCGTCGCCGCGTTGAAGCCATAGAGCTTCTCCCCGTCCGTAAAGAGCTCGCTCATCGCGTGCTTCGGGTCGCTGTTGCCCTTCACCTCAAGGCCGGGATAATCCCGTTCCAAATCGCTCACGGAGAGGTAGCCCCAGCCATACACCAGGTTCTCCGCGACGGTCTCCGCGCCCGCCAACCCCTTTTTCCAGCGATACAGCCGCGCATTCACCCCGTATGAGGTCAGCACATAAAGGGTGTCGCCCACCGTCGCCATGTCGTGGATATTCTGATAGATGTCATCCTTCTCCATCTGACTGGTCAGGATGGTTTCGCCCGCGCAGGCGGAGGCCATCAGCAGGCACAGCATAAGCACTAAGCACAGAATCCGTTTCAATCAGATCGCTCCTTTCTTTGGGGCAGTAAAAAGCGTCCCCGCAGCACATGCCGGAGGAACGCCCTGCTCCGCCGATTGCGCCGTCACTTACTCAACGCATGGGGGCGGATGAATCTTCCATCCCTGGGAAAGTTTACATATGTTACATCGCTCACTTGGCCTTTTGCAGCACATCCTGCAGCGCCGCCAGCCCTTCGTTCAGGCGGGTCAGCTCGTCAATGGTGGATGTGCCATTCTTGAGCTTGGCGGAATAGCTGTCGATGATCTCATACAGATCATTGAAATCCGCCTTGGGGGCAAGGGGCTGCCCATAAAGCGTCTGGCGGATGCCGCTGATCACATCCACCGCATTGATGCTGGCGCGAATCTTCCCCAGCGCGCCCGCCGTGTCCGACCCGCCGGAACGGGACAGGGTTGACCCCTGATTGACTGCCGCGCCACATTCGGTGATCGCGCGGGAAATCAGCAGCTGCTCCGTCTTGCCCCGGAAGGCAATCGCCTGGCCGCCTGCAATACCCACGCCCAGGATGGCAACCAAAAGCAGAATAATCGCGATGCTCTTGACCCGGTCAGCCCGGGAATGCTCCATTCCACGGCCGTCGTTGCGGCCATGCGCATAGCGGTTTCCCCAACGTTCCATCACAAAACCTCCTTGATTCAGGCGTCAATCCCCACCTGGATGCAGAAAAATCATCGCCCGAACCGCTCTGTAACCACAATCTTACCACAATTTTCGCTTTGCGTAAAGGCGAACGCCCCATTCCTCCTGATTATTGACAGAACTGTATAAACCTATCAGCATTCGGGCATGCTCTTTTTAGATAATCTCACCCAAACAAGGAGGAACGCCCATGCTTGCCATGCTATTGTCCCTGATGCTTACCCTGCAGATGCTGCTGTCCGGACTGCCCGTGCCTGTCAGGCAGGATACACTTCATCCCTGCGTGCAGGAGGAACCCCGGATGGAACGGCTCATGTGGGGCATGCTGGATCCCGAGCTGTCCGCATGGTATGCTCGCGTGCCATCGGAAGGCGGGACGGATGCGCGTCCCGTCATGTGGCGCTGGGGCTGGCGTGCCTTCTGGGCAGCGCTGCTTCAGCAGCCCATCGTGAAGGAGGCCACCGGCGATGCGCAAACCCTCTGACAAGCGCCTGATTGCGCTGCTCGCCCTGGCCGCGTTGCTGTGCGTCACATACAGCAGCGCCAGCGCCGCCACCCTCACTCTGGGCAGCCGCGGGGAAAGGGTAGCGCTCATCCAGCAGCGGCTGAAAACCTGGGGCTACTACACAGGGGCGGTGGATGGCATCTTCGGGCGGGACACCTACAACGCTGTGGTGCGCTTCCAGCGGCAAAACGGTCTGACCGCCGATGGCAAGGTCGGCCCGAAAACCGCCGCAGCCCTGGGCGTGAGCATCACCGGCACCATCTCCGCCAGCTTGTACCGGGAGTCCGAGCTCTCTTTGCTCTCCCGCTTAGTCAACGGCGAGGCCCGGGGCGAACCATACATCGGCCAGGTGGCGGTGGCAGCGGTGGTGCTCAACCGGGTCAGCAGCGACGAATTCCCCGATACCATCTCCGGCGTGATCTTCCAGCCCGGCGCGTTCGACGCAGTCTGGGACGGGCAGTTCGACATGGAGCCCACTGCTTCCTGTGTCCGCGCTGCCCGGGACGCCATGAACGGCTGGGATCCCACTGGCGGCTGTACCTACTATTACAATCCCGCTACCGCCACCAACGAGTGGATCTGGTCGCGGACGGTGCAGCTGTCCATCGGGCGGCACGCCTTCGCCATCTGAGGTGATGTGGATGAAAAGAACGCTCCCCTACCTGCTGCTGGGCGTGCTTTCGCTCACGCTGCTCATCGCGCTCAACGCCTCCCAGCGCCGAACCGCCACTGCGGAGCTGGCCCTGAACGAGGGCATCCGCTCCGCCGTCGCCGAGGCAGCCTCCGAGTTGGAGACACTCACTCTTTCCCTGGAGAAGCTGCTGGTCACGACCTCCACCCGCCAAAAGACCCAGCTGCTCTCCCAGCTTGTCCTCTCTGCGGACAGGGCGCAGACCAGCCTGGCGGCGCTGCCCGATCACCAGGGACAGCAAGCGGCCGTGCTGGCCTATTTGTCCCGGCTCTCCCATTTGGCCCAGACCTATCTGTCCGACCTGGCCGAGGGCGATCTGCCCAGCGAGGCCCATGCGGATCTGTCCGATATGCTCGGCGGCTTACAGCTGCTCCAGGCTGAAATGACCCTGGCCCGTCAGGACGTGTTCACCGGCGGCGATCCGGAAGCCCTCCCCATGTCGGAGGTGACCGCGCCACCCTCCGCCCAGGAGCTCCGCGGCTACAAGGCGCTGCCCTCCCGGGAGATCGGCAGCGGCGAGGCCATGCAGCTGGCCAAGGAATTCGTGGGCAATGAGCGGGTCACAGCGGTCAGCCAGGCCCCGAACACTGCCGGGGCGCTCCCCGCCTTCGGGGTGACGGTGCAGACAGCGGACGTGCAGCTGAACCTGGAGGTCACAAGGCGCGGCGGCAAGGTGCTGCTGATGGCCCCGGAAACAGCCTCCTTCCCCATGACCAAAACCCCCGAGCAGTGCAGCGCAGCGGCCCTTAACTTCCTGCAAAGCCGTGGCTTCGCGCAGATGGAAGCGCCTTATTACCAGGTGTACGACGGGCTGTGCGTCCTGACCTGCGTGTATGTGCAAAACGGCGTGCTCATCTGGCCTGACCGCGTGCTGGTGCAGGTGCGCATGGACACGGCGGAGGTGGTGGGCATCGAGGCCCGCAGCTACTGGCGCAACCACATCCCCCGCAAGCTGCAAACGCCCCTGCTGACCAGGTCGGAGGCCCAAGCCTCCCTCTCTCCGGGGACGCAGGTGGATGCTGCCCGGCTGTGCCTGCTGCCCAGCGACGGTCAGGAGCGGCTGTGCTGGCAATTCACCCTGACCCAGGAGGGTGAAACCTATATCAGCTACATCGACGCGATGACCGGACAGGAGCTGCTGCTGGAAAAGGTGATGCAGCTGGAATTCGGTGCCGTCCCGGCATAAGGAGCGCATATGATCTACGTTCAGTTGCGCCCCCGCGTGACCATCGAAGCGGGGCAGACTTTACACCTGGGGACAGCCGCAACCCTCATCGGCCCGGAGGATGCCACCCAGCTCTCCCTACCCTGCCCGGATGAGCCCGGCATTTGGAAGCTGACCGCCCTCCATGTGACCCGGGCGCTGCACACAGCCTACCCCCAGGAGGAAATCACCCTGGTGGGCGCGGACATTTGCTATGTCCACCGAGCCAAATCCCTGAAGCGCGATTCCACACGCTTTTTGCGAACAGCCTTCGTCTTTCTGCTGCTGTTCCTGGGCGGCGCGCTGGGGCTCGCGTGGTTTCACGCGGATGTCAACATGCCTCAGGCGCAAGCAGCCGTATACGAGGTCCTCACCGGCGAGGAGCCCTCCGACCCACGGCTGATCACCATTCCCTACGCCATCGGCGTGGCGCTGGGCGTGGCGGTGTTCTATGCGCTGCCCTCCCGGAAAGCTACCACCCCGCTGGAGATCAAGCTGACCGAGTACCAGGAGGACATGGAGAAAACGGAGGGCCACAGCTTTGACTAATGTGCTGACCGTTCTCCTGGGGGTGATGGCCGGCGCCGCCACCGCCGTAGTTGCCAGCTGCGTGTGGGTGGTGCTGCTCATCCCCGCCAGGGTTCAGGACAGGATGCAGGCCGGTTCGCCCCGGCTGCTGACCTTTGCCATGTGCCTGGGGATGCTCGTCATCACGCTCCACGACATGCTGCACTTTACATTATCCCTGCCCAGCGTATTCGGCATGGCCGGGATGCTCCTTGGCGGGATGTTCGTCGGGATGCTCTCCGCCGCGCTGGAGGAGATCCTGGAGGTCGCCCCCGTGCTCATGCAGCGCTTCCATTTGGGGGACGCCTCCACCGGCATTCGCTTCGTGATGATGCTGGGCAAGGGGCTGGGGGCCATCCTGGCCGCGCTGGTATTCACCACATTTGACTGAATCGGAGGAATCCATCATGCAACGATATGCCACCACGAGGTTCACCCTCATCCGCCAGCCCCGGCCTGCTGACCGGGAGACGCGGCTGTACGTCCCCCGGGATCGCACCATCCAGCGTCCGCGAAGGGAGGGCAGAAGCCATGTTTGACAAGAAAGCCAAGGCCGGACAGGCCCGACAGCGCCAGCTTGACCGCTACGCGCAGCTGGTGGATCGTCTATCCCCGAAATCCGCGCTGGGGCAGGGGCTGTTCCGCTCATTCCTATGCGGCGGCTTGATTTGCGCCATCGGGCAGTGCTTCATCGAGCTGGGACAGCGCTACCTGGATATGACCGTCACCACCTCCGTCACCTTTGGCAGCATGATGATCGTGTTCATCACCGCCGTGCTGACGGGCGTGGGCGTATTCGACCGCATCGGGCAATACGGCGGCGCGGGAGCCTTCGTGCCCATCAGCGGCTTTGCCAACGCCATGGTGTCCCCGGCCATGGAATTCCGCCGGGAGGGCCTGGTGCTGGGCCTGGGCGCGAAGCTGTTCACCATCGCCGGGCCGGTGCTGGTGTGGGGCATCAGCATTTCCGTCATTGTGGGCATCGTGTATGCCATCTTTCCGTGGTAAAGGAGGGCGCATCATGGCACTTAACCGTATCGGACAATCCACCATCGTGCTGCCAAGCCGCCCGAAGCTGGTATCCAGCGCAGCCATCGCGGGCAAGAAGGAGGGCGAAGGCCCGCTGCGCAGCGAGTTTGACGAAATCATCGAGGACGACCTGTTCGGGGAGGAAACCTGGGAGAAGGCGGAGAGCCGCTTCCAGTACACCGCCGCCGATTTAGCCATCAAGAAGGCCGGGCTGACCCATGCCCAGATCGACGCAGCCCTGGGCGGCGATTTGCTCAACCAGATCATGGCCGCCTCGCTGGCTGTACGCGAGCTACACACACCCTTCATCGGCGTGTACGGGGCGTGCTCCACCATGGCGGAGAGCCTGTGCATGGCCAGCATGCTGGTGGACGGCGGGTATCTGCAAAGTGCGGTCTGCACCGCGTCCAGCCACTTCTGCACGGCGGAGCGCCAGTATCGTTTCCCGCTGGAATACGGCTGCCAGCGGCCGCCGACGGCCCAGTGGACGGTCACCGGCGCGGGCTCCGTCGTGGTGTCCTCGGAGGAAAAGCTGCCCGCCATCTGCTGCAGCACCCACCTGACCCTCGGGCGCATCGTGGACATGGCCATCAAGGACGCCAACAACATGGGCGCAGCCATGGCCCCCGCCGCTGCGGACACCCTCTGCCGCCACCTGAGCGACATGAACCGCACCGCCGCCGACTACGACCTGATCATCACCGGCGATTTGGGCCAGGTCGGGCACGACCTGCTGCTGACCCTCATGCAGGAGCGCGGCCAGCCCCTTGATCCCGCCCGCTACATGGACTGCGGCCTGGAGGTCTTTTCTCCCGACCAGGACACCCACGCCGGCGGCAGCGGCTGCGGCTGCAGCGCGGTGACCCTGTGCGGCTACATCCTGCACCGCTTTGCGCGCGGGGAGCTGCATCGGGTGCTGTTCATGGCCACCGGCGCGCTCCTGTCCCCCACATCCACCCAGCAGGGCGACACCATCCCGGGCATCGCCCATGCCATTGTATTGGAGGCGGAATCATGATCTCACTCCTTGTCAACCTGACCAAGGCCTTCGTGGTGGGCGGCGCGATCTGCATGATCGGCGAATTCCTGGAGCTCAAAACCAAGCTGACCCCCGCCCGCATCCTGGTGGGGTACATCGTGCTGGGCGTGCTGCTGAGCGCGGTGGGGCTTTACGGCCCGCTGGTAGACTTCGCCGGGGCGGGCGCGACCATCCCCCTGACCGGCTTCGGGCATGCCCTGACCACGGGCGTGAAGAAATCCGTGCAGGAGATCGGCGTCCTCGGCGCATTCACCGGCGGACTGACCAACACAGCGGCAGGCATCGCGGCGGCGGTGTTCTTTGGCACGCTGGCGGCGCTGCTCTTCAAGCCCCATCCGAAGGAGTAACGATGGCGTTTCTCAGCAACTTCTCATCTTCTTCTATATCTATCCAAAGCTTTTCGGGTTGCTTTTTCCGCCATTTCGCGCTACAATAAGCATGGTATCCTGTATATCATATTCATTTTCATCATTTTTCATTACACAGGAGGAAGCCATGCAAGACTACATTCTCATGACCGACAGCGACAGCGATCTGCCCTACGCGCTGAAGGTAGAGTACGACATCCCCGTCGTGTACATGCCCTATACCCTGGAGGGCAAGGAATACTACGACGACCTGGGCCAGACCCTGGATCATAAGTCCTTCTACGACAAGATGCGCCAGGGGGCGCACCCCACCACCTCCGCGCTGAATGAAACGGTGTACGAGGAGTATTTCGAGCCCATCCTGTCCAGCGGCAAGGACATCCTGTTCCTGGCCTTCTCCAGCCAGCTGTCCATGACCATCAACGCCATCCGCGCCACCCGGGAGACCCTGCTTGCCAAGTACCCCGAGCGCAAGTTCATCCTGGTGGACACCCTGTCCATCTCCGGCCCGCAGACCCTGCTGGTGCTCAAGGCCAACGAGATGTACCGCGCGGGTGAGCCCATCGAGAAGGTGGCCCAGTGGGTGGAGGACAACAAACTCCGCGCCCAGGCCTACTTCACCGTGGAGGACCTCAAGTACCTTCAGCGCGGCGGACGCATCTCCTCCACCGCGGCGGCCCTTGGCACACTGCTGGATCTCAAGCCCATCCTGACCGAGACCCGCGAGGGCAAGCTGGCAGCGGCCTCCAAGGTGCGCGGCCGCAAGAAGGCCCTGAGCTTCATTGTGGACAAGGCCGTGGAATGTGTCACCGACCAGAAGGAATCCATCGGTCTGGTCATCCACGCCGACGCGCTGAAGGACGCCGAGACCCTGACCGCCATGCTCCACGAGAAGCTGCCGGAAATGACCATCCGCATTGAGCCCATTGGCCCGGTGATCGGCACGCATGCCGGCCCCGGCACGGTGGCATTCTGCTTCATCGGCAAGGAACGCACGCTGTAAGCGCATAAAATAAGCTCCTGTCCAGCCAGGCAGGAGCTTTTCGTATGGTATTATAGCTTGATGGTCATTGTGCAACAGTCTGCGGCAATGAGCCCTCCCGTCCCCACGGTGAAGTCCACCTTTGGGGACGCGCCCTTTCAGCTCTTTTTCAGCACGGTCAACCCTCCTCAGGGCTTTTCGCTGCCAGTTTCCCCAGGCTGATAGCGCTCCAGGTTGATGCCAGCCTCACCAAAGAGCTCCAGCGTGAAATCATCCGGGTAGCCCTCCTCATACACCACCCGCCGGATGCCCGCGTTGATGATCATCCGGGCACAGACGCTGCAGGGCTGGTGGGTGCAGTAGAGGGTCGCGCCGTCGATGGAAACGCCCAGCTTGGCAGCCTGGATGATGGCGTTCTGCTCCGCATGGATGGCGTAGCACACCTCCGCGCGGGTGCCGGAGGCGATGCCCAGCTTGCGCCTCAGGCACTCGCCGCGCTCCTTGCAGGTTTTCAGCCCCGCAGGCGCGCCGTTGTAGCCCGTGGTCATGATGCGCTTGTCCTTGACGATCACCGCGCCGATGGCCCGTCCAGGGGTGTTGCAGCTGGTCCAGGTGGCGATGACCCGCGCCATGTCCATAAAGCGGATGTCCCACTTATCCATTGGTTTCACTCCTTCTCAGATGCCCTGCCAGAGCGCGGCTTCCTCTTCCGCCAGGGCGTTCATCATTTCCGTTTCCTCATGGGGGACGGTCTTTTCCCACAGGATGTCGCCTTCGCCCCCCTGTTGATGATCCCGCACGGTCATATGCAGCAGATCGTCGTAGAGCGTGGTGGTGAAGCGGTGCTCGTCAAATTCCATCACCGTCAGGTCCTCGGATACAGCACTCCTGATCAGCGTGAGTTCATGGCCCTGCCAGCGGTAGAGGTAGGTTTCATGCAGCGCGCCCGCCGCGCCATTGCTTCCCTGGGAGACAACGATCTGCTGCTCCGGGCGAAGCACGTAGTTGCGCAGGGCCTCTTCCCCGCACAGCAGGAAGGCGCGCTCATACGCATCCGATTGCGGATTGTACACGAAGAAGGCATAGTAGGCATTGCTCACGCCGGAGCTGATGAGCACCACGATGTCCATATTGCCGTCAAAATTGACGTCATCAAAGGAAATGATGGGCTCGCGCAGCACCGCGCTGAAATAGATGGGCTTGCCATTGGGCGCGATGTACTGGTGGATGTAGCTGTCGACGTTCTCCTGGGACAGGATGGTCGTGCGCTGCGCAGCCATCTTCACAGGGGACAGAAGCGAAGTGCGGATGTAGCCCTTCGTCCCGTCACAATCCACATAGCTCCAGCCATCCGCCGTTTCACCAAGCACTTGCACCGCCGTGCCGTTATCCGGGCACAGGGCGATCTTCCCCGTCATGGAGGGCGTCAAGCGCAGATTCGCCCAGGTGCTGCTTGGGTTATTCACCATCTGCCAAGGCCCGGCCAAAGCCGCCTGCTCCCGAGACAGGTAGCTGCTCCTCATGAAGCCGGATACCTCGCCCACCTGCACATAGGCCCAATCATCGAGCCATTCCAGCACGCGCACATCGGTGCCGGTGTAGTACAGCCCCAGGGAGTCGGCATCCGCTTGGGCGGCAGCGCGCAGATGCACCAGGTCAGACGTTTTCCCGTCGATCCAGTACGGCGTTTCCTCGCCGCAAGCTGCGGGGACACACAGCATCATCGCCAGCAGGAGCATCATCAGTCGTTTCATGATCTATCACCTCCGAAATGGATTCATCAAATCAACGCATGAGCGCTGCAATTTCTTCCAAGCGCTCGCTTTTTTCTGCATTATACTTCACCCGGCGCAGTGCTGTCAACGAGAAATCACGCATATGCTCCCCCGAACCACAGGAGGTGCATGCTGATGGCTTCGCTGAAAAGACAGGCACTGGTGCTGACCCTCGCCAACGCATACACCCGGGCGCTGGGCTTTGTGCTGCGCATGGTGAGCGCCCGGCTGATGGGCGCGGAAGCCATGGGCGTGATGGAGCTTTCCTCCTCGGCGGTGATGCTGGCCATCACGCCGGTCACCTCCGGGGTACCCACCGCCATGAGCCGCCTCACCGCCCAGCGAAACGCGGATACGACGGCTGTGCTGCGCTCCGGCTTGTCCCTGGTGAAGCGGCTGTCCCTGCTGCTGACGCCGGCCATGCTGCTGCTATCCCCCGGCATCGCCTGGGTGCTGGGCGATCTGCGGACGCTCCCCGCCATCCTGATGGGCCTGCCGTTGATCCTGCTGCTGGGCCTGTGCACGGTGTACAGCGGCTGGTGTTATGGCCGAAACGACATGGATACCCCTGCCTTGAGCGAATGCGCCGAGCAAACGGTGCGCTGCGTGCTGACCATCCTCCTGCTACTGCGCTTTGCCCAGCGCGACGTGGCGCTGACAGCAGCCCTCCCCGGGGTGGCGGAGATCGCGGCGGGCCTGTGCGTGTGGATGCTGTTCCGGCGTCAAACGCCGCGCATGGGACATCTCGCGCCCGACCCCGGCATTCGCCGCGAGCTATTCCGCCTGACCGCACCCACCACCGCTGCCCGGCTATGCCAGACTGTCCTGCGGGCACTGAACGCCGTGCTGCTGCCGGCATGCCTGAGGCGCTCCGGGCTGAGCCAGGCTGCCGCCACCGCCCAGTTTGGTCTGCTAAGCGGCATGGCCATGCCCTTGCTGATGCTCCCCGGCATCGTGACCGGCGCGATCTGCATGGTTGCCACCCCCGCCGTGTCCCGCCAGGAGGGCCAGCATACCCGGTTGCGGCGCACCATGCGACAGCTGCTGCTGAGCGCGTGGGGCGTGGGGTCCGTCGTAGCCATCGGGCTCTTCCTGGGGGCGGATTTTATCAGCAGCTGCCTGTACCGGGAAGCCGCCCTGGCGCCACTGCTGCGCCTGATGGCCCCCGCCGCGCTGCTGATGGCCCTCCAGCAGGTGCAATTCGGGCTCATCACAGGCCTGGGCGTGCAGCAGAAGGCGTTGACGGGCACCGTGCTTGCCTCCCTGCTGAATCTGCTCGTCACGGCTGCGCTCTGTCCCCTGCCGCGCATCCGCCTGTACGGCGCGGCCGTCGCCAGCCTGTGCGGCACGCTGATGCGCGTGATTTGGAACGCCTGCATCCTGCGCAGCGCCCTGAAGCGCGTCACCGTGATGCCGCTTTACGTGCCGCACCTGCTCTGAGTGCTGGCCAGGATAGCGCAGCATTTCCGGCAATTTTCAAAAAAGCTCATTTTAGGGGTTGACAACCCCGATGGAATGGTGTAATATATCTCTTGTCGCCACGGGATAACCCATAAGCGGCACACACCAATGACGCGGGGTAGAGCAGCTTGGTAGCTCGTCGGGCTCATAACCCGGAGGTCGCAGGTTCAAGTCCTGCCCCCGCAACCATTTGGCTCAATAGCTCAGCTGGCCAGAGCGTCCGGTTCATACCCGGCAGGTCATAGGTTCGAATCCTATTTGAGCCACACAAACCTTGGAGTATCGCTTCAAGGTTTTTTTGTTGTTCTCCTTCCCTCCCGCAGGAAATTGTGTTACAATATCCCCATCAGGCAAAGGAGGTGCCCCCATGACCAACGACAAGGTGTTCGCCATGCCCTTTGCGAAGGTGTTCCCCCTGCTGATCGCCAAAGCCGAACGGAAGGGCCGCACCCGCCAGGAGGTATACGAGGTGACCTCCTGGCTCACCGGGTACAGCGCCACCGAGCTGGACGCTCTGCTGGAAAGTCCCCTCCCCTATGGCGCGTTCTTTCAAAACGCCCCCTGCCTGAACGAGAACCGCCGCAAGATCACCGGCTCGGTCTGCGGCGTGAAGCTACAAGCAATCGACGATCCCCTCATGCTGGAGCTCCGCTACCTGGACAAGCTGGTGGATGAGCTCTCCAAGGGGAAGCCCCTGGACAAAATTCTGCGGAAGTGATGCCCGCACCGCATCCTCCGCCACATCATGAATGGAGGTCACATCATGCTACAAGCCGGTATGAAGGCGCCCGATTTCACCTTGAACGACCAGCACGGCAAGGAGATTCACCTGTCCGACTATTTGGGCAAAAAGGTCGTGCTCTACTTCTACCCCAAGGACAACACCCCCGGCTGCACCCGCCAGGCCTGCGCCTTTGCGGAGAGCTACGCTGCCTTCCAGGCGCAGGAGGTCGCCGTTATCGGCGTGAGCAAGGACTCCGTGGCCTCCCATGTCCGGTTTGCGGAGAAGTTCAATTTGCCCTTCGTGCTGCTCTCCGACCCGGAGTTGACGGCCATCCAGGCTTACGACGTGTGGCAGGAGAAGAAGATGTGCGGCAAGACCAGCATGGGCGTTGTCCGCACCACCTACATCATCGACGAGGAGGGCATGATCGAAAAGGTGATGCCCAAGGTCAAGCCGGATACGAATGCTGCCGAGATCCTGGATTACCTCGCCGCGCGCTGATTCCTGCACAAACATCCCCCGACTGCACGGCGCAGCCGGGGGTTTTTGTTTGCTTATGGCCGCATATGGTACGCGGGCTTGGCCTTGCTGGGACGAATCCGTGCGGTCACCTTTTGTAGCCTGCGGCGGCGGCGCTCCTTGGCCTCCAGGCGTTCGCCCAGGTCGCGCGCACCCACGCCGTACACCAGGTACAGGATCAATCCGCTGACCGCCATGATGAACACCGTCGAGGCATTACGGCGGCCCGAGGCGTTGACGTTGTAGCCGTCGCGGCCCTCGTCGTTGCACATGTTCTGGATGACCATCGCGTAGGTCTTTCCGTAGCTGGACTGGAAGGTCGCACCCATGTCGTATTCGGTGAAGAGGGCGTTGAAATTGAGCGCAAACACCGCCAGAACGCTGGGCAACACGATGGGCAGCTTCACCTTCAGGAAGGTGCGCCATTCGCTGGCGCCCAGGTTTTTCGCCGCGTCCTCCAATTCCTCGTCAATGGCGTAGAAGGAGGCCTTGATCATGCGCAGCGCAAAGGGCAGCTTCACCACCGTGTAGGCAATCACAATCAGCAATCGCACGTTTTCGCGGAAGTACAGGTTCTGCCCCATCACATACCACACATCGTTGGAGTTAAAGTAGGTGCGGTAGGAATAGCAGATGAGGATGGTCGGCAGCAGCCAGGGGAAGAGCAGCGAGTACTCCAGCATGGTGGAGCGCAGCTTGTTCTTGTGCTTGAAGATGTAGTTGACCGCGATCACGACGATCACGCAGGCCAGGGCCGCCGCCAGGGCCGACAGGATGAAGGACGTCTTGATGCCGCCCAGGGTGTCGGCATTGGAGAACACGCCGGATATCTGCCCGACGCGGGTCTTGACCTTGCCGCGGCTGGTCAGGTATTCGTAGTCCTGCGTGCCAAAGAAGTTGATGAGGGTGAAATCCTTCAGGCTCAGCGCCTTCAGCTTGATGGCCGAGTAGTTCTGGAAGGCGAAGAGCACGATCATCACCACGGGGGTCATGTAGATGATCCACAGCACATAGGCGTAGATGTGGGCCAGCACATTGGCCACGGGGTTGTTGATCTTCTGCTTGACCAGCTTGGCCTTCGTCTTGGACACGGAGAGGTAATGCCCCTTGCGTTCATAGGCGGAGAGCACCGTCAGCAAGATGATGGTAAACAGCGCCAGGATGATGGACAGGAGCGCCGCGCGGGCCTGAGGGAAGGCTTCATCCGCCATGGAGGAGCCCGCCAGGCGGACGATCTCCGGGTTGATGGAGTTATACCCCAGCAGCGTGGGCGCGGACATGGCGCACAGACCCGTGATGAAGGTCATGACCGTCAGGGAGAACATGGTCGGGATCAACGTGGGGAAAACGACCTTCAGCAGCACGCGCACAGGGCCAGCGCCCATGTTGCGGGCGGCCTCCACCGTGTTGTAGTCAATCCCGCGGATGGCGTTGCGCAAAAACAGCGCATGGTTGGACGTACAGGCAAAGGTCATGGTGAACAGCACCGCCTTGAAGCCCGAGAACCAGTTTTTGTCCATGCCGGGGATGATTTTGGATAGCCAGGAGGTCAGGATGCCGTCGGAATCGTAGAGGAACAGATAGCCCGTCACCAGCGCCACGCCGGAGTAGATCAGCGTGGTCATGTAGCCCAGGCGCAGGATGCGGGCGCCCTTGATATCGAAATACTCGGTCAGCAGCACGATGGACACGCCGACCACATTGACCGTCACGACCAGGGCCAGCGCCAGCTTGAGCGAGTTCCACACAAAGGAGGGCATATTGCCCGCAAAGAAGAACTTGAGCACCGCCAGCGGGTCGGTCTCGCCCGCCGCATTCTTCGCCGTGAAGATCTGCCCAAGGGTGTTCAGGCAGGGCAGCAGCATGAACCCGAAGAACAAGTACACAAAGAACGCCGTGCCGAACACCTTCCAGAGCAGCGACAGGCTGAGCTTGCGCGGAGCAGCCTTCGATGTTGTCATCAGCAGCCCTCCTTACTCGCCCGCGGGGATGGGGTAGCTCATCACGTCCCCAAGGCCCAGCCCCACGGTCACCTTCTGCCCGGCCTCGTAGATGTTCACGCCGTCGTTTTTCTCAATCACCTTGAGCGTCTGGCTGCCCACGTGGATGAAGTACTTGATGTACAGCCCGTAGTATTCGCGGCTTTCCACCGTGCCTTCCAGAACGATTTCGTTCTCCCGCTGGGGCTGGTTGACCCGCAGCCGTTCCAGGCGGATGAAGTGGTTCTTCGCAGGATCAAGCGCCATCTTCTGCGCCAGCTCACCCTCGATACGGTTGATGTCGCCGATGAAGTTGCACACAAACTCGGTGGCGGAGTGGTTGTACACCTCGTTGGGCGTGCCGATCTGCTCGATGTATCCCTTGTTGAACACGGCAATTCGGTCGGAGAGGGTCAGGGCCTCCTCCTGGTCATGGGTGACATAGATGGTGGTGATGCCGAAGTCCTTCTGCATCTTTTTCAGTTCGTTGCGCAGCTGCACGCGGAGCTTGGCGTCCAGGTTGGACAAGGGCTCATCCATGCAGATGATGGCCGGGCCGTTGACCAGCGCACGGGCGATGGCGACGCGCTGCTGCTGGCCGCCGGAAAGCTGGGAAACCGCCTTTTTCAGCTGCTCGTCGGTCAAATCGACCTTCCGGGCGATGTCGCGCACGCGCTTGTCGATCTCGTCCTTCTTCAGCTTCTTGACCTTCAGGCCAAAGGCGATGTTGTCGTACACTGTCATGGTGGGGAAAAGCGCGTAGGACTGGAACACGATGCCGATGTTGCGCTTCTCAATCGGCACATGGGTGATGTCCTTGCCATCGACGACCACAGTGCCGTTCACCGGCTCGATGAAGCCGGTGATGGTGCGCAGCGTGGTGGTCTTGCCGCAGCCGGACGGCCCGAGGAAGGTGAAGAACTCCCCTTCCCTCACCTCCACATTGATGTGGTGCAGCGCCTCAAAATCCCCGAACCTGACCACAATATCCTTGAGCTCAATCATGGGTGGGATCACTTCCTTCGGATTGCTTATTCATGCGGATTGCCAAAACGGAATACGGGCGAGCCTGAGCATGTCAGACTCGCCCGAAAACTCAGGTTTTGCTTACTTTGCCTGGGTCAGGGTTGCCCAGTCAAGGTTGGCCCAATCGGGCTCGGCGGGGGCAGCGGAGCTATCCTTCCAGTAGAAGCCCAGGTTGGTCATGATATTGGTCCACTCAGAGGAGTGCGCACCCACATACTCGGCGTAGGTCATGTCAGTGCCTTCCACCTTGTTCAGGGAGAAGTTGGGGATGGTGTAGATCTCGGGGATGTCCTCGCCGTAGATCGCCTTGACAGCACCAGCGTTGCAGGGGAAGGAGTCGAATTCCTCCGCCCAGGCCGCCTGGGTTTCAGCAGAGCCGAACCACTCGGCGAAGGCCTTCACAGCCTCGGTTTCCTTCTCGGTGCGGCCAGCACGGTCCAGCACGCCCAGGTACTCGGCGATGTAGTAGGTACCGTCAGCGATGTCCACCAGGGCCCAGTTTTCGGGCTCGAGGGCGCCGCGCAGGGGGTTGGCAGAGCCGGAGGCCGCGTCGTCCACCTTGCCGTACAGGGAGGAGGAGTAGAAGGTGGATACCTGCACGTCGCCACGGTTCAGGGGATCAAAGCCGTAGCTGTCACCGGTGAACACGCCGTTCTGGCAGTAGGCCCACAGGGTCTTCCAGCCCTCGATGGAGATGCCGCCAGCGGGGCTGGTGGGATCGGTGAAGGCATAGAGCATGGAGTTGTTGATGTTGCTGTTGGTGGTGCCGCCCACCTTGCCCTGACGGTACCAGGTGTAGCCGCAGTTCACGACGTCAGCCCAGTGCTCGAAGTGGAGCGCTTCGCCCTTGGTGCCCAGATCATCATTGCGGTAGAGCATCAGGATGTTCTGAATGACCAGGCCGTAGGCCTTGCCATCATACTTGTACTGGCCGACCTCCTCCGCCCAGGAGGGAGTCCAATCCATGACCTTCAGGTTCTCGTAGGTGCCGTTCACCAGCTGGGACCAGCGCACCTCGTTCAAGCCGAAGATGATGTCGCCGTCCTTATTCTCATTGGCAGCCTGGATGGCAGCCACGTCGCCGGAGAGGACGGAGTTATCGTCCATGGAAATGCTGAAGCCCGCTTCCTTGGCGGCCTGTGCCAGCCAGTTGGCACGCTCGGTGGAGTTGGAGTTGGAATAGATACGGATGGTATAGCCGCTGTAATCCTCCGCCGCAGCAAAGGAGCACACGGACAGCACCATCGCCAGCACCAGGAGCAGGGAAAGAGACTTTTTCATCGTCATAACCTCCTTGATTGTTGGGTATGGAATTGTTACCGCCCAAATTGGTTATGGACATTATAGCACAACCGCCTGCGCGTGTAAAGGCATAAATGATGAATTTCCTGGCGATTTCCACGCAAAAGAGCCGGAGGAAATTCCCCGGCTCGGTTGTTGTATTACTTTAGTCCCAGCTCGTCCTTGTCCGCGGTGGGAACACCGTTGGCGGCAAGCACCGCATTGAACCGCTCCTCATCGGAGATGCGGAAGACCATGTAAGCCTTGCCCTCCTTGTGGGTGAAGAGGGAGTACATGTACTCCACGTCCAGCTGGTTTTCCGCCAGCAGAGCCAGCAGCGGGGCAAGTCCGCCAGCCACGTCGGGCACGCAGACCACCGTCACCGGCGTTTTGGACAGGATGCAGCCCGAGGCCAGCAGCGTCTGGGTGGCTTTCTCCGTGTCGTCAACGATGATGCGCAGCACGCCGTAATCCTTCGTTTCGGCAATGGAGATGGCGCGCATGTCGATGGCGTTGTCCGACAGCAGCTTGGTGACCTCCGCCAGCTGACCGGCGCGGTTTTCCAGGAACACAGAAATCTGATGAACGCTCATGGTGCACCTCCGTCAAATCTTGCGCTTGTCGATCACGCGCACAGCCTTGCCCTCGGAGCGGGTGATGCTCTTGGGTGACACGATGCGCACCTTGGCATAGATGCCCAGCATAGCCTTCAGGGCGCCGACGAGCTGCTTCTCCTGCTCGGCGATCTCCGCCAGGGAGTCGGAGAACTTGTCCGACGCCATCTCGACCAGCACCTCCAGGGTGTCGGAGTGGTTCACGCGGTCCACGATGATCTGGTAGTTCGGCGGATAGCCCTGCTCCAGCAGCACGGTCTCGATCTGGGACGGGAACACGTTCACGCCCTTGATAATCAGCATATCGTCGCTGCGGCCCATGGGCTTGGACATCTTGACATGGGTGCGCCCGCAGGAGCACTTCTTGCGGCTGAGCACGCAGATGTCACGGGTGCGGTAGCGCAGAAGCGGGAACGCCTCCTTGGTGATGGAGGTGAAAACCAATTCTCCCTTTTCGCCCTCGGGGAGCACCTCGCCAGTTTCGGGGTTGATGATTTCAGCGATGAAGTGATCCTCGTTGATGTGCATGCCAGTCTGCTCGCAGCACTCATAGGAAACACCGGGGCCGGAGGTTTCGGTCAGGCCGTAGATGTCGTAGGCCTTGATGCCCAGGCGGTTCTCGATGTCCTGGCGCATTTCCTCCGACCAGGCCTCTGCGCCGAAGATGCCCGCCTTGAGCTTGATCTTGTCGCGCAGCCCCGCTTCCTCGATGCTCTCCGCCAGGTACTGGGCGTAGGAGGGCGTGCAGCACAGGATGGTCGCTTCCAGGTCCGTCATGAACTGCAGTTGACGCTCGGTGTTGCCCGAGGACATGGGCAGTGTCAGGCAGCCGACCCTGTGGGAGCCGCCGTTGAGGCCCGGTCCGCCGGTGAAAAGGCCGTAGCCGTAGGCCACCTGCACCACATCCTCCTTGGTGCCGCCAGCCGCGACGATAGCGCGGGCGCAGCAATCCTCCCAGAGGTCGAGGTCATGCTGGGTGTAGAAGGCCACCACCCGGCGACCCGTGGTGCCGGAGGTGGATTGGATGCGTACGCACTCGCTCAGGGGCATGGCGCACAGCCCGTAGGGGTATGCGTCGCGCAGATCCGCCTTGGTCAGGAAGGGCAGCTTGTGCAGATCATCCACCGACTGGATGTCCGCAGGGGTCAGGCCCTTTTCCTCCATCTTGGCGCGGTAATAGGGGACATTGTCCCAGACATGCTGCACCTGCTTGACCAGGCGCTCATTCTGCCAGGCCAGAATCTGCTCCCGCGATGCGGTTTCGATCTCTGGCTGATAATAATTCGCCATGGTTTTTTCCTCCTTTGTGGTTTATGCTCCCCGCCCCAGCAGGAAGGCTTTTTTGTTCAGCTCCAGGAATTTCGGGGGCACGCTGCTTTCGATGGCCTCCATCCACTCCTCCAGGGTGAAGTCGAAATTGCGGGACAGGTGGCCCATCAGCACAATGTTGACCGCCTTGGCAGAACCCGCCTGTTCGGCCAGGGTCAGCGCGTCGAAGGCGTCCACCTGGATACCGGCGGCAGTCATCTTTTCCACCAGGTCAGCGGGATATTGTGCCGCGCCGATGATGACGGGCATGGGGTTGATCTGCTGGATGTTGGTCACAAGCTTCCCCTCGGGGCGGAGGTATTCCGTCCAGCGGGCGGCCTCCAGCAGCTCAAAGGACACGATGTAGTCCGCCTCGCCCTTGTCGATCACCGGGGAATACACCTTGTCGCCAAAGCGCACATAGGTCACGACGCTGCCGCCTCGCTGGCTCATGCCGTGCACCTCGGACACCTTGATCTCATACCCTTTCTTGAGCAGCAGCCGGCCCAGGAGCTTGGAAGCCAGCAGGCTTCCCTGCCCGCCCACGCCGACGATCATGATGTTCTGCGTCCGCATCTCACTCGCCCTCCTTTGCAGCGCTGAGCGCACCGAAGTGGCACAGCTGGGTGCACACGCCGCAGCCGGTGCACAGGGTATTGTCGATGACAGCCTTGCCGTCCTTCATGGCGATGGCGGGGCAGCCGATCTTCATGCACATCTTGCAGGAGCGGCACTTGTCGCTGCTGGCGATGACAGGCTTGTTGTGCTTGACGTACTTGAGCAGCGCGCAGGGGCGGCGGCTGATAATGACGGAGGCCTCCGGCGCGGACAGTTCCTCCTTGATGGCGTCCTCGGTCTGCTTGAGGTCGTAGGGGTCGACCACGCGCACCCGGCGGATGCCCACCGCATGGCAGAGGGTTTCCAGGTCGATCTTCGTGCAGGGATCGCCCTTGAGATTGAAACCGGTGGTGGGGTTCTGCTGATGCCCGGTCATGCCGGTGATGGAATTGTCCACAATGATGATGGTCGCGTTGGATTCGTTGTAGGCCACGTTGACCAATCCGGTGATGCCGGAGTGCATGAAGGTGGAATCGCCAATGACCGCAACCGTCTTGCCGTCCATCTTTCCCTCCATGGCCTTGGTGAAGCCATGGGTGCCAGAGATGGACGCGCCCATGCAGATGACCGAGTCCACCGCAGAAAGCGGCGCCACCGCGCCCAGGGTGTAGCAGCCAATGTCGCCCAGGACGGTGATCTTGTTCTTTGCCAGGGTGTAGAACAAGCCGCGATGGGGACAGCCCGCGCACATCACCGGCGGACGAGCAGGGATGGCATCGGCCACCTTGGCGCCGGAGCAGGGCACGTCCATGCCCAGCTTCTCCGCCACCAGGTTCTGGCTGAATTCGTCGATGCAGGGGAAGAGCTCCTTGCCGCGGACGTTCAAGCCCAAATCCTTGCAGTGCGCCTCGATGAAGCTGTCCAGCTCCTCCACCACGATCAGCTCGTCGACGGAGGCGGCAAAGTCGCGGATCTTCTTGTCCGGCATGGGCCAGATCATGCCCAGCTTCATTACCGGATAGCGGTCACCGCAGACCTCCTTGACGTACTGGTACGCCGTGGAGGACGCGATGATGCCGCGGCTGTGATCCGTGCCCGGCTCCACCCGGTTGATCTCGCACGTTTCCGCCCATTCGGTCAGGGCCTTCGTGCGCTCCTCCACCACGGGATGGCGCTTCCTGGCGTTACCGGGCATCATGATGTACTTCTGAGAATTCTTCACGTATTCCCTGACGCACTCAACCCGTTCGCTGCATGCTACCAGGCTCTGGCTGTGGGACACGCGGGTGCACATCTTCAGCAGCACCGGGGTGTCGTAGGTTTCGGACAGCTCGTAGGCCAGTTTGGCGAAGGCCAGGGCCTCGGCGGAATCCGCAGGCTCCAGCATAGGAATCTTCGCCGCGCGGGCGTAGTGGCGGGAGTCCTGCTCGTTCTGCGAGGAATGCATGCCCGCGTCATCCGCCACGCAGATGACCATCCCGGCATTCACGCCCGTGTAGCTGATGGTGAACAGCGGGTCAGCCGCCACGTTCAGGCCCACGTGCTTCATGCCGCAAAAGCTGCGCTTGCCCGCCAGGCATGCCCCGAAGGCCGCTTCCATCGCGACCTTCTCATTGGGCGCCCACTCGGCGTAGACCTCCCGGTACTTGGCGATCGCCTCGGTGATTTCCGTCGAGGGCGTGCCGGGGTAGCTGGACACAAAGGCGCAGCCCGCCTCGTACAGTCCGCGGGCAACAGCTTCATTGCCCAGCAACAGGGTTTTCATGGAGAAATCCTCCTTCGCATTGAGAAATGCTGATTTTTTACTGATTATCGCCGATGGAGTCCGTGACGTTCACGGTCACCTGGCGGTGATAGCAAGAGAATACCTTGTCCACATAGGCCTTGTCCATCTTCGGGGTGACGAGGCTGACGACGGGGACGATCACCAAGCCTGCCAGCATGCAGAACGCGCCCGCGTTGATGGGGCTCTGCAAAAGCGCCGGGAACAGGGGCCGCCACAGGATGTTGGCCAGCATCACCACGGTGGAGAAGAGGAAGGAGCACCACACGGAAGCGCGGGTGGCCTTCTTCCAGTACAGGCCGTAGAGGAAGGGGGCAAGGAACGCGCCTGCCAGCGCGCCCCAGCTCACGCCCATCAGCTGGGCGATGAAGGTCACACTGGACTTGTACTGCACAATCGCCAGCACCACGGAGATGGCGATGAACATCAGGATCAGGCCGCGCATGGTGAGCAGCTGCTTCTTTTCATCCATCTTCTTGACCAGGGTCCCCTTGATGAAGTCCAGCGTCAGGGTGGAAGAGGAGGTCAGCACCAGCGAGGACAGGGTGGACATGGAAGCCGCCAGCACCAGCACCACGACCACCGCGATGAGGATGGTGGGCAGCTCGGAGAGCATGGTGGGGATCACCGCGTCATAGCCGCCGACGATGCCGCCCGCCTCATTGAAGGTCAGCTTGTCCGCAAAGAGCCGGCCAAAGCCGCCCAGGAAGTAGCAGCCGCCCGCCACGATGGTCGCAAAGAGGGTGGAAATAATCATGCCCTTGTTGATGGCCTGCTCGCTCTTGATGGCGTAGAACTTCTGCACCATCTGGGGCAGACCCCAGGTGCCAAGGCTGGTCAGGATAACCACGCCCAGCAAATTGACCGGGTCGGGGCCAAAGAAGGACGCGAACACGCCGGGGGATGCGACCGGGCCCGCATTCGCGGGGACGCTCACCTCGCCCAGCTGCTGGAGCGCCGCCAGGAAGCCGCCCTTGCTGTTCAGCACCGCCACGATCACAGCGATGATGCCGCCAATCATGATGATGCCCTGGATGAAGTCGTTGATCGCCGTGGCCATGTAGCCGCCGGCAACCACATAGATAGCCGTCAGCACCGCCATCACGATAACGCACACGGTATAGTCAATGTCAAAGGCCATGCCGAACAGGCGGGACAAGCCGTTGTACAGCGAGGCGGTATAGGGGATCAGAAAGATGAAGATGATGGCCGAGGCCGCCAGCTTCAACGCCTTGGAATCAAAGCGGGATTCAAAGAACTGGGGCATGGTGGCGCTGTCCAGGTGCTGGGTCATGACGCGGGTGCGCCGACCCAGGAAGGCCCAGGCCATGAGCGAGCCCAGCAGCGCGTTGCCGATGCCGGCCCAGGTGGCGGCGATGCCGTACTTCCAGCCGAACTGGCCCGCATAGCCCACAAACACTACGGCGGAGAAGTAGGACGTGCCATAGGCGAAGGCGGTCAGCCACGGGCCGACGCTGCGTCCGCCCAGGACGAAGCCGTTGACGTCCGTGGAGTGCTTGCGGCAGTACAGGCCGATGGCGACCGTGACCGCAAAAAAGACGACGAGCATACCGATCTTGATGAACAGATCCATGAGGTTACCTCCCATTCTTCAGTGCTGCTTTCCTACCGGGAAAACGGGGAACAAAACCTACAAACCAACCAAACAGCAGAACGTGTCTGCCATTTTCCTACATGATGCAGATACCATGCCTCTGCGGGGCAGCGGCCTCAGCCGGTGATCTGGGATTCCACCAGGCGGCCTTTGCAGTACCTCTCGCGCAGCACCGGCTTTTCGATTTTGCCGGTGGGATTGCGGGGCACCTTGTCAAAGATGATCTTCCGGGGACGCTTATAGCGTGGCATGCCCAGGCAGAAGTCGTTGATCTCCTCCTCCGTGCACTGGACGCCCTCCTTGATTTCCACAATGGCCGCGGCGATTTCGCCCAAGCGCGGATGGGGCAAGCCGATCACCGCCACGTCCTTGATCTTGTCAAACTGGCGCATGAAGTTCTCGATCTCCACCGGGTAGAGGTTCTCGCCGCCGGTGATCACCACGTCCTTCTTGCGGTCGACCAGGTAGATGAAGCCGTCCTCGTCCATCATGGCCATATCGCCAGTGTAGAGCCAACCATCCTTGAGCACCTCGCGGCTGGCTTCCTCATTCCTGTAGTAGCAGAGCATCACACCGTCGCCCTTGACGATCAGTTCGCCCACATCGCCCTGCTTGACCTCCTGACCGTCGTTGTCGACGATCTTCGCCGACCATTTGTAGCCGGGCTTGCCGATGGCGCCCACCTTATGGACATTCTCCACGCCCAGGTGCACGCAGCCCGGGCCAATGGACTCGGACAGACCATAGTTGGTGTCATACTGATGATGGGGGAAGATTTTCAGCCAGCGGGTGACGAGGCTGGGCGGCACGGGCTGCGCGCCGATGTGCATCAGCCGCCACTGGTCAAGGTAGTAGTGGTTCAGGTCGACCCTGCCGGAGTCAATAGCGTCCAGCAGATCCTGCGCCCAGGGCACCAGCAGCCACACGATGGTGCAGCGCTCCTCGGTCACCGCGCGAAGAATCCACTCGGGCTTCACGCCGCGCAGCAGCACCGCCTTGCTGCCGGAATACAAGCTGCCGAACCAGTGCATCTTCGCGCCGGTGTGGTACAGCGGCGGAATACAGAGGAACACATCATCCTTCCGCTGCCCATGATGCGCCTGCTCCACCTCGCAGGAATAGGCCAGCGCGCGGTGGTTGTGCAGGATCGCCTTGGGGAAGCCCGTGGTGCCGGAGGAAAAATAGATGGCTGCGTGATCCTGCTCGGTCAGCGCCACCGGGGGCTGGCTGGTGGAACAAAAGCCCATCAGGCGGATGCAGTCCTCGGTGTAGGCGGGGCCGTTCTTGCCCACATAGAAGGTGAAGCGCAGCTTGAGCTTGTCGGCAATCATGTCCATTCGGCTGACGAATTCCGGGCCGAACACCAGCACGTCCACATCCGCCAGCTCCAGGCAGTACATGATCTCATCCGACGAATAGCGGAAGTTCATCGGCACCGCGATGCAGCCCGCCTTGAGGATGCCAAAGTAGATAGGCAGCCACTCCAGGCAGTTCATCAGCAGGATGGCGACCTTCGTCCCCCTCTCCACGCCGCGGCTGAGCAGCAGATTGGCAAAGCGGTTGGCCCGCAAATCAAACTCGCGCCAGGACATCTCCCGCCGGTAGGGCGCGTCCGGGTTGGCGCTTTCAATCAGGTTCATATCACGCCAGGTGGTCGCCTGGTCGCGCTCCTCCGATGGATTGATTTCCACCAGGGCAGTATCCATGCCGTAGAGGCGGGCATTACGCTCAAGGTAGTCTGTCAGAAGCAATGGTCTATCCCCTTTGAACAGATTTTGTGCTTATTCTACCATTGGCGACATAAGAAGTCAACGCGCGCATTGTACTCATCATGTTTTTCTGTATCCAGCACCTTCTTCACGCATTGACTTTGGCGTGTGTTTTGGCTACACTGTTTGGCAAAGGAGACATGCTTATGATGATTGATTTTCACGCCCACACCTTCCCGGACCGGATTGCCCCGGCCGCTGTCAACAAGCTGGAGCACATGGCCCATGCCCGTTCCTTTTCTGATGGCACCAGGGCCGGGCTGCTCCAATGCATGCAAGCCGCCGGCATTGACCACGCGGTGGTGCTGCCGGTGGCGACCAACCCGCTCAAATGCGCCTCGATGAACGACGCCTCCCACGCCCTGGACGGGCTCGACGGCCTCACCTACCTGGCCGCCATCCACCCCGACGCGCCCGATTGGTACGAGGAGCTGGGCCGCGTGCAGCAGCTGGGTTTCCTGGGGGTGAAGATTCACCCGGTCTACCAGGACGTGCCCATCGACGACACGCGCTTTGTACGCATCCTCGATCGCTGCGGGGAATTGGGGCTCTTTGTCGTGATGCACGGCGGCGCGGACATCGGCTTTCCCGGTGTGGAGCGCTGCAGCCCCGCCAGGCTCCGCCGCGCTCTCGCCCTTGCAGGCCCGGTGACGCTCATCGCCGCGCACATGGGCGGCTGGCGCAACTGGGAGGAGGTGCCCGAGCAGCTGCTGGACACCGGCGTGTATCTGGACACCGCCTACACCCTGGGGGCGATCAATCCGCTGGATGCGCACTACACCCCCGAGGAGCTGCCCATGCTGGCGGAGGAACGCTTCGTCGAGCTGGTGCGCCTCTTTGGCAGCAATCGGGTGCTCTTTGGCACCGACAGCCCCTGGGATGACATGCAAGCTTGCGTCACGCGCATACGCGCGCTTCCCCTGACGGAGGAGGAAAAGGCGGACATTTTCGGACGCAACGCGTCAAGGCTTTTGCAGATATGAGCAATCGGCGACAGACCTCCCTGTCCGCCGCTCTTTATGGTAGATTGGCAGCTCACGCGCCGCGCATCCTGTCGATTGATTGACAAAGCTGTCACCTCCGTGGTATGATGGAAAACGGTGGTTATCACCGATTTCAAGAGCATCGAGGTAGGTACCAATGCTGGAAATCAAGCATCTGTCCTTCGCCGTGCCGGGTGACGCGGCGGATAAGGAAATCATTCGCGATATTTCGCTGACCGTCGGCAAGGGGCGCTTCGTGGTTATCACAGGCCCCAACGGCGGCGGCAAATCCACCCTGGCCAAGCTGATTGCAGGCATCGAGCGACCCACCAGCGGCGCCATCCTGCTCAACGGCGTGGACATGACGGACAAATCCATCACCGAGCGGGCGCACATGGGCGTAAGCTACGCCTTTCAGCAGCCGGTCAAGTTCAAGGGCATCTGCGTGATCGACCTGCTGCGTATCGCCAGCGGGAAAAAACTCTCCGTGGGCGACGCCTGCGCGTACCTGTCCGAGGTCGGGCTGTGCGCGCGGGATTACATCCACCGCGAGGTGAACGGCAGCCTCTCCGGCGGCGAGCTCAAGCGCATCGAGATCGCCACCGTGCTGGCCCGGGGCACGGCGCTCTCCGTGTTTGACGAGCCCGAGGCTGGCATCGACCTGTGGAGCTTCAAGAGCCTCATTGAGGTGTTCGAGCGCATGCGCAGCGCCAATACCGACCGCACGATCATCGTCATCAGCCACCAGGAGCGCATCCTGAACATCGCGGACGAGATCATCGTGCTGGGCGGCGGGCGCATCATGGCCCAGGGCAGCAAGGACGAGATTCTGCCCACGCTGCTGGGCACGGCCTCCGTGGCCTCCGCCTGCGGCCAGCTGACGAAAGGGGGCGATAAGTGATGGACGCCATTGAGAAGCGTATCCTAATGGAAGTCGCCGGGCTGGAGGAGATTCCCGCAGGCGCGTACAACATCCGCGCCAATGGCAAATCCGCCGCCCGCAACGTCACCGCCCACATCGACATCGTGTCCAAGGAGGACGGGTCGGGCATTGACATCTACATCAAGCCCAACACCGTGGGCGAGAGCGTTCACATCCCGGTGGTGCTGAGCGAAAGCGGACTGAAAGAGGTCGTGTACAACGATTTCCACATCGGTGAAAACTGCGATGTGGTCATCGTCGCCGGCTGTGGCATCCACAACTGCGGCAGCCAGGATTCCGAGCACGACGGCGTGCACCGCTTCTTCGTGGGCAAGAACGCCAAGGTCAAGTATGTGGAGAAGCACTACGGCGAGGGCGACGGCCAGGGCAAGCGCATCCTGAACCCGGTCACCGAGGTCACCATGGACGCCGGCAGCGCCATGGAGATGGAAATGGTGCAGATCAAGGGTGTGGACAACACCAACCGCGTCACCCGCGCTGAGCTGTCGGCGGGGGCGAGCCTCGTCGTGCGCGAGCGCCTGATGACCCATGGCAGCCAGGTGGCCCTGAGCAGCTACGAGGTCCGTCTGAACGGCGAGGGCGCATCCACCGATGTGGTGAGCCGATCCGTCGCGCGTGACGATAGCTATCAGAAGTTTGACAGCCGCATCACCGGCAACGCTGCTTGCACCGGCCACACAGAATGTGACGCGATCATCATGGATCAGGCGAAGATCCTGGCCATCCCCCAGCTGGAGGCCAACCACATCGACGCGGCGCTGATCCACGAGGCCGCCATCGGCAAAATCGCGGGCGAGCAGATCATCAAACTGATGACCCTGGGCCTGACCGAGGCGGAGGCCGAGGAGCAGATCATCAACGGCTTCCTCAAATAAGCGTAGCGGCCACCGTCACAGGGCGGTGGCCGCTCTTGTTTTTGGCACGGGGATATGGTATCATGGCGTCAACCGCCTTCGCTGCTGCGTTGATTGATCCAAGGAGGTGCCTGCCATGAACCAGCTGCTCTTGCTTGACGCGCAGAACTATCCGCCCGACCTGCCCGAAATCTGCCGCGTGGCCGTTCGGGGGATCATCCTGCTACACGGCAAGCTGCTGCTGATTGAGAACGACTTCGGAGAGGTCAAGCTGCCCGGCGGCGGGATGGAAGCAGGCGAGACAGAAGCCGACACGCTCACGCGCGAGGTGCGCGAGGAAACTGGTTATACGGTCATTCCGGATTCCATCCATCCCTTTGGGCAGATCGAGGAAAAGCGGCTCTCCGTGCATGAGCCGATGATCTGGCATCAGATCAGCCGGCTGTACTTTTGCCAGGTCGAGCCGGACGCGGGCGAATGTGCGTATACGGCCAACGAGCAGCGGCATGCATTCCACCGGGCGCTCTACACGGTGGATGAAGCCATCCGCATCAATCGGGCCATGCTGGACAGGGAGGGTGAATCGCCCTGGAACCAGCGGGAATATCGGACGCTGCTGCTCTTGAAGCAGCACCTGGAGTGCTGAAGCACATACGGACAAAACGGCGCGACCGCATTGGTCACGCCGTTTTACATTGGGTTGTCGCTTCAGCCAGGTGCGGATGGCTCACTCGCCGCCCATCTGCGCGTAGATGGTCTTGAAGGACTCCTTCACGTTCAGCTTCAGGGTGAACAATCCGCAGTAGGGGCCGTTCAGCTTCCAGGTGTAATGGCTTTGGGGCAGGTTGTTGCAGTCCACCACGCCCCAGATTGCCACGCTGGTGAGCGGGTTGCCCTCGCCCTCGTTGGCCTGGCAGAACACCTCGAACATCTTGCCATAGAAGGCGGCATGCTCTGCTTCCTTCTCCTTGTCGTAGTTACGCAGGGACATCTCCGTCAGCTGCACCTGCACGCCCAAAGCCGCATACTCCTGGATGCTCTTGCGCACCAGGGCCACGTCGTTATCGGACATGCAGCCCTCCTGGTGGCCGTAGCCGCCGATGTAGCCCTGCATGCCCACGCCGTCGAGTAGCTTGCGGGGATTGCCGTCCTCATCCGTGGCGTAGCTGTTGATGCTCTCCACCAGCGCCTTGATGGCGGCGCGCTTCTCATCGTACAGGGCGTTGTAATCGTTGTAGAACAGCTTGATGTCCGCGCCCAGGGCCTCCACCACGTCGCGGGCGTAGAGGAAGGCCAGCTCGACATAATCCGGGCCTACATAGTAATAGAAGGGATTGGCTGCGCCGTTGCGCACCGTGCGGACGTGGCGGGGATCCTCAGGGATATACTCGCCGCGATTGTCGCCCACCGCCTCGTTCACCACGTCCCAGCAGTACACCACGCCGGGGAAGCTCTCCTCAAAATGGGTGATGACCTGCTCAATGTAGGACTGCATGCGCAGCTTCATCGTTTCCTGGTCGGCGATGGGATTCTTGGTATCATAGCCCACATGGAAGAACCATGGGGTCATGTAGGCGTCCCAGACCAGCACATGGCCGCGCACCTTGAGGCCGAAATCGGAGGCGAACTTGACCATTCTGTCCGCCACGTCGAAGTTCATGCGGGGCATGCCATCGGGGCTTTGCATGCTGGCCCGCTGATCCAGGAGGGAGTAGGCTTTCAATTCGTTGGTGGGGGTGATGGTATCGAAGTGGTGCATCAGCAGCTTGCGGTAGTTGAAATTCGCCAGCTGATCCGCGCTCATGGGCGCGCCAAGGGTGAAGCCATACTTCGCGGTCAGCTCCTTGAGCGGTTGATAGTCCAGTGTGCCGCGCTCCTCCTCGGATAAGGCAGCGGGCATGCACAGCATGAGCAAAAGCACCATGCACAGCATTCTCTTCATGACGATTCTCCTTTCGGTTTTCCGGTGAATTTGTGGTTATTGTACCATCAATCCACCAGATACACCACGCAAAAGAAGGCGCGTTATGCTCATTTCTTGCACAATGCGCCTTCCTGAACGGTTTTCTTACTTGCTAAAGCGGATCACATTCCAGCTGGCCGCAGGCAACACAATGCAGCCATCCTCCATGACCAGGGGCACCTGCACGGGCTTGACCTCATCGGGATTTTCCTCGGTGTTGACGGCCTTCATGTCGTCATGGTGGAGCACGGTGTGGAACTCGCCCTTCAATTCGCCAAAGGCGCGCAGGTCAAGCTGGAGCTTCACCGGCTCGGCCAGGTCGCGGTTGACAGCGAAGATGGTCACATGGCCCGCGTCGTCCATCGTGGCGGCGGCGTCCACCGTGGGCACATCGGTGAAGTGCTTGGTGTCGTGCCTGTCGGTGGTCATGATGGGGCGCAACGACTTGCCCCGGCCATACATGGAGGCGTCCATCATCGGATAGAAGATGGTCTGCGCCCACGCGCCGCCCTTTTCGCGGGTCATGATGGGCGCGATGACGTTCACCAGCTGGGCCAGGCAGCCGATCTTCACCCGGTCGGCGTTGTGGAGCATGGTGATGAGCATCAGGCCGACCAGCAGCGCGTCCTCGAAGTTGTACACGTCCTCCAGCAGGTGGAGCGCAGTCCCCCAGGGCTCGTTTTTGTACAGCTGCTCATCCTGCTGGTTGGAGTGATACCACACATTCCACTCATCCAGGGACAGGTGGACGGACTTCTTGGCGTGCTTCTTGCCCTTCACCGTGTCGCAGATGCAGGCGACGGTCTTGATGAAATCATCCAGGTCAAGGGAGGAAGCCAGGAAGTCGGGCGTGTCATTGTGGGGATTGCCGTAGTAGCGGTGCAGCGACACATAATCCACATTGTCGTAGCACTGGTCGAGCACCTCGTACTCCCATGCGCCAAAGGTGGGCATGCCAGAGCCGGAGGAGCCGCAGGCCACGGTCTGGATGGTGGGGTCGACCCACTTCATCACCTTGGAGGCCTCATTGGCAATGCGGCCGTACTCGTAGGCGGTCTTGGCGCCGGTCTGCCAGGGGCCGTCCATCTCGTTGCCCAAGCACCACAGCTTGATGCCAAAGGGCTCCGCCGCGCCGTTGGCGATGCGCTTGTCGGACCAGTAGCTGCCGCCCTTGTGGTTGCAGTATTCCACCACGTCCTGCGCCTCCAGAATGCCGCGAGTACCCAGGTTGATGGCGTACATCACCTCCGTATTGGCCTTCTTCGCCCAGTCGACGAATTCATGCAGGCCAAAGGCATTGGGCTCGGTGGTTTTCCAGGCCAGGTCCAGGCGGCGGGGACGCGATTCCTTCGGGCCAACGGAGTCCTCCCAGCGGAAGCCGGAAACGAAGTTGCCACCGGGATAGCGCACCACGGGGACGTTCAGGCGGCGCACCAGCTCCAGCACGTCCTTGCGGAAGCCCTGTTCATCCGCCTGTGGATGCCCGGGCTCGTAGATGCCGGTGTACACCGCGCGGCCCAGATGCTCGATGAACGAGCCATACAAGCGCTTGTCCACCTCAGAGATCACATAGTCCTTGTCCAGGATCAATTTGGCATTCTTCATGGTCTATCCTCCCATTCACCGGCGTGCCGGCGATTATTTGAGCGCAAAGGTCAGTATGGTCACGGAATAGGCGGGCAACGTCATGGTCGCCTCGCCGTTTTCGATGGCTACAACACCCTTGGTTGGGGCGATATGCTCCTTGTCGGTAAAGGTGTTGACGGCGTTCCGCTCCCCTGTCAGGCGGGTGAAGCTGGCCTTGCCGTCCGGCACGCCTGCCAGGCGCAGGGTCATGTCGTCCATTTCAGCAGCAACATTCACCAGCTTGACGTAGAGCTTGTCCTCCGTCCTGGTCACCACATGGTAGAGCAGCTTGTTCCCGCCTTCGCAGGAGCTATCGACCACCTGGTCGCCCACCGCCATCGCAAACATCGCCTGCACATGGTAGTTGGGGGTCAGCAGCACCTCCCGGGCGTTGAACCAGATCATGTCCGGCGTCCACTGCTGCATGCCGTCCCGGGCCATCAACGGCGCGTAGGAGGCCATCACGACCACATCGCTGTTGCGCTCCAGGCCGGTCATGTAGGCCGCCTCACACAGTGCGCTGTACAGGCTGTTAGGCCTGCGCCCGTTGGCTTGCACATCCTCATGTACGGCGTATTCCCCCACGAACACCCGAGTGGTGCGGGGGTAGCCGTCATAGCGGCCCACGTTGTTCAAGAACCAGTCCCCGCTCATGTAGTAGTGCTCATCCACGATGGTATCCGGGTATTTGGCGCGGATCATCCGCCAGGCATAAGCCGGCAGCGCGCCCTCCGCCACCGGGCCTGCGGAGGAGACGATCTCCATCTCCGGGTAGGCTTCCTTCACCGCCTGGTAAAGCACGTCGAAGCGGCTCCAGTAGGGGGTATCCCAATTTTCGTTGCCGATGCCCAGGTATTTGAGGTGGAAGGGCTCGGGATGCCCCATCTCCGTCCGGAGCGCGCCCCAGGGGGTCGTTACATCCCCGTTGGCGAATTCGATCAGGTCCAGCAGGTCCTGGGCATAGGCGCGGGTCTCCTCGATGGTAAGGGATTCCTCCTTCACATCGCGGGCCTGGCAGAGCAGCCCGCTGTGCACCACCGGGAGAGGCTCTGCGCCGATGGCCTCGGCCAGCATGAAGTACTCGTAGTAGCCCAGGCCGTAGGATTGCATGTAACCCCAGGTGTTGAAGTTCTCCCGGCGCGTTTCCACCGGGCCAACGGTGTCCTTCCAGTCGTAGAAGTTGCTGCGGTAGTAGCTGCCCTCAGCGACGCAGCCGCCGGGAAAGCGCAGGAAGGCAGGATGCAGCTCCTTGAGCGCCTGGACCAGGTCGGCGCGCAATCCGCCGCCCGGCCAGTCGGCGCCAAAGGCGTCCGCCGGGATGAGGGACGCCATGTCGATGTCCACCGCGCCCGTGCCATGCAGGATGAAGGACAGCACCGCATCCTCGGTATAGGAGGGCTTGAAGGTCAGCTCGTACTTTTGCCATTCGTCGGTCAGGGTGAAGCGCTTGGGCACTGCCAGAGACTTGCCCGTGCGCTTGGTGAGGGCGATTTCGACCTGGCCGTCAAAGCCGCCGCCATTGCGCATCCACACCGAGCAGCGGTAGGTCTTGCCCTCCTCCACCGGAATGCCCCCCGCCAAGCCAACGGCCTGGTAGCCCAGGTTGGCAAAGCGGTACTCGCCCTCCTGGCAATCCACCCGCATGTAGGTGGGATTGTTCTCATGCAGCGGACTTTCCGTCATCACCGTGGCGGTGCCGGTGGCCCCGAAGGCCAGGTTGAAGGCCCAGCCATTGTAGTGTTCCGCCGTTTGCGGGTTGAGGATGTCCTCATACTCAAAGGAGCGATTCTGCAGCAGCTCCGCGTACAATCCGCCATCCGCTGCGCAGTTGATGTCCTCAAAGAAAAGGCCGTAGAGGGTATCGCTCATGGTTGCGGTGGTAACGTCCGCATCCGCCGTGAGGGTGGAGGCGCTGGCCATCACAGGCAGCAACAAGGCTGTTAGCAGCGCAACGAATCGCTTCATACGTTGTTCACTCCTTTGGAGGCTTGTGACACACTTTTGACTCGATTATACCATATCCAAGACGCTTGTGCAAGCGCTTTGCCCATACGGGCATTTCGCCGCAAGGAGGCAAAAAATCAACATGCCCAAGCAGGAAACAGGCTGCTCCGCCGTGAAATATACAATCAATCATTCCCGTACATAAGGAGGAAAACAACATGATTGCACGCCCCCCCCCGCGGGGCTGGAATTCCGGGAATACCTTTGGCGAGAACATCAGCGACTCGCTGATCCGTGAAATGGCGGATCGGATGGTCAGCGACGGCTACCGCGACGCTGGGTATGAATACCTGGTCATCGACGACTGCTGGAGTCTCCGGCAGCGCAGCGCGGACGGGAAGCTCGTGCCCGACCCGGCAAAATTTCCCCATGGCATGAAGGCTGTGGCGGACTACGTCCACAGCAAGGGGCTGAAATTCGGCATGTACTCCTGCGCCGGCGTGCGCACCTGTGCGGGGTACCCCTCCAGCTACGACCATGAGTTTGTGGACGCCCAGACCTTTGCAGACTGGGGGGTGGACTTCCTCAAATACGACTTTTGCAACTTCCCCGCCTCGGGCGACTGCAAGACCCGTTACCTCACCATGTCCATGGCGCTGAAAGCCACGGGCCGCGAGATTCTCTTCTCCGCCTGCAACTGGGGACAGCAGGAGCCCGGCCAGTGGATGCGGCAGATTGGCGCCCACATGTACCGTTCCACCGGCGACATCTTCGACAATTTCAAGTCCTTCACCGACATCGCCAAGTCCCAGATGGACAAGCTGCATATGTCCGGCAGCTACTGCTTCAACGATATGGACATGCTGACCGTCGGTATGTGCGGCAAGGGGAACGTGGGGCTTGGCAAGGTGTGCACCTATGAGGAATACCGGCTGCAATTCACCCTTTGGTGCCTGTGCGGCGTGCCGCTGATGATGGGTGCTGACCTGCGCAGCCTTGATGCGGCCTACAAGGATCTGCTGCAGAACAAGGCGTTGCTACGCATCAATCAGGACGAGGAATGCCGTGCCCCCTACCTGGTGCGCCGGGACTGCGTGATCGTCACGGAGAACGGCACATGGCGGCAGATCCCGGATTCCGCCTTCATCCTCCTGCGCCATCTGTCGGATCACGAGTTTGCGCTCTTCTACGCAAATCTGGCGGATGAACGCGCGGAGGTTCATGGGGAATTTGTGGATATGGGCTTGCCCGTGACCAGCGGTGTGGCGCTGGACATGACCGATGTGTTCACCGGCGAGCACATCGGCCCGGTGACCGATTTCTACAATCCGCGCATCCAGGGCCACGACTGCAAGCTGTATCTGTGCAAGCTGGTGAAGACCCATGCATGAGCAGTGCTGTCAATGCGGCGCGCCGCTCACCCAGGATGAGGTGGGGCTGACCAAGAAGCTCATCAATCGCGGCGCAACCTCCTATCTATGCTATCCCTGCCTGGCGCAGCGCTTCGCTGTGACGGTTGAGGTCTTGCAGGAGAAGGTCAACGAGTTTCGCGAGATGGGCTGCACGCTCTTCACATGATAAAAGGACGCTGTTCCACGCAGGAGCAGCGTCCTTATTTCTATGGATTACTTGATGGCCATGGCGACCAGCTTCTGGCTGCGCTTGAGGAACTCGGTGATCTCCTCGGCCTCCAGGGGCTTGGCGGACATCCGAGCCAGGTCGTAGAGCTGTTGGCAGAGCATCACCGTCGTTTCATCCTCCGGGTCGCGCTCGGCCAGGGCCTGCACGGTGGCATTTCGGCGGTTGAGCACCAGGGTGTAGCGGTCGGGCATCTTGAAGTCCTGGCCGTACATGCGGTACATGTCCTTCATGCGGCGCATCTGCTCGTCCTCGGTGACGATGGCGGGCAGCTCCGCATCCGCCAGGGCGGACAGCTCAACGGGCATTTCCGCCTGACCCACGGCCTTGCGGAACATCTCCGCCAGCTTGGCCTGATCCAGGCCCGCGCCCTCGTCGGATTCCTCCGTCAGTCCGGACACATCCGCGTCCACACGGGCGAAGGTCACCGCGTCGTCCCCGCCGGAATACTCCATGAAGGACTGGAAGTTGCCGTCGATGATGTGTTCCATCACCGCCACGTCGATGCCACGGCCCGTGTACATCGCCACGCTCGCAGCCTGGCGCTTGGGATCGTTGGTATAGAAGATCTTCTTGTCGGCCTTCTCCTTGTTGGCCTCCTGGTACTCTGCGATGGTCAGGAAGCGGCCATCGGTCAGTTTGAGCAGCAGGGCCTTCTTGACCGCCTCGAAGAACTTGCTGTCCTTCATGCAGCCAAACTTGACGAAGGGGCTGATGTCGTCCCAGTACTTCTCGTAGGTTTCGCGCTCTGTGTTGAACAGCCCGACGAGGCGATCCGCCACCTTCTTGGTGATGTGGGCGGAGAGCTTCTTGACGGTGCCGTCGTTCTGCAGGAAGGAGCGGCTGACGTTCAGCGGCAGATCGGGGCAGTCAATCACGCCCTTTAGCAGCATCAGGAACTCCGGGATGACCTCCTTGACATTGTCCGCCACGAACACCTGACCGGAGAACAGCTTCACCTGACCCTCGTTGGCGCCGAACTCGTTTTTGAGCTTGGGGAAGTAGAGGATGCCCTTGAGGTTGAAGGGATAGTCCACGTTCAGGTGTACCCAGAAGAGCGGATCTTCATAGCCGAACATCTTGTGGTAGAAGTCCAGATACTCCTGCTCGGTGCAGTCGGAGGGCTTCTTCAGCCACAGGGGCGCAGTTTCGTTGATGAGGCTGGGCTTGGGGTCCACCATGACCTTGCGCTTGAGGGGCTTGCCGTCCGCGTCGGTCTCGCCCTCCACCTCTTCTTCGCGCTCAAAGGGCTTGGCGTTGGCGTCGAACAGGTACACGGGGTAAGCCATGTAGCCGCAGTAACGGCTCAGCACCTCGCGTACGCGGTACATCTCCAGGAATTCCTTCGCGTCCTCGCTGATGTGCAAAATGATGTCGGTGCCGTGAGCCGCGCGCTCCCCCGCGCCCATCTCAAAGGACATGCCGTCCTCGGACACCCAATGCACGGCCTCCGCGCCATTTTCTGCGGACAGGGTGACAATCTCAACCTTGTCGCTCACCATGAACACGCTGTAGAAGCCCAATCCGAAATGGCCGATGATGTCCCCCTTCTTCTCGTCGCCCTCAAAGCTCTTCATGAACTCCGTCGCGCCGGAGAAAGCCACCTGGTTGATGTAGCGGCGCACCTCGTCCGCCGTCATGCCGATGCCGGTATCGGAGATGGTGATGGTCTTTTCTTCCTTATTGACGGTGATGAGCACCTGCATGTCCTCATCCGTGCCGTACTTCATGCGGAACTTGGTGATCGCGTCGCAGCCGTTGGACACGACCTCGCGCAGGAAGATGTCCTGGTCGGAATACAGCCAGCGCTTGATGACGGGCATAATATTTTGCGCGTCAATGGATACGGAACCCTTTTCCATGTCGATTGCCATAAATCAATACCTCCTGGTGGTCATTTTGATGGTTAGTTTCTGTGGTTTTCCAATCACAGGGGATATTGTACCACCAGTTTGACCGAAATGCAATAGAAAATTAGCACTCATTCAAGGAGAGTGCTAACAAAATTTCGTTTTTCCACCCCTCAGGCACTTTCATCCAGGGCTGTGGGGTTTCCCTGTGGCAAAAACCATGGTATAATGGAGGAAGAAATCACCGGCGGCGGGAACAAAAACCGCCGATGCATCGTCATATCATCAGACCAGCCTTCCCCGTCCGTCACCGTCCGGGCTGGGCGGGTGGAAGGATAGGACCAACCCATGCGAAAGCGAGGGACATTCATGACCGACGAATTCACCCTGCGCCGTGCGCAGAAGGGGGACGCGCAGGCCTTCGAGCAGCTTGTCACCCCCCATGAGCAGATGCTGTGGCGCGTTTGCTATCACTACACGCACCACCAAGAGGACGCGGCGGACTGCCTGCAGGAGGCCATGCTCAAAGCCTGGCGGGCCATCGGGAGCTACCGGGGCGACTGTGCCCTCTCCTCCTGGCTGTACCGCATTGCATCGACGGTGTGCCTGGATTTCCTGCGCAAGCAGAAGCGCCTGCCGCCCACCGAATCCGCCGATGAGCTGGCAGAGGACGGCTTCATGCCCATCGACGCCTCCCCCACCCCGGACGAGGCCGTCCTGAGGGCGGAATCCGCCGAGGACATCCGCGTCGCCATGGATTCCCTGCCCGGGGAGATGCGCACGGTGATCATCCTCTATGCCTTGCAGGGGCTGAGCTACGAGGAGATCGCAGAGGTGATGAATACCTCCGTGGGTACGGTGAAGAGCCGCCTCAACCGGGCGCGGCAAAAGCTGGCCAGATTTCTTTCCGACCCCGGGAACAAATCAAGCCTTCCCACGTCTGAACAGGTGAAAGGAGGACGCCACCATGGATAAGCTCAATGAGAACGAAGTCCTCCGGGACGCGCTTTCCAGGCTGAACGAGGACGTTCCGCCTATGCCGGAGGGACTCCACGCCGCCTGGATGCAGAAGGTGGAGGATGATATGAAGGAAAATCGCACGGAAAAAACCCCATCCCGCAGGAGCATCACCCGTTTCCTGAGCGTCGCGGCGGCACTGGTGTTCGTCGTCGGCGGCACGCTGCTGACCAAGGACAGCCTGAACATGGCCGCAAGCCGCAAGGATTCGGCACCCCCGCATGATGCGCAGCCCTTCGTCGGCGCAGCCTACGCCAACGACTACGAAAGCGGTATGGCCAGCTACACGATGGACGAGGAATACGACACAGCCGAGGCCACCCTCATGACCGCCAAGCGCGGCGCGGGCCTCAACGAGGACAGCACAGCCCTCACCCTGCCCACGGACAAGAAGATCATCCGCACGGCCCGCATGACCATCGTCACCCAGGGCTTCGAGGACAGCCTGAACGCCCTCAAGGACGCCTGTGAGGCCCAGGGCGGCTGGATCGAATCCCTGTCCGAGAGCACCAACAGCTACTCCGGGCTGCGCAACGCTGATTTGACGCTGCGCATCCCCCAGGACATGCTGGATACCTTCCTGGCCGGGACGGACAGCCTGGGCCGGGTGACTTCCCGCTCCGAGTCCGCCCAGGACGTGACCGCTTCCTACCAGGATATCCGCACCCGCCTGGACACCCAGCTGGCCCTGATGGATCGCCTACAGGCGCTGATTACCACATCCGCTGACCTGTCCGACCTGCTGGCCCTGGAAAGCCAGATTGCACAGACCCAGTACGAGATTGATTCCCTGCAATCCTCGCTGAACAGCACCGACCGCCAGGTGGCCTACTCCACCGTCAGCGTCAGCCTGCGGGAGGAAAGAACCGTTGAGCTGACCGATACCAGCGTGTCCTTCTGGGAGCGCCTGACGTCCGCCATGCAGCTGGGCCTAGAGGGCCTGGTTGAATTCCTGGGAGACGCTGTGGTATTCCTGGTTGCCGCGCTGCCCTTCATCGCCATCGTGGCCATCGTGGTCATCATCATCAAGGTGATTAAAAGGAGGAAGTCAAAATGAAGAAACTGCTTGCCATCTGCCTGACCTTCGCGCTGCTCCTGCCCTGCCTGGCGCTATCGGAGAGCACCCCTTCCGTGGCGGACGGCGCGACCATCACCGTCACCGGCAGTGCCACCGTGACGCTCAAGGCGGATTACGCCCGCATCTCCGTGGGCGTTTCCACCACCGACAAGACCGTGGAAGCCGCCGCGCAGCAAAACAACGCTGCCATCCACACCGTCATTGAGGCCTTGAAGGAGGCAGGCGTGGATGAAAAGGACATCGCCACCAGCAACTATTCCGTGCATGCGGAATACGACTATTCCTCCTTTGCCGGACAGAAGCTGACAGGCTACAACGTGACCAATCAGCTGACGGTCGTCATTCGCGACATGGACCACATCGGCGCGACCCTGGACAAGGCCACCGCCGCCGGTGCCAACAACATTTACAACATCGATTTCCTGTCTACCAAGGCTGACGAGGCGCAGGACGAAGCAATCACCTACGCAGTGCAGGATGCGATGCGCCGGGCGAAGCTCCTGGCAAGCGCAGCAGGCCTGCAGCTGGGCGGCATCGTGTCCATCAGCGACAGCACCGCGTCCTGGAACCTCAACACCCGCACCTATGCCTCCAAGCTGGAGATGGATACCGTTGGCAACAGCATCATCCCGGATGATACCGCCGTCAGCGCCAGCGTGACCATGGTGTTTGAGCTGCGGTAAGCCAACGAGCTTCGGGGAACAAAAATGTGCATCCTCCGCATGGTCGGGGGATGCACTTCTCGTTTCCGGGGGGCGTTACAGTGTCAGCGCCAGCTCCACCTCGTCTCCATCGCACTCGCCTGTCAGGGCGAAACCCAGGGACTTGTATAGCGTCAGTGCGGCGGTATTGGCTTCGTTGCAGGTCAGGGCCACCCGGCTGGCGTCGCCAAAGGGCTTTTGCCGGATGTAGTCCAGCGCCTGCCCAAGGGCCATGCGGCCGATGCCCTGCCCCTGATGGGCAGCATCCACCATCATGTGCCAGATGTCGTATTCCGGGATGTCGCCATCATAAATGACCATCACATACCCGACAACCCTTTCCTCCGCGCAGATGGCGAAGGGCTGGCATTGCGCGCGGTACACATAGGCCTGGGCAAGGCTGCGGATGGGGTGGGACACATATTCCTCCTGGCCCGCGCCCAGCTTTAGCTGGAACACATCCAGGAAATTGCTTTCGTCCACGGGCTTCAAGCAAATGTTCAAGGTAAATATCATCCTCCAAGCGTGTATTCGATTGCGGTAGCAAAACGCCCCGAGCGATGTCCGCCCGGGGCGAATAAATCAGGCAGCAGGTTCCTCAGCAGTGGCTTCCTCCTCAGCGGGGGCTGACTCGGTCAGGGGAGCGACTTCCTCAGCGGGAGCTTCCTCGGCTTCGGGAGCTTCATCCTCGGCGGGGGTTGACTCGGTCAAGGGAGCGACTTCCTCAGCGGGGACTTCCTCAGCCTGGGGCGCTACTTCCTCAGTGGGGGCTTCGGTAGCTTCTTCCTCGGCAGGAACGACCTCGTCGGGCAGTTCATCCGCAAGGGGTTCGGGAGTGGGCTCAGCGGTGGGGGCGGGGGTCACGCCGTTCAAGGCGTTCAGCGCCATCTGAATGCTGGCTTCCACATTGGCCAGGTAGATCTCCGCAGCGGCCTTGTTGGCCTTGGCGACCTCCAGGTCGGCGGTCAGCACGGCGATCTGCTCCTTGTTGGCGTTGTTCTCCACCGTCAGGGCAGTCAGCTGACCCTCCAGGTCGGCCACCTTCTTGGTGGATTCCTCCACCACCAGTTCGGCCTCGCGCAGCCCTTCCTCGGCGGCCTTGAGCTGCGCCTCGAGGGCTTCCTTATCGGTGATGGTCTGCTGCAGGGTCGCATTGGTTTCCGTAAGCTCGGTGTTCAGGCTGTCCAGCTGGCTGTTCAGGCTGTTGGAGCGCACCAGCAGCACCACGGCCAGCGCTACCGCCACCACCAGCACCACGATCAGCGCAATCAGCGAGGAGCGGTTCTTCTGAGGGGCAGCTTGGTTCTTCTTCGTTTCCTGGGACATGGGATTACCTCCTTCAACATACATCGTTACGTACCACAAGTACGCTAGTCATATTGGTTACTCAAGCAGATTTCCGAGCTCCTTGAGCGTATCCAGGGCGTTTTGCAGCCGGACAATGGCTGCGGCAGTCTGCTGGCTCTCGTCGCCAGCCGCATCGGCCTCGGCCTGCAAAGCAGCCAGTTCCTCGGCCAGGGCGGCGTTTTCCTCGCGCAGCTCCTTGCGCTGCTGGCGCATGGCCTGCTCCTGCTCATACGCCGCATCGGCAATGGGCTGCAGCTCTGCCAGCTGCGCCTGCACCATGGGCAGCTCCTGCTGATACTGCTCATACTCGACCTGCTGCTTGCGCAGCCTGGCCTGTACGGCCTCCAGATTGGCCTGCACCTGGGCGATCTTCCCATTCATCGTCGCCTGATGGATCATGCAGCCGGCCACCACCGCGCAGCACAACAGCAGCACCGCCACCAGCACCACAGTGAAGCTTCGGCAATATGGTTTCTTCATTCCGCTCGCCTCCTTTGCGTTATTTACACGATGTTTTGATGATTATACCATACATCCGCCCAAAATGCAAAGGGTTTCACAGATCGTCTTGCATTTTTCCAATATGGGTTGATTGTAAAATGAAATAGGACAGTGAAAAAAAGAAAACGAGCCGCAGCGAACTTGTGGTAAAATGGAAGTACCACCCACCAAAAGACCAGGAGGTTCGCCATGGCTCAGAAAGAGTATAGCACAAAGCGGGCAAGAT
>JAQXLU010000007.1 GCA_029012285.1 Clostridiales bacterium | reverse complement strand
ATCTTGTACAGAATGATGTCCTCTGGTAAATCGGGAAAGCCATCATACACGATGGGTTGCCATTCCGGGATATCCCGGTTGGCATAGAATCCCTCGCTGGTCTCGATGGATAGCAGCACATCAGGATGGCACAGGAGTTTGTCCACGATGCGCCTTCCGCTCTCGCGGGAGATACCGAATTCCATCACCCGATTCGGAAGGGAAACGATGGCGCCGTTCATCGCTGTGATCGCATCAAAACCAATTCGGTCGTGATAAGCCCTCATGGACCGCATAGGCCGCGCTGTGGCAGCCATGACGTAGATTCCCTGCGCACGACATTCGTGAAGGACTTTTGCGGTATATTCAGACAGACTTTTGTCGGTATGAAGCAGGGTTCTGTCCAAATCGGTGATGATCGCTTTCATAAGCGCCTCCTGCTGTTAGGATGGGTTGCATCCATTTTAGCACGGATCACAGCATCCTGCCATAGGATGATTATAGGCAGCTGAAAACTGAATAGCACTTGACAAACGCGCGCTTGCAGCCTATCCTGTTGTCGTTGCCCGTAGGTTCATGACCTGTAGGCAATACCAAGGATGGAGGGATTCCATGATCTACGTCATGTCCGATATACACGGCAACCTGGCCCGTTTCAGAAGCATCATGCGGCAGATACGGCTCACCAGGAACGATCATCTGTATGTGCTGGGAGATATTGTGGATCGCTATCCTGACGGCACCACCCTCTTCACCCAGCTCATCAGGAAGCCAAATGTGTCCATGCTGCTTGGCAATCACGAATTGATGATGCTCAAGGCACTCACCCTAACAGACGCGGAGGATCGCTATATCCGACACTGGTATCGTAATGGCGGCGATCTGACGCACCGGCGCTTCAAGCATTGCACGCTCGCATACCGGGAGGCTTTCCTTGACCAGATTCGCAGCCTGCCGCTGAACCTGGAGGTGAGCTGCAACGGCATCGACTACCTGCTTGTGCACGGCGCGCCCGTGGGGTTCAGCACGGCCCGCAACGATGTGGTGATGGACGCCGTCTGGACCAGGCTGACCGCCGAGGACATCATGCCGGAGGGCAAGGTCGTGATTTTCGGGCACACGCCGACCGCGCACTATCAGGAGGGCCGCCCCCTTCGCATCTTCCACGGCAACAGGATGATCGGCATTGACTGTGAGGCCGGGGAACCCAACGGCCGCCTGGCGTGCCTGCGGCTGGACGATATGAAAGAATACTATTCGGAGGAATAAGCATGTTTGACATCACAAGCATTGGCGAGATCCTGATTGATCTGACCCAGACAGGCGTGGATGAACGCGGCATCCATCAATACGCTGCCAATCCTGGCGGTGCCCCGGCAAACCTGGCGGTGGCAGCGGCTCGGCTTGGCGCACGGACGGCATTCATCGGGAAGGTGGGGCAGGACAGCTACGGCATGTTTCTGAAGCATTGCCTCACCGATCATGGCGTGGATGTAACTGCCCTGCGGACTGATCCCATTCAGCACACGACCCTAGCGGTCGTTTCGGTGGACGAGCACGGCGAACGGGACTTCACATTCTACCGGAACCCCAGCGCAGACGTGAATCTGACAGTGACGGATGTGCCGGAAGCGCTGCTGGCAAGCAGCCATGTGCTGCATTTCGGCTCCGTCAGCCTGACTGCAGAGCCCGCCCGGAGCGCGACGCTCCATGCTGCCAAGCGCGCCAGGGAGCTGGGGAGAATTATCAGCTACGACCCGAATTATCGCGCCCGTCTGTGGCGGAGCGAGGAGGAGGCCATTGCGCAGATGAAGGCTCCCCTGCCCCTGGTGGACATCCTGAAAGTCTCCGATGAGGAGCTTCCCCTGCTGACCGGCACGGACGACCTCGCCAAGGGAACCCGCATCCTGGCAGATACGGGCGTGAAGCTGATCCTGGTGACGCTAGGGCCAAACGGGGCGTTCTACCGCCACGGTGACAAGACCGGGCATGTGCCCGGCGTACCATGCCAGGTGGGCGACACCAACGGTGCTGGAGACACTTTCTTCGGGGCGCTTTTGTCCAGGCTGTGCCGGTATGACCGCGTTGACGAGATACCGCTGGACGTGCTGGAAAAGGCCATCGCCTTCGCCAACCGGGCAGCCAGCATCACCACCAGCAGACATGGCGCGATCCCCGCCATGCCAACTCTTGACGAGGTGACGACGGGGATCGTTTGAGTTCATTTTACAGGGATTCTGGTTTTCTTCGCGTTGACCATGGCATGAATCGCCTGACAGGCAAACTCAGCCGTGCCTTCGCCGCCAGCCTGGTCGATGTTGATGGTGAAGTCGCCGCCAGCGGCATACATATCCGCCAGGCAGCAGAGAATCTCATCCGAGCAGTGGTAGTAGTTGTCGGTGATGAACTGCTGCAGCTTCCTGGCCTGGGCCATGGCCTCGTCGCTCTGCGGCGAGGTCGCTTTCATCGCGCCGAATTCGGTAAAGAGCTTCATCATCGCTCCCGCCATAGCCTGCCGTTCCGCGGGCGTGCGCTGGGCATCCCTTTGCAGGGATTCCTGATATTCAGGCGTCGTCCCCCAGGATTCCCGCGCCTGCCTGGCATACTCATCCATCTTCTTGGTATCAAATACTTCAAAGCTCATTGGTTTCACTCCCGTCGTTTTCATTCCACGGGCGAGGTCGATCAGGTTTTGCAGATGCTCCTTCCGCATTTCCAGCAGGTGAATCTGCTGCTCCAGCGCCTTGGCCTTGTCAAAGCCGGGGCTGTCCAGAATCCGCTTGATCTCCTTGAGCGGAAACTCCAGTTCCTTGAAAAGCAATATGCTTTGCAAGCGCTCCAGCGCGGCATCGTCATACAAGCGATACCCCGCCTCCGTGACCTCTGTTGCCGGCAGAAGCCCAATGGCGTCGTAATGATGGAGAGCGCGTATACTAACTCCTGACAGCTTGCTGACCTGGTGTACCGTCATCATCCGTGATCTCCTCCCCTTCCGTGGCAATCATAAGATACACTATAACGCAATGTCAGAGTCAATAGGGCTTTTGAAGAAACGCGAAATAATCAATCACTGCCCTATTGTGAACACGGCGAATACCGAATTGGGAAATGATTTCCCATATCATTCGCACAAGTGACTGATATGTATCCCAGCCTTGGTGGATCAAACAGATTGGGAATGATTCTCATTTCAAGTAGAATATACCACAAAAGAGGATTTGTTGCCCTTTCGGGTTTCAAATCCTCTTTGCTGTCAGGGCCATATCGCAGCCCCTTTGATGGGGTTATTCAGCCTTGGGGGCGTCGTTCTTCTTGGCGCGGGTGCGCTTGGGCTTCGCGACGGGAGTTTCAGCGTCCACAGGTGCCTCGGCAACGGGGGCTTCGGCCTTCTTGCGGGTACGCTTGGGCTTGGCCACGGAAGCTTCGGCTTCCACGGGCGCTTCAGCTGCTACGTGCGCTTCAGCTGCCACAGCGGGCGCATCCTTCTTGCAGCGGGTGCGCTTGGGCTTCTCCGCGGGAGCTTCCGTGCTGACGGTCGCTTCGGCAGGCGCATCAGCCTTCTTCTTGCGGGGCGCGCGGGGCTTTTTGGCAGGAGCGGGCGCTTCCGCAGCGATTTCCACCACCACGGGATTGGGCTCAACAGGCGCCTCGGGCGCGGCAGCCACATTGCCGTTCACCAGCTGGTTATACAGCTCCATGTAGCGGTTGGCGGAGTTGTTCCAGCTGTAATCGCAGCTCATGCCGCGCTGCTGGAGCAGCTGCCACACGTCCTTGTGGTTGTGGTAGTAGTCGCAGGCGCGCTCAATGACGTGGAGCATGTCGTGCGCGTTGTAGTTGAAGAAGGAGAAGCCGTTGCCGTGCCCGGTGAACTCGTTGTAGCTCAGCACGGTATCGCGCAACCCGCCGGTTTCGCGGACGATGGGCAGCGTGCCGTAGCGCAGGGCGATCAGCTGGCTCAAGCCGCAGGGCTCGAACTGGCTTGGCATCAGGAACATATCGCAGCCTGCGTAGATCTGATGGGCCAGGGCGTGATCCATCGCGAAGCGCGCGGCCACCTTGCCCTTGAACTGGCCTTCCGCCCAGGAGAACAGATTGACATAGCGGCTTTCGCCCATGCCCAGCACCACCAGCTGCACATCCTGCTTGAGCAGATCGCCGATGACATAATCCACCAGGTCGAGGCCCTTCTGATTGCTCAAGCGGCCCACCATGCCGATGATGGGCACGTTGGGATTCACATTCAGGCCCAGGTTCTTCTGCAGTTCTGCCTTACAGACGGCCTTGCCAGCCATGTTGTCCAGGGAATAGGTCGCAGGGATACGAGTATCGGTGGCGGGGTTGTAATCCGCCATGTCGATGCCGTTGAGCACGCCAAACACCTGATGCTTGCGGGCGCGGAGCAGACCATCCAGGCGCTCGCCATAGTAGGCGGTCTGAATCTCCTCGGCGTAGGAGGGGCTGACGGTGGTGATCAGGTCGGCATACACCAGCGCGGCCTTCATGAAGTTGGCGCAGCCGTAGCACTCCAGCTTGTCGTCGGTCCACAGACTGTTGTCGTTCAGGCCCAGGATCTCCTTGACCTGGTTGATGCCAAACACGCCCTGATACTGCAGGTTGTGGATGGTGAAGATGGTCTTGATCGGCGCGAAGAAGGGCAGGTGGTCATACTGGATGCGCAGCAGCGCGGGCACCATGCCGCTCTGCCAGTCGTGGGCGTGGATCACATCGGGCTGGAAGCCGATGATGGGCAGGCAGTTCAGCGCGCCGCGGCAGAAGAAGCCAAAGCGCTCGTACTCGTCGCCGCCCATGCCGTAGATATAGGGACGGCCGAAGTAGAACTTGTTGTCCATGAAGTACCACTTCACGCCATCCTGCTCGAGCATCTCGATACCGCAGTACTGACGGCGCCAGCCCAACTCGACCTCAAAGTCGCACACATGGGTCATCTGGTTCGTCCACTTTTCGGGGATGGCAGCATACAGGGGCATAATGACGCGCACGTCATGGCCTTCCTTGGCCAACACAGGTGCGAGGGCACCCACCACATCCGCCAGACCGCCGGTCTTGACAAAGGGGACGCATTCACTGGCAGTAAACAGGATCTTCATATAGGTTCAACCTCCAAGTCGGTATCCACCGCACCCGGGCAACGCGCAGAAGCTCGCTGCTCCCCTGCTTGTTTGGCGCGGGATGGACGCAAATTGCGGCTTTCACAAGTGAAAAGTCCGCGCCAATAGGATAGCACAAATTGGCGCGGCTTGCAACACTTATCAAATTACAACGTTTTTGGCAATCACAATCGGATACGCAGCCGGGCCGATCAAACGGGCGTTGCGCTTGATGATGGCCTGCTTGTCCAGGATACAGTTCTCAATATACGCACCGGAATGAATCTGCCCATCCTGCATGACGATGCAGTTCTTCACATGCGCATCGGGAGCGACGCAAACGCCGCGGGCCAGGATGGAGTTCTCCACCGTGCCCTCAATCACGCAGCCGTCAGCCACCAGGGAGTTGACCACCTTGGCGTTCTCGCCGTAGCGGGCGGGCATATCGTCGCGTACCTTGGTGTACACGGGGCGCTCCTTGTCGAACAGGCGACGGCGCGCGTCCGCGTCCAGCACGTCCATGTTGAACTTGAAGAAGGACTGCACGGAATCCAGGCGCCAGCAGGGCCCGGTGTATTCCCAGGCATTGACGGTGGACTTACCCTCCTGGATCATGGGCAGCAGCACATCGCGGCGGAAATCATGCAGGCCATGGGCGACTGCCTTGTCCACCAGGAAGCACAGCAGCTCGCGCTTCATGACAACGACTTCCATGTAGCTCAGGTCAAGGGAAGGATGGGTGGGCTCGATCTCCATGTCGGTCACAGCGCCCTTTTCGTCCACGGCCAGGTAGGAGCCATGCTCGTCGCGCTTCATGGAGGGGTCGCGGGTGTACATGACGGTCATTTCCGCGCCGGATTCCTTGTGGCAGCGCACCATCTCGTCCAGATGGGCGTTGTAGATGATCTCCGAGCCGGAGAAAACCACATACTCCTGCTTGGAGCGGGTCAGGTAGTCGGAATTGGAGCGCAGCGCGTCCAGCGTGCCGGAGTAAACACCGACGTTCTCACGGGTCAGGAAGGGCGGCAGGATGTGCAGGCCTTCGTTCTTGCCGTGCAGATCCCACTCCTTGCCGGAGCCCAGATGATCCATCAGGGAGTGATAATTCTTCTGCGTGATGACGCCGACGTTCTTCATGCCGGAGTTTACCATGGAGGAAACCAGGAAGTCGATCACGCGGTAACGGCCAGCCACGGGCAGGGCGGCAATGGCGCGGATGAGCGTAAGCTCGCGCAGACGAGCGTCGTTCTCGCCGGTGTAGATAACACCCATAACGTTCTTCATTGTATTCAATCCTTTCGCTGCTGTATGGTAGCAGAATCAGAAGTTATCAGGATAAATCAGCCTCAGAAGGAGGTGTTCTCGTCCACCTGCACGCCCGCCTTCACGGTCACGCCCGCAGGAAGATGCACGCCATTGCCAACCACAGCGATGTCACCGGTTTCCTCGCCCACCAGCGCGCCAGCACCGACCACGGCGTTCTCCGCGATGATGCAGCGGCGGACGAAGGCGCCGCGCTTGATAACCGCGCCGGGCATAACCACCGCGTTCTCCACGGTTGCCCCCTCTTCCACGGTCACGCCGGCAAACACGACGGAATGGACGACCTTGCCGTAGATTTCGCCGCCCTCGGTGATGAGGGAATCCTTCACCACAGCGCCGCTGGCGATGTAGTGGGGGGTCAAGCCGGGGTTCTTGGCGTAGATGCGCCACTTCTTGTCATGCAGATCGATGGGCATGGGGGTGGACAGCAGATCCATGTTCGCTTCCCACAGGGACTCGATGGTGCCCACGTCCTTCCAGTAGCCCTCGAAGTTGTAGGCCACCATGACCTGCTTGTCGTTCAGCATGGCGGGGATGATGTTCTTGCCGAAGTCGTTGGAGGAGGTCTTGTCCGCCTCGTCCGCAGTCAGATAGGCGCGCAGCTTCTCCCAGGTGAAGATATAGATGCCCATGGAAGCCTTGTTGGACTTGGGGTTCTTGGGCTTCTCCTCGAACTCGACGATATTGTCCTC
>JAQXLU010000006.1 GCA_029012285.1 Clostridiales bacterium | reverse complement strand
GCAGCTCCCCCGTCGAACTTGTCATTATTATACCATAATTCTCCCACAATGGAAAGGGTTTGCCTTGAAAGGGGAGAATCAGGCCGATAAAGCAAACGGATGAGCATTCACGACGGAATAACGACGTGAATGCTCATCCATGGTGGGCTTGACGCCCGGTGCTTGTGTGATTTGTACGATTTGTGCGCGGAAATCCTCATGCGGCCGCGGCGGCGGGACGAAGCAGCACGGTCAGCTTGAACAAGCCGCCCTCGGCCTGCACGGTAGCGACGCCGTCGTACTTTTCCGCGATGGACTGGATGGAGCGCAGCCCGAAGCCGTGCCCCGAGCCCTTCTTGGTCGTCTGGGGCATGCCGTCGACGATGCGCAGCGCCTCCTCGTAGGAGTTTTCCACGTGGAGGATCACCATGTCCCCCCGGGCAGCAGCCTTCAGGGAGATGAAGCGCTTCTCCGGTGAGGTGACCTTGGTGCAGCTCTCCAAGGCATTGTCCAGCGCGTTGCCAAAGAGGGAGTAGATCTCCATCTCCGACATGAAGTTGAACAGCGTGCCATCTATAATGTAGGAAAACTTCACCCCGCAGGTGGAGCAGAGGATGTTCTTCTCCGTCAGCACAATGTTGATGGTCTCGTGCCCACATTCCACCACCGTGCCGTATTCAATGATGGAATCCTCCAGCTGGTCCAGGTACTTGTCGAAGTTCTCCTTCTGCGCCTGGGTGCGGATGGCGGCAATCTGATGCTTGAGGTCGTGGCACTTGATTTGCAGCGAGGTGATGCCGTCGTGGCTCATCTGGTAGTACTGCATCTTGTTCTTGATGAAGTTGTGCATGTCCTCGTTGTCGCGCCGGTAGTAGGTCAGCTGGGAAATGACCAGAAGCACCACATAGGTGATGAGGGTATACAAAAGCGCGCACAGGTAGTAGAGGAACAGGGCGGAGGCATCAGCGGTAAAGACGCGGCCGCAGAATTCCAGCAGGATCTGGCAGCACAGGAACGCCCCGTAGGACACCAGCATGGGTAGGATATCCGCCTGGTTGGGCATCTTCTTGACGATCTTCTGATGAAGCTTGCAGGTGATCAGGCAAACCGTGCCATAGGTCGCGTAGGACACCATGGAGCCCATGATGCTGTACTGCGTCCATAATGCAGGGCCCGCGGCGACGTCCGCTCCGGCGGCAAAGACCTTGAAGGTGTTCCAGGCCAGCTTGTAGATGGTCAGCGCCAGCAGGTTCACATAGATCAGCTCCGCCGCCCGGGCCTGGTAGCAGAAGGCATATGCCCCCATGAAGAGCAAGCTCATCACCAGCAGGTGGAGGGAATGCCCCAGCCCCTGCCAAACCGGGCCCACCAGGTACACATCCGTCGCATAGCGGGTGATCCAGCTGATCAGGCACATGCCGAGCAGGGAGGTGAACAGCCGCAGCGGGTACAGGGCGCGCGTATGCTTCTTACCGATGAGGATGAGCAGCAGGAAGAAGATGATCGCGGTGGAAATGCGGTGATCGACCGCGCGGATGTACCAATGATCCGTCATCATAGATTTTCACCTAGGAAGTTGGAGAAGTGCTTCATGATTTCCTTTGCGTGGGATTTGGAGATGTACACCTTTTTGCCGTCCACCACCAGGTATTCGCTGCACGCGCTGGATACATACCGCAAATTGACCACAAAGGAGCGGTTGCACATGATGAAGCGCTTCTGATCCAGCTTCTGAATCACGTCGGAGAGCCTGCCGCGCACCTCATACACGCCCTTGGTGGTGTGGTAGGCCAGGTTATGGTCGAACACCTCCACATAGGTGATGTCGTTGGAGCTCAGGCTGACGATGCCGTCGGAGGTTTTGAGCGCGAAGATGGTGCTGGACGAATTTTCCAGCCGGGCAAGCGCCTTGGTCAGGACGTAGTTGATCGACCCCTGATCGGCGGGCTTGACGATGAAGTCCAGCGCATCCACCTCATAGCCCTTGATGGCCAGCTGCGCCATGGCGGTGACAAACACCAGCACCGAGTCGGTGTTGATTTTGCGCATGATGCGGGCGACCTCCAGGCCATCGAGCTTATCCATGCGGATATCCATGAACACGATGTCATGGTTTTCCGTGGAGCGGATGAAGTCCATGGGGGTATTGAACTCCTGAATGACGTGGGCGTGGTTGTTTTTTGTTAGGTAGTCTGCCACGAGCGCACGGAGCGCAGCAGAATCATTGGGGTTATCGTCTACGATTGCAAGCCGCAGCATAGTGGTCTCCTCTCGTGGGTAACGTTACCAATATGATACCACAGCTGAGGGATTTCGACAAGACTCATTTTCCACACATGGGCGAAGCCAAAACGTGGCAATGGGCGAAGCCCAAAATGGGTCAAGGGGCTAAGCCCCTTGCGGGGTGGAGGGGCAGCGCCCCTCCCCGTCGGAGACCCCGGGCCGCAGCCCGATAACGCTCCCGCGCGCCTTTCGCGAATCAAAGATTCGCGAAACAGCCCAACCTGCCCCAAAATAGCCAGCCCCAGCAACACTTTCCCCCAAGGTGGAAGGAAGCAAAACCGCTCTGGCAGCTGTCACAGTAGATTTCCTAACGGATGCTGGATGATGATAGGGTTTTCCGTTGTTATGTTACCCGTGGGGCCGCTTTCGCGCGTCGAAAGCGGCGCAAAGCCGCCGGGGGGAAGGCTGTGGATGGAGCTCGACGCCTTCCCCCCGGCCCCCCCTCGCGCTTTTGTGCGTGTACGAAGGCGGCTATTGGGTCTGGCGGCTCTGGCTGCGAAGCCTTGCTTTGAATTTCCGCTGAAGCGGAAGCAAGGCTTCGCAGAATCGCCGCGACTGCCCTTGTGCGGGCTGTACGGCAGCCGCAGGGGGTGGGGGGGGAGTGACGGGGCTGGGGGGGGGGAGTGACGGGGGATGAGGTGATTCCACTGAAAAAGGCACACGGTGGTGTTCCGTGTGCCGGGGAGTGATGAGAAGGTCAGGCCTTTTTGGCCTTCTTGTTCTTCTTGCACTTGATACCCGCCAGGTCCAGCACCAGCAGAATGGCGGCCAGGAGGGTCAGCGCGGAGAGGACGCAGAGGGCGATATCCAGGGTGGTGCGCCACCAGGGGGTCACCGCGACGACCTTGGAGTTGGGGCTTACGCCATCCATGCCGCGGGAGTTGGCCACGGTGTAAAGCACACGCTTGGCGCTCTCGCGCATGGCGTTGACGACAATGGCGTTGGCTTTCGCGCCGTCCGGGCCGTAGGGCGCAAACTCAGAGATGTTCTCACCCACCCAGTTGTCAGGGATGTCATTGCCCGCCAGCACCTCGTGTACCTTAACCATGTAGGTGCCGTCGTACATGTCGGTGACGGCAAAGCCGTCCATGCCAGCCTCGCCGCGCAGCCAGGTGGTCAGCAGCTCGCTGTATGCGCCGGCCCAAATTGCGCCCAGGCGGTTGAAGGCGGTCATGACGCACTTTGCGTCGGCGTTGATGATCGGCAGCTCGAAGGCGCGCAGGTAGATCTCGCGCAGCGCTTGCTCGTTGCACCAGGTCGCGATACCGGCGCGGTTCTTCTCCTGGTCGTTGAGGACGAAGTGCTTGTTGTACACATACACGCCCTTGGACTGGATGCCCTGGGTTTCCACGGTGTCGATCAATCCGGTCAGGATGCCGTCCTCGGAGTAGTATTCAAACACGCGGCCGGCGTAGGGGCTGCGGTGGATGTTCAGGCCCGTGCCGTACAGACCGGCGTAGCCAGCCCACATGGCGTCCTCGCCGATGAGCTCGCCCACTTCCTTAACCAGTTGGTCGTTCATGGTGGCGGCAACGATGCCGTTGCAGGGGTAGCAGGTGCCCTTGGATTCCTTCAGGGGGTCATTGTTGACGGTGGCGTAGCCGTTGGGGCCCAGGGAGTACTTCTGCGTCACGCCGGAGGGGCCGTTGTGGTCGAGGGTCTCCTGCTTGCCGATGGAGTCCACCTTGTAGGTCATGCGCAATCCGTTGGCACAGATCTGCGATAGCTCCTTGAAGGTCAACTGATCCATGAAGGTATCCCACTTGGGATCGGTGTATGCAACGTCCTTCATATGGATGAGCTGGATGATTTCGTCGCCGGTTTCGCCCATGGTGGGGAAGGACACGCCGGTGGCGTCGGGCAGGTCGGCGTCATCCAGGAGTGCGTCTGAGGCGATGCGCTCGGTCATGGTCAGCTTCACTGCGTCGGGGGTCACGGTGCCCTCCCAGTCGGAACGGGAGTAGTACACCACGCTGTTGTCGCCGCGGCCCTCGTAGCGGTTCACGTCGGCCTCGTCGAACAGGGAGGTCACGTCCGCGCCGGTGCCGTAGGACTTGGCGTAGGTCTTGTCGTCAAACTGGTAGTCGACGCTGTATACCAGGGCGGTGTTGCCCTCGGCGGTCATGCCGTCGGCGATCGTCTTGCCCTTCATGGCCAGGATGTTGTTGGTTGCTGCGTGGGCGTTGTCCGCCACGGTCAGGTAATGCGTGCCCTCCGATAGGATGAACACGCCGGTGTTCAGCGCGTCATAGGAGGTGAGGAAGTACTCGGGGACGGTCACGGTGACGGTTTCGGATTCGCCGGGCTGGAGGAGCTTGGTCTTGGCGTAGCCCGCGAAATCCACCGCGGCCTTTTCGATCTGCCACTGGCGGTCATACTCGGTGTAGGGCTTCTGCGCGTAAACCTGCACAGCCTTCTTGCCCGCGACCTTGCCGGTGTTGGTCACCTTGACAGACACGGCGTATTCGGTTTCCATGCCCGTGCCGGACTTTGTGACGTTCAGGTCGGACATCTCAAAGGTGGTGTAGCTCAGACCGTAGCCGAAGGGGTAGCCCACCACGTTGTCATACACATACTTGCCTGCCTTGGGGGTGCCCAGCACCACGTCCTCATAGCGGGTCTCGGTGTATTTGTAGCCCAGGTAGATGCCCTCCTGGTACACCACATACTGGCTGAAGCGGGTGGGGTTGGCGCCCAGGTTGAACTTGTCTGCCCCGGCGTAGGTGTAGGAGCCGAAGTTGTTCTGGACGGGATTGAGCATGTTGTCCATCCACCAGGTATCGGGCAGGGAGCCGGAGGGCGTCACCGCACCGGAAAGCACGTCGCCCACAGCCCACAGGCCCGTCTGGCCCACCGAGCCGACCCACAATGCCGCGTCCACGCCGTATTCCTCCATCTTGAGGAAGTCCACGGAGATGGGGTTGGCGCTGTTGATGATGACAGTGATGGAGGCGATGTCGCCCTCCTCCTTGAGTTCCGCCAGGCCCTCCAGGATGGAGCGTTCCTCCTCGTTGAGCTGGAGGTAGTTGTTGTCCAGCACATCGTTAAAATTGTCGCGGGTCATGTCGTCGCCCTCGCCGCCCACGCGGCCGACCACGTAGATGGCGTGCTCACCGTTGCCGATGGTGTCGTCGCCGTCCTCGTTTTCGTTGTTGCGCTTGACCTTGGACCACTTCTGCTCGCCGATCTCGTAGTTGTTGCGCTTCAGCTCGTCCTCCACATACCAGTCCAGCAGGGGCTTGTCGGTCACCTCAAAGCCCGCGCCAGTCAGCACGTCGTAGTAGTTAGGCGCGCCTGCCGCGTCCACCGCGCCCGAGCCGGTGCCGCCGTAGACGGGATCCATCACGGTCACGCCGATCAGGGATACCTTTTCGCCTTTGGCCAGGGGCAGCACGTTGCCCTCGTTCTTGAGCAGCACGATGCCCTCGCCCTCCACCTCGCGCACCTTCGCTTCACCGGCGGCCTTCAGGTCAGCCAGGGAGGCATAGGCGCTTTCAAAATAGCGGGGATAGGCCTCTGTCTGCCCCTCGGGGAGGGTGGATACGACCTTGGAGGTTGCCAGGCCCAGGGTGGCGTTGATCTGGCCCGCGCACTCATTGGCGATGGTGCTGCCGGCGCAGGTGACCGCCAGCAGAATCGCCATCACATTCAGGAACACCTTTTTGAGGGTTCTCATATCAGGAAAGTCTCCTTTCTGTCCATCGGAAGGATTCCGTTCGCGCGGCCAATGCGGTGACTGCACGGGGTCGTCGTCCGGGCGCTGCGGGTTCGACAGGGCAGAATCCGCCCGGATACCGACGATGAATACCTACATTTTATCCATTTTGAAGCGCTGTGAAAAGGTCTTTGTCGCGCATGGGCGAAAAGCTGCCGTAACAGACCAATGGGGTGAGATACGAAGGAACGATATCGTGGACGACCCGCGCATAATGTTCGCGACAAATAATGCATCATTCACGACAAATCTGGCGGATGGAGACGCAATCGCGGCGCGGGCGGGATTTGCGAAAAGCGCATGCCCTGTGCCATAATAGAAGCACCGTAAAGCAATCGCGAAGCATCCAAATCCAGCAGGGAAATGCGGTTCCCAGCGTGCAGGAGGCGGATGCAGGCACGGCTTTAGGGCAGATTGACGTGTGCTGACTGCTCTGTTCCAGGCGGAACGGAAAGGAGTTTTTATATGACCAAGAAGGGCTTTGGCGTGTATGCGACGCTGTTCGCCGCGCTGCTGTCCGCGGCTGCGGGCATTTATCTGCAATTCCAGGGCGGCGTGTTCGGCGCGATGAAGCGCCAGTGCTATGACCCCATCGTGGTGGGGTTGCTCCTTAGCGCGCTGGTGGTCGGCGTTGCGCTCATCGCGGTGAAGAAGTACGGCCTGGCCTCCGCCGCCGTGACCGCGCTCAGCGGCGTTGCGCTGTGCAAGTTTGCCACCGTACACGACGCTTACTGGTACGTGTCGGACGTGTTCACCGCCATCGACGAGAAGGGCTTCGACCCGAATTTTCTGATTTTCGCGGGCTTGGTGCTCGCCGCCTTCGTGGTGGGCGAAATCGCCATCTTCACCCCCAAAACCCGGAAAACCAAGGCATAAACCAGTCCCATGCTGCTCCGTCCGCCAAACAGGACGGGGCAGTTTCTTTCGCGAGGGTGGCTTCCCGCGCCCCCAAACCAACCCTCTCATTCGCGACAAAAATCCGCCGCGGATGCATGCAAAGCGCGTTTTCGCGCCCCGGGCCGCCCTGTTGAAGGTATCTCCCTTCCTTTTCATACAAAAGTGTGGTACATTACACCATGACCTATTTGTCCTTTTTCACATCAAAATCAACCAGGAAAGAAAATCCTGCCAAGGAGGAGCATCATGCGCCAGAAGATCGACCTGCTGTCCGGCTGGCAGTTTACCGGGCTGGATGGCCAGACCGTCCCTGTTTGCATCCCCCACACCTGGAATAACATCGACGGTCAGGATGGCGGCAATAACTACAAGCGCGGCGCTTGCCGGTATGAAACCACCTTCCCCCTGCCCGCCTTTGACCCGGAAAGCCAGGAGGTCTGGATCGAGCTGGACGGCGTGAACGCCTCAGCGCAGGTCGTGCTCAATGGCCAGGAGGTGTGCCGCCACGACGGTGGATACGCCACCTTCCGCGCGGAATTGACCGCCCTTTTGCAAGTGGAGAACACCCTGACCGTCACGGCGGACAATTCCGTCAACGACCGGGTGTACCCCCAAAAGGCGGACTTCACCTTCTATGGCGGCATTTACCGCGGCGTACGGCTGCTGGTGGTGAACAAGGCCCATTTCGCCCTGGATTACCTGGGGTCGAGCGGCATCCGCATCACCGCCACGCCCGAGGGCAAGGGCGCGCAGGTGCGGGTGCAGAGCCACGTCACGGCGGGCGAGGTGGTCATCACCTTGCGCGATCACAAGGCGCGCGTGGTCGGCACCGCCACGGGCACGGACGTGACCATCCCCATCGACAAGGCCCACCGCTGGCATGGCGTGGAGGATCCCTACCTGTATACCTGCCACGCCCAGGTGCAAGTGGACGGCGTGACGACCGACGCGCTGGACATCCCCTTTGGCGTGCGCTCCTTTCGGGTGGATCCCAAGGAGGGCTTCATCCTCAACGACAAGCCCTACCCCCTGCACGGCGTGAGCCGCCATCAGGATCGCAAGGGCCTGGGCAACGCCATCACCCGGGCGCATCATGAGGAGGACATACGGCTGATTGCCGAAATGGGCTGCAACACCGTCCGCCTGGCCCACTATCAGCACGATCAGTACTTCTATGACCTGTGCGACCGCTATGGCATGGTGGTGTGGGCGGAGATCCCCTACATCTCCGAGCATATGGTGAACGGCCGGGAAAACACCATCTTGCAGATGAAGGAGCTCATCGAGCAGAACTACAACCACGCCTGCATCGTGTGCTGGGGCGTGTCCAACGAGATCACCATCTCCACCAGGCGCGCCGACAGGAAGGACATGCTGGATAACCACCGCGTCCTCAACGACCTCATCCATCAAACCGACCCCAGCCGCTTCACCACCCTGGCCTGCTACGCCATGTGCGGGCCCTTCAACCCGGTGGCGCACATCACCGATGTGGTCAGCTGGAATCTGTACCTGGGCTGGTATGTGCCGGGGCTGTTCCTCAACGATCTGTGGATCAGCTTCTTCCACCTCTGCTACCCCAACACCCCCCTGGGCTATTCCGAATACGGTGCGGAAGGCATGCCCAATCTGCATGCCGCCCATCCCCGCCGCAACGACCACACCGAGGAATACCAGGCCAAGTACCATGAATTCATGGTCAAATGCTTCCGCCGCCACCCCTATATGTGGGCCAACCATGTGTGGAATATGTTTGACTTTGCCGCGGACGCCCGCGATCAGGGCGGCGAGCCCGGCATGAATCACAAGGGCCTCGTCACCTTCGACCGCAGGACGAAGAAGGATGCCTTCTACCTCTACAAAGCCAACTGGAGCCGCGAGCAGTTTGTGCACATCTGCTCCAAGCGCTATGTGGAGCGCACGGAAAGGACGACGACCATCAAGGTCTACTCCACCGAAAAGCAGGTGACGCTCATCGTCAATGGCAAAACCTTCGCCACCAAGCGCCGCGACGACCATGTGTTCACCTTCCGCGTGCCGATGGCGGCGGAGATGAAGGTGGAGGCCGTCTGCGGCCATCTGCGCGATACCGCCACCTTCCGCAGGGTGGAGAAGAAGAACCCTGCCTACATCCTGCCCAAGGTGAGAAAGCGGCAGAAGTCCAACTGGGTGTAACCGGGTCTGCGACGGCAGCGTCCGGCTTGAAAACAACAAGGAGGGTTTTACGTGTCTGAAAACCAGAACATGAATCGCGCCAAGCTCTATCAGCTGGCGATGTTCCCCATGAACAACGGCGCGACGAATGTGTACTATGTGCTGATTTTGTCCTTCATCGCCACCTTCGGCAACCGCGTGCTGGGCCTGGGCATGGCCTTTGCGTCCTTCATGATTACCGGCATGCGCGTCTTTGACGCGGTGACCGACCCCATCATCGGCGCGCTGATGGACAAGACCGACGGCAAATTCGGCAAGTTCCGCCCCTTTATGGTGATTGGCAACCTCATCATGGCGGTCTCCGTGATCCTGCTCTACATGGTCACGCCACTGATCCCTGAAACCATGATGTGGCTGCGCTACACGCTGTTCGTCGCGCTGTACGCGGTGTGGGTCATTGGCTATACCTTTCAGACCTCCGTCACCCGCAGCGCTCAGGCGGTGCTGACCAACGATCCCAAGCAGCGCCCGCTCTTCACCATCTTCAACACCATTGGCTCCCTGGCGGGCATGGGCCTGATCCAGGTGCTGGGCATGGTGATTGCCTCCGACGGCATCGCGGGGGACTACAACAACACCTGGTTCAACATCATGACGCCCATCGGCATCGTGGTGTCCATCCTGCTGACCATCGTGGCCATCATCGGCATTTGGGAGAAGGATCAGACCAAGTACTTCGGCATGGGCAACAAGCAGGAGAACGTCAAGATCCGCGAGTATATGCAGATCATCCGCGCCAACAAGCCCCTGCAGCGCCTGATGGTCGCCGGGGGCGGCTGCAAGCTGGCCCTGTCCATCGCCACCAACCTGACCGTGCTGTGCATGATCTACGGCTGCATGACCCAGTTCGGCGTCATTACCAACGAGGCGGGTGCGCTGGTGAGTCAGAACCGCTACGACACCCTCAACGCCACCATGATGGTGCTGGGCTATGTGTTCTCCGCGCCCTTCTTCCTGCTGACCGTCCGCACCGCGCAGAAGCACGGGCAGAAGAAGTCCCTGATGACCTACGTTTCCGTGGCCCTGTGCTGCTATGTGGGCGTGCTGGCCCTGCTGCTGCTGTGGAAGCCCGAAACTGCCGCCGTCAACCTCATCCTCTTTGATCAGAATGGCAAACTGGCCATCAACCTGTATACCGTCGCGTTCATCCTCTTCTTCGGCGTGGGCTACGGCGCGTATTACGCCACGGCGGATATGCCCATCCCCATGGTGGCTGACTGTGCCGACTATGAAACCTACCGCTCCGGCAAGTTCATCCCGGGCATCATGGGCACGCTGTTCTCCCTGGTGGACAAGCTGGTGTCCTCCCTGAGCGCGACGGTGGTGGCGCTGGTGGTGGGCGTGATCGGCATCAAGGAGCTGCCCACCAAGGCAACCCCCTATGTGGCGGGCATGAACTGGGTGGTCATCGTGCTGTTCTGCTTGATTCCCATGCTGGCTTGGGTGGCGACGCTGTGGGCTATGAAGGGCTACGAGCTGGACGGCAAGCGCGTGAAGGAGATTCAGGCGGTCAACGGTGCGCGCAAGGCCTACATCGCCGCCGGTCATACCCTGGAGGAGGCTATGGAGGCCATCAAAACTCCTGAGGACGCCGCGAACATGCAGGCTTCTGCCTGACGAAATGATCTTTCATCAGCGATCCATACAGAAAGGAAGGAATCTCTATGGTGAATCTCCCCCTGAATGTGGACTTTACTGGCAAGGTGGTTGTCGTGACCGGCGCGGGCGGCGTGCTCTGCGGCGACATGGCCCGGGCCTATGCCCAGGCGGGCGCGAAGGTTGCGGCCCTGGACCTCAATGAGGAGGCCGTGAAGAAGCTCGCTGCCGAGCTGAAGGCCGAAGGCTTCATCTGCGAGGGCTACAAGGCCAACGTGCTTGACCCCGAAGCCCTGGAGGCCGTGCATCAGCAGGTGCTCTCTGACCTGGGCCCCTGCGACATCCTGGTGAACGGCGCTGGCGGCAACAATCCCCGCGCCACCACCGACAACGAGTACCAGCACGAGGCCAAGGCAGGCCAAAAGACCTTCTTTGACCTGGAGCTCAGCGGCATCGACTTCGTGTTCAAGCTGAACTATCAGGGCACGCTGCTGCCCACTCAGGTGTTCGCCAAGGATATGGTGGCGCGCAAAAGCGGCAACATCCTGAATATCTCCTCCATGAACGCCTACATTCCGCTGACCAAGATTCCCGCCTATTCCGGCGCGAAGGCGGCTGTCTCCAACCTGACTCAGTGGCTGGCGACCCACTTTGCCGGTACGGGCATCCGCTGCAACGCCATCGCCCCCGGCTTCCTGGTGTCCAACCAGAACCGCGCGCTGCTCTTCAACGAGGACGGCACCCCCACGGCCCGTTCTGCGAAGATTTTGAACGGCACCCCCATGGGGCGCTTTGTGGACAGCGCCGAGCTGCTGGGCGGGTTGTTCTTCCTCACCGACGATCGGGCCGCTTCCGCCATCACCGGCGTGGTGCTGCCCATCGACTGCGGCTTCTCCGCCTATTCCGGCGTGTGACGAAGCTGTAAACATTGCTTTTCTCCCTTGAAAACCCGGGGAGAAAACGGTATAATAAGGATAGCTCAGGACATTCCCTGAATGTGCGCATAAGAAAGGAGTACCCCCATGAAGAAGCTGTTTGCGATGCTGATGGCCCTGGCCCTGCTTTTGTCCTGCGTGGCCTTCGCGGAGGAAGCCAAGAATCCCGTAGAGATCGACCGCAGCCTGGACGCCCGATTGAACGTGGCCTGGGCCTGGAATGTGACCGAGGAGAACCCCACCAATGCCGACTACCCCAAGGCACTGACTGGTGAGTGGGCGCTGTCCGCCGCCTACATCAGCGAGGACTTCATCGACGAGTTCAAGATCAGCGGCGTGCAGGCTGGTTTGCTCCCCGTGACCCCCGGCGCCATCAAGCTGACCGTGGAGGCCCTGCTCGACCACTGTGCCTCCGACCCCTCCCTGGGCCAGATCACCGACCAGGGCAATTACTTCCATGACCATGTGTATTGCTTCGCCGGCACCATGACCTTCGCTGATTTCCCGGATGAGAGCTATACCCTCAAGTCCAACTGGGACGAGTTCTCCTATGTGTCCCGCGGTGAAATGGACGGCGACTACAACTACGGCCCTGCCAAGACCAAGGTCAAGGGCGACGATGAGCTCCTCCACTGGACCGAGATCACCGGCGTGTCCTACGATGACCAGGAGGAAATGAAGCACATCTTCATGAACACCTCCGGCCAGCTGGTGCTGTGCTATGCGGACAAGAACATCGTCAACGAAAAGTATGACGGCAGCTACGTGGGCATTGCCTATATCTTCGACAAGGTTGTCGAGGAAGCCGCCGAGTAACCCCATCAACCGAAGGGCTGCGAGCCAGAGCGGGTCGCAGCCCTTTTTGCTGTGATGGTCATGCAACCCGGTTTCCTGCTGATGCTTCCGGGACGCTGACCTTCGCACCTGTCACATAAGAATCGCCCACACAGAGAGGACATGACCATGAACTGGAAGCAGATTCTCAAAACGCTGCCCGTGGTAGCCGTTGGCAATCTCGTGATGGCGGCAGGCACTGTGCTGTTCATTTTGCCCGCAGGCCTCATCACCGGTGGCACCACAGGCATAGCGATCATCATGGAGCACCTTACGGGGATGCCCATCCCTGTCTTTTCGGGCATCTTCAATGTGATCATGTTCCTGCTGGGGCTGGCCTTCCTGGGGAAAACCTTCGCTGCCACCACCCTGGTGAGCACCTTTTTGTCCCCGGTGATGCTGGCCGTGATGCAGTGGATTGTCGGGGATCGGGTTGTGTGTGACGACCTGCTACTGTGTGTGCTCTTTGGTGGCGTCTGCGTGGGCGCGGCCATTGCAGTGATCGTCCGGGCTGGCTCCAGCACGGGTGGTATGGACATTCCGCCGCTGCTGCTGCAAAAGTTCGCAGGCGTCCCCCTGTCCAGAAGCCTGTATGCTTTCGACTTCATCATTGTGCTGGGGCAGGCGATCGTCGTGGATGCCCATATGCTGCTCTATGGTGTGCTGCTGGTGATGGTGTACACCATCGTGGTGGAGAAGCTGATGGCCTCGGGTGAAGCGCAGATCAGGCTGGAAATTGTCAGCGACCGGGCAGAGAAGATCCGCGACGCCATCTTGCAGGATGTGGACCGCGGTGTAACGCTGCTCCACGGACAGACCGGCTATCTGCGAAAGGATGTGGATGTGCTGATCACCATTATCTCTCCGCGGGAATGCCACCACACGGAGCAGCTTGTCCGCCGGATCGACCCCCATGCATTCATGGTAACCAGCCGCGTCACGCGGGTCACAGGGCGAGGCTTCTCCGAGGCAAAACGGTGATCACGCATATCCTGCATGTTTTTTTGCAGATTTCGGAATCCGCTGTCGTGATGGAAGGAATTTCATCGGCTGTGGCGAATTCAATGAATGGTTTATGGCGTTTTCAGAATTCGGGAGTGCAGTCCTGGTGGAGCTGATTTGGCTCCGCCCCTGCGGCTTGCGAATGAATAGGAGGTACATCATGGCGAAGTTTATCCTGTCCGCCTTTGCGGATGAAGCCAGTCCCGTGCTGGACGAGCAGCTCAAAGCCCTGCAGGAGGAAGGCGTCTCCCTCATCGAGCTGCGCGGCGTGGACGGCAAGAACGTCTCTGCCCTGACGTTGGAGGAAGCCGCCGTCGTCAAGGCCAAGCTGGACGCAGCGGGCATCCGCCTGTCCGCGCTGGGCTCTCCCTATGGCAAGGCCAACCTGGGTGAAGCCTTCGACGAGCACCTGGCACTGTTCCGCCATGGCCTGGACATCTGCAAGGTGCTGGACTGCAAGCGCATCCGCATGTTCAGCTTCTACCCGGCCCAGGGCGTTTCCCCCGAGGATAGCCGGGAAGAGGTGCTGCGCCGGCTGCGCATCATGCTGGAGATGGCGGAGGAAGCCGGTGTCCAGCTCGTCCACGAGAACGAGAAGGGCATCTATGGCGATGACGCCGCCCGCAACGCCGATTTGCTGGACACGTTTGGCGACCGCCTGGGCTTTGCCTTCGACCCGGCCAACTTTGTCCAGTGCGGCGTGAATACCCTGGAGGCCTACGAGCAGCTGCATGAGCGGATCACCTACATGCACATCAAGGACGCCTTCCTGTCCGACGGCGCGGTGGTCTGCGCAGGCCATGGCGACGGGCATGTGGCGGAGATTCTGCGCCGCTTGAACGCCGAGCGCGACGGGGAGATCATCCTGACCGTGGAACCCCACCTGACCGTGTTTGACGGCTTGAGCGCCTTGCAGGACGAGGAGCTCAAGCATCACGAAAGCTACCCCGACAGCCGCACGGCTTTCCACGCGGCGGTGGCAGCCCTCAAGGACATCCTGACGACCATCTGAGGAGGAAAGATTATGCTTCGACTTGGTATCATCGGCGTGGGCAACATCGGCTCGGGCCATGTGCAGCGCGTCAAGGAGGGCGAGTGCCCCGACATCACCATCACCGCCATTGCAGATCGCCGGGCCTCCCGTCGGGAATGGGCTGCCCAGCAGCTCCCGGAGGCGCAGATCTTCGTGGAGGGCAGCGATATGATCCGCTCCGGCGCGTGCGACGCGGTGCTCATCGCCACGCCCCATTACCAGCACCCCACGCTGGCGGTGGAGGCCTTCGAGGCCGGGTTGCACGTGCTGTGCGAGAAGCCGGCGGGCGTATACACGCTGCAGGTGCGCGAGATGATCGCCGCGGCGGACAAGCACCCCGAGTTGGTTTTCGCCATGATGTTCAACCAGCGCACCAACTGTGTCTACCGCAAGATGAAGGAAATGATCGACGGGGGCGAAATCGGCGAAATCAAGCGTATGAGCTGGATCGTGACCGACTGGTACCGCACCCAGTACTACTATGATTCCGGTGCGTGGCGCGCCACCTGGGCGGGCGAGGGCGGCGGCGTGCTGCTCAACCAGTGCCCCCACCAGCTGGACCTGCTCCAGTGGCTCTGCGGTTTGCCTGCGAAGGTGCATGCCCATGCCTACGAGGGCAAGTGGCATGACGTGGAGGTCGAGGATGATGTGACCGCTTTCCTGGAATTCCCCAACGGGGCCACGGGCGTGTTCATCACCACCACCGGCGACGCGCCCGGCACCAATCGCCTGGAAATCGACGGCACGTTGGGCAAGCTGGTCTGCGAGAACAATGTGCTGACTTTCCAGAAGCTGGCGGTGAACGAGCGCGAATGGTGCGCTACCTGCCAGGAGGGTTTCCGCAAGCCCGATTGGGAGAACATCACCGTGCAGACCGACGGGTTCAACCCCCAGCATGGCGGCGTGATGAACGCCTTTGCGGCGGCCATTGAGAACGGCTCGCCCCTGGTGGCCGATGGCCGGGAGGGCATCCATGGCCTGATGCTGTCCAACGCCATCCACCTTTCCGCCTGGACGGGCGAAACCGTGTCGCTGCCCATCGACGAACAGAAATTCCTTGACCTGCTGAAGGAAAAGTGCAAGACCTCCCGCCACAAGGAGGAGGTCGACGTGGTGGAAAACCAGTAAAACCATGCAACACAGCGCCCTGTCCGGGAAGCCGGGCAGGGTTGTTTTGTGCAGCGCAGGGCGCTTCATCCACCCTGACTTGATTTATTTGGCGAATCGGGTTATACTAATCATGTCATAAACTTTGACGAAAAATGTAACCTGATTGCAGGAGGAATACCATGATGCAGCAGCCCCGGCGGATTATCGGCGCATTGCTCGACAATATCAGCAAGGTCATTGTGGGCAAGGAGGAAGCGGTGGAATACGCGCTCATTGCCCTTTTGTGCAACGGGCATGTGCTCATTGAGGATGTGCCCGGCGTGGGCAAAACCACCCTGGCCTCCGCGCTGGCGAAGTCGCTGGATTGCTCCTTCCGGCGCATCCAGTTCACCCCGGACCTGATGCCCTCGGATGTGACGGGCTTCACCCTGGTCAATTTCAAAACGGGCGAAATGGAGTTCAAGGAGGGTGCGGTCATGTCCCAGGTGGTGCTGGCGGACGAGATCAACCGCACCAGCCCCAAGACCCAGAGCGCCCTGCTGGAGGTCATGGAGGAGCAGCAGGTCACCGTCGATGGCGTGACCCATCCGCTGCCCAAGCCCTTTATCGTGCTGGCGACGCAGAACCCCGGCGAGTTCGTGGGCACCTACCCCCTCCCGGAGGCGCAGATGGACCGCTTTTTCCTGCGCATCTCCATCGGCTATCCCACCGTGGAGCAGGAGATGGACGTGTTGGCGCGCTATTCCGGCGTGGAAAAGCCCATGGCCACCATTGAGCCCGTCTGCACCGCCCAGGACATCATCGCCCTGCAGGAGATGGTCAAGCAGGTGTACTGCTCGCCCGAGGTGCGCATGTATGTGGCGACCCTCGTGGCGGCAACCCGCCAGGAGCCCGCGCTGGCCCTGGGCGCATCCACCCGTGCGGCCATTGCGCTCATCCACGGCGCGCAGGCCTGTGCACTGCTGGCCGGGCGGGACTACATCGTCCCGGAGGATGTGCAGCACATGGCGCTGCCGGTGCTGTCCCACCGCCTGGTGCTGAGCGCTGAAAGCCGCATGAAGGGCGTCACCGCCCAGAGCGTGGTCATGAAGGTGCTGGGGAGCACCCCTGTGCCGGTGAAGCTATGAACAGCATGAAGCGCAAGGAGCGCATCCGCTGCCGGATCGCGCTGCCGCTGACCATCGCCGGAGCGCTGTTGGTGGCGGGATTGTCCACGGGGAACGCCATCTTTTACAGCGCGGCGCTGCTGGTGGCGGCGATGCTGCTGTCCGGCTTCCTCGGGGTATGGTGGGCCGCCCGGACGCTGCGCATCACCGCGCTGCTGACCGATACCACCGTCCAGCGCGGGGAGGATGTGGCCCTGGAGATCGGCGTGCAGTATGGCGGCATCATCCCCATTGCCCCTCTGGCGGTGGAGATCACCGCCGGGCCGGACCGCCCCGCCCAGAACTTGAAGCTGGATGGTATGCCCGGCGCGAAGCAGAAGCTGACGCTCACCTTCCACGCGGCCCATGTGGGCGTGACAAGCCCGGGGGTGAAGCGGGTGGTGATCAGCGATTTGTTGGGCTTGTTCACCGTGGAGAAAGCGCCCAGAACCCAGGGCGGTGAGCTTGTTGTGCTGCCCCTGCCCTTTGACGTGGGTGAGCTGACCTACGCGGCAGGGGATTCCGGCACGGAGAGCATGGCCCGTGCCTCGGAGGACATCACCAGCCCGGCCGATGTGCGCACCTATCAGCAGGGCGACGCGATGAAGAAGATCCACTGGAAGCTCTCCATGCGCAAGCAGGAGCTGATGGTGCGCCGCTTTGAAGCGCCCGTCATGCCCGACGCGCTCATCCTGCTGGATTGCTCCAGGCCGCCCCGCACGGCGGATGAGAACGCACAGCTGGATCTGCGGGACGCGCTGCTGGAAACGGCGGCTTCCGTCATGCATCAGAACATACAGACCGATCACCCAGCCAAGCTGCCCATCCACGGTGATCACCCGATCGAGCTGGACAAGGGCATGGGCATCCAGGTGATCCTGGAGGCCCTGGCCCGGGTGGATTTCTCCGCGCCGGACAAGTTCGACCGTATGCTCATGCTGGAAATGCGGCGCATGCGCAAGGTGGGCTGCACCGTGGTGGTCAGCGCCCGCCTCAACTCCCGCATGGTGGATGTGATGGTCGCCATGCGCCGCATGGGCCCCTGCATGCGCCTCTATCTCATCACCTTTGACCCCGACGATCAGACGAAGCTCCCCATGATCTCCAAGCTGCAAAGCGAGGGCATCGAGGTCTGCTACGTCACCCCTGTTGCCCTTTGACGCCACATGAACGGAGGTGTTCCATCTGCAAGCAAAGCTACGTGCTGCCGCGTCCCACGCGCTAATGGCGTATTTGCTGTCCCTGGGCATGACGCTGACGCTCCTGGGCGTGACGGGGCTGATCCGCCATGGCGGCTTCGCGGCTGCGCTGCTGCTGGGGCTGAACGCGGCCCTTGCCGCCTGCAGCCTGAACCGCCGCGTGGCACTGGGCGGCGGATGTGTCGCGCTGTTCACCATCGGTCTGTGGCTCTTTGTCGGCGGCGCGGGCATCCTGGTGGAGTGCTTCCGGGCCTTGTCGCTGCACCTGTCCGGTTTGCGCACGGCGCTGCCGATGGTGGGGTTGCCCTTTGCGGCCATTCTCTGCGTGCTATGCGCGGTCGCCGCGTGGTTCGTGACCCAGCGCAGTGCGGGCGCTTATCCGGCGCTGATTCTGTTGGTGATGGCTGTGGTGCTCCTGTGGCTGGGCGACCGGACGGACGTGCTGCCCTGTTTGCTCCCCGCGGTGATCGCCGCCGTGACGCTCCTGCTGCGCGCGGGGGATGAGCACACCAGCACATTGCGCGTGCTGCCCCTGGCGGTGGTGGTGTCCGGCATCGCTTTTGCAGGCATGGCGGCACAGGGCGCTGTCTCCGAGCCGCTGCGCCAACTGGCGGAGGACATCCGGCAGCGTATTTACGATACCTTCTTTTACACCGAGCCCCGCGACGTGTTCACCCTGGCGACGGAGGGCTACTACCCCCAGGGCATGAACCAGCTTGGCGGCCCGGCAGAGCCCCACGATCAGCCGGTGATGGCGGTGATCACCCCGCGCAAGACCTATCTGCGAGGCGTGGTGAAGAATGTCTACACCGGCCGCACCTGGATAGAGAGCATCGGCGGACGGCGCTACCTCTGGTCCGCATCCCGCTTTGAGGAGCTGCGCAGCACCGTGTTCGACCAGCGCCTCCCCATGCAAAACGCCATGGCGGACGCATCGCTGCTCACCGCGCGCAGGCTGCAAGTGCGCATGCTCCGCGACAGTGCATCCACCCTGTTTGTGCCCCAGCGCCTGCGCCAGCTTCAGCCGGAGGGGAGCATGATTCCCTACTTCAACGCCTCCAGCGAGGTGTTTGCCACCGCCAATCTGCAAGCGGGGGATGTGTGGACGGTGGAAGCGCCCCTCTTTTCTTCGGCGGACGGCGGCCTGGAGGCCCTTGTCAGCGCGGCGGAAACAGCCTCCGATCCTAACTGGAGCGAGGTGTGCGACAGCTACCTTCAGCTCCATGATGACATCGACCAGCGCGTCTATCAGCTGGCCGCCCAGGCAACAGCCCGTGCCGCTACCCCCTACGCCAAGGCCATGGCGCTCCAGCAGTTCCTGTCGGGCAATTACGCCTACCGACTGGATGTTCCACCCCAGCCCACCAACCAGGATTTCGTGTCCACCTTCCTGATTGAAACCAAGGAAGGCTACTGCACCTACTTTGCCTCGGCCATGACGGTGATGTGCCGCATGGTGGGCCTGCCCGCCCGCTATGTGGAGGGCTATGTGGCCTACCCCGACCCCGAGGGCCTGGCGGTTGTCACCGGGCAGGAGGGCCATGCCTGGACGGAGGTGTACTTCCGTGGCTTCGGCTGGGTGACCTTCGATGCAACGCCCATCAGCGTGGATGCCTGGGAGGCTCCGCCGGATGCGCCCTCCGATGGCAGCGATAGCACCCCCGAGCAGACCCCTGCGCCCACGGAATCCCCCACATCCACGCCCGAGCCCACCACGCCGCCGGAGGATTCTCCCGCGCCGTCCCCCGAGCCGTCCGATGCGCCGTCTGAGCAGCCTGAGCCCAGCGCCCTGCCGGACGATCCGCCCAGCGCCCCTGGCCAGGAGACTCCCCAGGCTTCATCGGGCTTCCCCTGGCGCGGTTTGCTGATTGTGCTGCTGTTGCTGCTACTCCTGCTGCGGTGGGTGCTGGTTCAGCCGGACGTGCAATCCAAGCGGCAAAAGAGCGAATTCCGCCGTTGGCTGGTATATACCCAGGCCACCCATGAAGCCCTGCGCCGCCTGGGCTGCATCCGCGATGCAGTGGAAACGCCCGCGGGCTTCCTGCGGCGCGCGGCAGGGCATGCCCCCGGCTTTGCTGCCCTTCATGCCCTGGCGGAGGCGGAAAACCTGATGTTCTACGGCCATGCCGTCCCCTATGAGACGGAAACCGCCCAGGCCCGCGCTTGCTTCCGGGCGGTTTACGCCAGGCTGAACGCCGGTCAGAAGCTGCTGTTCCACCTCCAGCGGGTGTTCCTGCCTGCCCGGGTGTTTGACATCACCAGGACTGATGCGTAATCCATCCAACAAAACCGCCTGTCCGGCTTTTGTGCTGAACAGGCGGTTTCTTGTTGGAAGTGGTTATTCGATTCTGATGATTTGAATGGGCGCAGCGGTTGTCTCGACCGCCTCGGTTGCCTCGGGCGCGGGGGTGGGGAAGGGCGTGGTGGAAGGCGCCAGCGTGAGTGTGGGGGACGGGGTAGCCGCCGGGGTGGGGGTGGACAGCTCCTGCTCGTAGATGCGGCGCAGCGTGGCTTCATCCGCCGTACCGGTCTGGCTCAGGCCGTGATCCTTCTGGAACGCCTTCACCGCCTTGGCCGTGCCGTCCAGGTAAATGCCGCCAATGTGCCCGTTATAGTACCCCAGTTCCTTTAGCTTGGACTGAAGCCAGAACACGTCCTCGCCCTTGGAGTCCTTCTTCAGCGTCCGGAAATCGGTGTAGGGCAGCGTGCCGGACACATACACCGGCGCGGCGGTGGGGGTGGCGGTGACGTAGGGCAGCATGTTGGTCTTGTTGAGGCTGGGGAGCTTCAGCGCCCGGCGGAGCTCCGGGTCGGCGGGCAGCTTCTCGGTGATGGTAACCACCGTGCCCGCGCCGCAGTTGTTGTAGATCCAACGCGCGTCAGCGACGGTCAGGCGGATGCATCCGTGGGAGGCGCGGGAGCCCAGCTTGTTGTAGCTCTTGACGGACAGATCCATGGTGTTGACGGAATTGTAGATCACGCTGTGGAAGGCGATGGAGCTGTTGATGCGCGTCCAATACTGGGCGTGGCTGCCCCATTTGGGGAAGTAGCACCAGCGGGCGGTGCGTCCGTTGAGTACCCAATCGCCCACGTCGCTGGGATAGCCCTTCATACCGGTGGAGCAGAGCATCTGTCGGACGATCTTGGTGTACTCGCCGTTCTCGTCCAGGCCGTAGACGGTGGTGACCTGGTTGGCCACGTCCACGGTGATGGCGTAGGGGATGGGCGTGGGGGCAGGGGTGGGCTTGGGTTCATCCGCCGCGCCGCGCACGTCGGGGTCGTTGAACAGCACGTTCCAGGTGGCCTCGCCGATCACGCCGTCCGCCTCCAGGGCGTTTTGCTTTTGCAGGGCCTTGACCGCGTTGCGTGTGTGGCCCAGGAAGTTGCCAGAGATGTTCCCCTCGTAGTAGCCCAGCTCCGTTAAGCGGCGCTGCACATCCTTGACCACCTCGCCCTTGGATTCATACTGGAGCTTCTTGGTAAAGGCCACGGTGGGGGCGGGGGTGAAGTAAATGATGTCCTCGTTGCCGATGATATCGTCCTGTTCAGGCGGGGCGGGGGTCATCTCGGGCTGCGCTGCGGCGGCCTCCTGGTAGGAGGGCGCGTCGTCGGCATAGAGCAGCGTGAGGGTGTCCAGGTCAGCGATGCCGTTGCCGTTTTCCCCGATGCTGCGCTGGAAGAGCGCCACGGCCTCCTGGGTGGCGGGCAGGTAGTTGCCGGACGCCTTGCCGGTATAATAGCCCAAGCCGGTCAGGCGAATCTGCAGCTGGCGCACATCCTCGCCCACCGAGCCCAACCGGAGGGGCCGCCACTTTGCGGCGTAGATCATCTCCTGGGTTTCCAGGTCAGCCTCGCCCGACTGCAGCAGGGAAAAGTCCGCCTGGAAGGCCTTCACCGCAGCCCGGGTTAGATCGCCGTAGCTGCCGGTGATTTCGCCATCGTAGTAGCCCAGCTTCGTCAGCTTCTCCTGCAAGCGGGTCACGTCCTCGCCGTTTGCGCCATAGCTGAGCACCTGGTTTTCCTCAATGACGATCTGCTCCACAGCGCCCTCCTCCTCCGATTCCGAAAGGGCAGGGGAGAAGAGCAGGCAGGCGATGGAGAGAAGTAGCAACAGTCTGTATTTCATGGATGCACCTCATCAGCTTAGTGGATTGACATTCCGTTTTATTGTAGTCTTTCCCGACGGGAAATGCAAGGGGTCAGCAAGATTTTACAAATGCGGTGCAAAAACATCAGGAATACAATCCGGAGGGTTGACAAGGCGACGGGAAATGTGCTATGCTCTTTGCAACACCTTTCAGGTGAAGCATGGAGGAAGGGAGAGCGCAAGGATGAAGCAGTACGCGATCATGATGTCCATGATGATGCCCATGTGCATGTGCCGCATGAGCATGCGTTGCTGTGCCAATCTTCGTTGCGCTTTTCAATAAATGCCAGCCGGTTATCCACGCGGATGCCGGTGAGTAGGCTGAGAGAGGAAGCTGCATCGAAGAGATGAGAGCTTCCTCTTTTTACATCAGTGCTTCATGAAAGGGATGAAGGATATGAACCATCATCAGAACCCTGCGCGAGCCATGGCTCAGTGCAACCGGGAAAGCAGACGAATGCGTCTGTGATCCGCCTGTTTCCCCGACTGCTGTGCATACGACCAAATTGATAAAGGAGAGATTCTTATGAAGAAGTTCCTGTCCCTTGTGTTGGCTGCCCTGCTGACCCTGTCCTGCACCGCCGCGTTTGCGGAGGGAATCAAGATTGCCGTGCCCAACGACCCCACCAATGAGGGCCGCGCCCTGCTGCTGCTCCAGGCCAATGGCTACATCAAGCTGGACCCCGACGCCGGCGTGACCGCCACCGCCAAGAACGTGATCGAGAACCCCCTGGGCATCGAGTTTGTCGAGGTCGAGGCCGCCATGGTGCCCAATGTGCTGCCGGACGTGGACTACGCCATCATCAACAACAACTTCGCCCTGGACTTCGGCCTGAATCCCGTGGCGGATTCCCTGTTGATTGAGAGCGCCGAATCCCCCTACGCCAACGTGCTGTGCGTCAACGCCGGCAATGAGGATTCCGACGCTGCCAAGGCCCTGGCTGCCGCGCTGAACAGCCAGAAGGTTGCCGATTACATCACCACCACCTACAACGGCGCCGCCGTGTCCGTGGTCGCTGAGCCCACCGATGGCTACGATGCCACTGTCGATTATGACAAGCTGGCCGGCACCACCATCAGCGTGGCCGCTTCCCCCACGCCCCATGCCCAGATCCTGGCTGTGGCTGCCGAGATCCTCAAGGAGAAGAACATCACCCTGAAGATCGTGGAATTCTCTGACTATGTGCAGCCCAACATGGTGGTGGACGCGGGTGAAATCTTCGCCAACTACTTCGCTCACATCCCCTACCAGGAGAACTTCAACGCTGAGAACGGCACGAACATCGTGGTGGTCGCGCCCATCCACGTGGAGCCCATGGGCCTCTACGGCGGCCAGCAGAAGACCCTGGACGCCCTGAATGCCAAGTAATTCCAAGCCCTTTCACCGGCAGTCTGCTGAAAACGGCTGCCGGTTTTCCCTGTATTTTCGGCACTTGATGGAGGATTCCACCCATGATAGAACTGCGGAACCTGTCCAAGAGCTTCGTCACCGCCGACGGCCCTGTGGACGCGCTCAGGAACGTCAACCTCACCATCCGCAACGGTGATATTTATGGCATCATCGGTATGTCCGGCGCGGGCAAGTCCACCCTGGTGCGCTGCATCAACATGCTCGAGCGCCCCACGGAGGGCAGCGTCGTGCTGGACGGGCGCGACCTGGGCACCCTGAGCAAGAAGGAGCTGCGCGACGTCCGCCGCCGCGTGACGATGATCTTCCAGGGCTTCAATCTGCTCATGCAGCGCACCTGTGTGCAGAACATCATGCTGCCCCTGAAGCTATCAGGCGTGCGGAAGGCTGACGCCATGAAGCGCGCCCTGGAGCTGCTGGAGGTCGTGGGATTGCCGGACAAGGCCAATGCCTACCCGGCGCAGCTCTCCGGCGGCCAGCAGCAGCGCATCGCCATTGCCCGCGCGCTGGCGACCAACCCCGACGTGCTATTGTGTGACGAGGCCACCTCTGCCCTCGACCCCAAAACCACCCACGCCATTCTCGGATTGATCCGCGAGATCAACGCCAAAATGGGCATCACCGTGATTGTCATCACCCATCAGATGAGTGTGGTGCAGGAGATCTGCAACCGCGTCGCCATCCTGGAAAACGGCGCGGTGGTGGAGGAGGGCGAGGTTGCGGACGTGTTCGCCAACCCCCAGGCTGAGGCCACCAAGAACCTGGTCTACCCCGAGATGGCGGATGCCAACGTCGCCCTGGGCAGCCGGCATGGCCAGCGGGTGCGCATCATCTTTAACGGTGCGATAGCCGCCAACGAGCCGCTCATTGCCCGGATGGCGATGGAAATCGGTATTGCCGCCAGCATCCTGGGCGCATCCACCCGTGCGGTGGGCGAGCGGGCTTACGGCTACATCCTGCTGGAGATCCCCGGCGGCCCGGACGAGCTGGCGAAGGCGGTCAACTTCCTGCGCCAGACCCCTGATGTGACCGTGCAGGTACAGGTGGATTACGCTGCGAAGGAGGGTCAAGCATGAATCAGTTCGTCAGAGCCTTCCAGCCTGACCGCCTGGCGGAGGCCTGGAAGATCATCCAGCAGGATTTCCCCATGGCGCTGTGGGAAACGGTGTATGTCACCATCCTGTCCACGCTCTTTGCTATCGTGATCGGCCTTCCCCTGGGCATGCTGCTGGTGGCGGGAGATGCCAAGGGGATCCGGCCCATGCCCAGCCTGTTGATGAAGGTCATCAACGTGGTCATCAACTTCCTGCGCTCCATACCCTTCCTGATCCTGATTGTGGTTGTCATTCCCCTGACCCGCCTGATTGTGGGCACCTCCGTGGGCACGGTGGCCTCCATCGTGCCGCTGGTGGTGGCGGCCTTCCCCTTTGTGGCGCGCCTGGTGGAATCCAGCTTGCGCGAGGTGAACCCCAACATCATCGAGACGGCGCAGTCCATGGGCGCCACTCCCATGCAGATTCTTCTGCGGGTGATGCTCCCCGAGGCGGTGCCCTCGCTGATTACCAACTTCACCCTGGCGATCACCACCATCCTGGGCTACACGGCCATGTCCGGCGCGATTGGCGGCGGCGGTCTGGGTAACATCGCCATCATGATCGGCTACAACCGCTACAAGTACGCGGTGTTGTATGCGGCGGTGATCGTGCTGGTGATCCTGGTGCAACTGATCCAGTCCTTCGGCACGTGGCTGGCGATCAAGAGCGACAAGCGGCTGAAAAAGTGAATCTGCCAAACCAGTCGGGCGAGAGGCTCGGCTGGTTTTTTGATTCGGATGAATGGGGAGATGGCGGGTGTGGCGGGGGAGGATTTTGGAGGCGGGGTGGGGAGCGAGAGGTTCGGCTGTTTCTCCTGATGGAGTGGTATGCGGGTGCGGCGGGGGAGGAAGCTTGAGGGGCGGGAGGGGCGTCGGGTTCTTTTGGAGTAGGGGAGCTGTTTCGCGAATCCGGGGGATTCGCGAAAGGCGCGCGGGGCTTTGGCCTGCGGGCCGGAGCAGGGGCGCTGCCCCTGTACCCCGCCAGGGCTAACGCCGCCCTGGACCTGCGCAAGGGGCGTTGCCCCTTGACCCTTTTTGGCTGCGCCAGGTGTTTTTGCGTGTTCCCCTTCACATTTGGGGTGGTGTGTGCTATCATATCAGCACATCTATTCTCTTTTGCGAGGTGAGGCCCATGTCCGAATTGACCGGTAAGTTTGTCCTCAAAGCCCCCTACAAGCCCTCGGGCGATCAGCCCCAGGCCATCGAAGCCCTCGCAGCAGGCGTCAAGCAGGGCATGGACGCGCAGGTGCTCCTGGGCGTGACCGGCTCTGGCAAAACCTTCACCATGGCCTCCGTCATTGAGAAGGTGCAGCGGCCCACCCTGGTCATCGCCCACAACAAAACCCTCGCCGCCCAGCTTTGCTCCGAATTGAAGGCCTTCTTCCCGGACAGCTGCGTGGAGTATTTTGTGTCCTACTACGACTATTACCAGCCCGAGGCTTACATCGCCTCATCGGATACCTACATCGAGAAGGACTCCTCCGTAAACGAGGAGATTGACCGCATGCGCCACAGTGCCACGGCGGCCCTTCGCGAGCGCAGGGATGTGATCATCGTCGCGTCGGTGAGCTGCATCTACTCCATGGGCGACCCCAGTGAGTACGAGGGCCAGATGATCAGCCTCCGCCCCGGCATGGCCCTGGAACGGGATGATCTGCTGCGCCAGCTCATCGACATCCAGTATGAGCGCAACGATATTGAGTTTGCCCGCGGCTCCTTCCGCGTCCGGGGGGATGTGGTGGAGATCATCCCCGCCGGCATGAACGAGCACGGCTTGCGCATCGAGTTCTTCGGGGACGAGATTGACCGCATCAGCGAGATTGACGCGGTCAGCGGGCATGTGCTGTCCAGCCTGGAGCACTGCGCGGTGTTCCCCGCGACCCACTATGCCACCGACAAATCCCACCTGGAGGAGCACATCGGCGTGATCGAGCACGACCTGCAGGAGCAGATCGAGCGCTTCACGGCCCAGGGCAAGCTGCTGGAGGCGGAGCGCATCGCCCAGCGCACCAACTACGACATCGAGATGATGCGGGAGATCGGCTACTGCTCCGGCATCGAGAACTACTCCCGCTACTTCGATGGCCGCAAGCCCGGCGACGCGCCCTTCTCCCTCTTGGACTACTTCCCCAAGGGCTTTTTGTGCTTCATCGACGAAAGCCACGTCACCGTGCCGCAGATTCGCGCCATGTACAATGGCGACCGCGCCCGCAAGGAGCAGCTGGTGGAATACGGCTTCCGTCTGCCCAGCGCATTTGACAACCGCCCGCTACTCTTTGAGGAATTCGAGCAGCGCATCGGGCAGACCATCTACGTCAGCGCAACCCCCGGCCCATACGAATTGGGCCGCACCCAGCAGACTGTGGAGCAGATCATCCGCCCCACGGGATTGCTTGACCCGAAGATTGATGTGCGCCCTGCCACCGGCCAGGTGGATGACCTGGTGGGCGAGATCGGCCGGGTGGTGAAGAAGGGCCAGCGCGTGCTGGTCACAACCCTCACCAAGCGCATGGCGGAGTCCCTCACCGAATACCTGCGCGGCATGGAGATGCGGGTGCGCTACCTCCATTCCGACGTGACCACCATCGAGCGTATGGAGCTCATCCGCGGCCTTCGTCTGGGCGAGTTCGACATCCTGGTGGGCATCAATCTGCTCCGCGAGGGCCTGGACCTGCCGGAGGTCAGCCTGGTCGCCATCCTGGATGCGGACAAGGAGGGCTTTTTACGCTCCGAAACCTCCCTGGTGCAGACCATCGGCCGCGCCGCTCGCAACGTGGATGGCCGGGTTATCATGTACGCCGACGTCATGACCGACAGCATGATGCGCGCCATCGGGGAAACCAACCGCCGCCGCGCGCTGCAGCAGGCCTACAACGAGGAGCACGGCATCACCCCGGAAAGCGTGCGCAACAGCATCCATCAGGTGCTGGAAATCACCCAGAAGGTGGAGGAATCCGCCCCCGCCCCGCTCAACGAGGAGGAGCGCGCCGCCATCGCGCGCCAGATCGAGGAGCAGATGCTCTCCGCCGCCCGCGACCTGGACTTCGAGCGCGCCGCCAAGCTTCGCGACCAGCTGCTGGAAATGCGCGGCGAAGCGCCCCAGAAGAACGAGGTGCAGAAGAAGCGCCGCCGGACGCGCGAATCCACCCGCCATCATTGATCCCCGGAGGCGTCTATGCTGCAAACCAACTACTTGACCGTGCGCTCCCCGAAAATCGCGCAGCCGGTGACCTTCGCCATCTGCCCGGACTTCCACAACGGCGATTTTGAGACGCTGCGTCCCTTGCTCAAGGGCGTGGATGCCATCCTGGTCGTCGGCGACCTGGTGGATCGCCACAGCCGCCGGGACAATGGCTACGACAACGCCCTGCGCTTCCTGGCGGAAGCCCCGCAGATCGCGCCGACCTTCTACAGCCTGGGCAACCATGAACGGATGATCAGCGGCCTGCCCGCATACTGGCCACAGGTGGAAGCGAGCGACGTCATCGTGCTGGACGACCAGTTTGTGCCCTTTGGCGGTATCGTGCTGGGCGGCCTGAGCAGCATCCGTGTGGGCGAGGATGCACCTGCTATGGCGGCGCAGCTGGCACAGAAGCAGCCCTTCCTCCGCGCCATGGCCGTGCAGGAGGGCTTTAAGCTCCTGATGTGCCATCACCCGGAATACTTTGTGACAGCGGTGCAGCCATGGGACATCGACCTGACCATCGCCGGGCATGCCCACGGCGGGCAGGTGCGCATTGGCCGCCAGGGCTTGTACGCGCCGGGGCAGGGGCTGCTGCCGCGCCTGACCTCCGGGCTGTACTTTGGCGAGCGGCTGCTGGTGTCCCGCGGGGTGACCAACTCCGTCTGGGCGCCGCGCATCCACTGCGCTTGTGAGATCATCATCCTGCATTTGGAGGGAAGGGCAGATGCGCCATGCGATTGAACCCATCATCCGTCGCGCCGCCCGGCTGATGCTTGACTTTGCCAACCCGGCGGTGTACGACAAGGGCCGCCACGCGGATTTCGTGACCGAGGCGGACGTGGCGGTGCAGGAATTCCTGATCCAGCAGCTCAGCGTCGTCTTCCCGCAGGCCCGCTTCCTCGCGGAGGAAGGCGAGGGCCAGCAGCTGACCGACGGCTTCACCTTCATCATCGACCCCATCGACGGCACGACGAATTACTTCCGCCATCGCCGCTGCTCGATGATCTCCATCGGTGCGGTGGAGGACAGGCAGCCCGTCTTTGGCATGGCGCTGGATCCCTACCGGGACGAGCTGTTCTACGCCGAGCCGGGGCGGGGTGCGTGGTGCAACGACACCCGCCTGCGTGTGGCGGACGTCCCCCTGGAAAGGGCGCTGATCGGCTTTGGCACAGCCCCCTACTACGAGGAGCTGTTCGACCTGACGGGCCGCACCTTCGTGGCGCTATTGCCGCAGGTGGCGGATATCCGCCGGACGGGTAGCGCCTGCATGGAGCTGTGCGATGTGGCGTCGGGCCGCAGCGACGGGCATTTTGAATGGCGCTTGCAGCCCTGGGACTACTGCGCCGCGACCCTTCTGGTGGAGGAGGCTGGCGGCAAATGCGGCAACATCCTGGGCGGCCCCGTCACCTATGACAGCGCCATCCCCCACATGGCGGCCAGCGCGCGCGTCTTTGACGCGCTGCAAGCACTGCTGCAACGGGCGTACCGGGCAGATCCATAACAGACCAAAGGCGCTCTGGCATTCCTGCGCGGAATGACGGAGCGCCTTGCTCATTCTTCGTTGGCGGAGCTGCCGTACAGGTCGCTGTACAACCCCAGCTCCAGCAGCTTGTCCCGTAGCGTCAGCATATCCTCCCAGGCCTCGCGCTTCTTGGCGGGGTCGCGCAGCAGGGCGGAGGGGTGGTAGGTCGGCAGCATCCAGGTGCCCTTGCGCTCAAACCAGCGTCCCCTGTCGCGGGTGATACGTACCTCCGGGCCGATGGTGTGCCTGGCGGCGGTGGAGCCCAGCAGCACGATAACCTGCGGGCGAATAAGCGCCACCTGGTTGCGCAGGTGGAGCATGCAGGCGGTGGCCTCCGCGTCCTCCGGGACGCGGTTGCGCGGCGGGCGGCACTTGACGATGTTGCAGATGTACACCCGGTCGCGGGGCAGGGAAATGGCGGCGAGCATCTTCGTCAGCAGCTGGCCTGCCGGGCCGACGAACGCCAGCCCCTCCTCGTCCTCGACCTGTCCCGGGCCCTCGCCGATGAGCATCAGCGGCGCGTGAACATCCCCTTGGCCGGGCACCTTATGATGGATGCCCTGGCATAGCGGGCACATCGCGCACGCTGCCACCTGCTGATGAAAGAGCTCCCACGTCATCTCGTTCACGCGTATGCCCTCCTGCCCTACAGGTTCTTTTGCAACAGGATGAAGGATTGGGAGATGTCGTCGAATAGCCAGTTGATGAGGCTGAGCAGCAGCGTCAGCAGCACCAGGATGGCGGCTGTGCCCACGATCACCCCCGCGAAGTCCGCCAGGCCGGATAGCAGCTTCCAGTGGCTCCGCTTCAGCTCGGCCCGTTCCTCGCCGGTTAGCAGCTCGTCGGATAGGGGATCCAGCTCGTCCTCCAGGTCCTCCTCGTCCGCCTGGGGGAGGAACAGACCGTCCCCACCGTAGGCATCATCATAGGGGAGGTAGGGCTGCTGGGGGGCGTCGGCCCATTCGCCGTCCGCCTCGTCGGGCTGGAAGGCCTCGTCGGGCAGCGCGGCTTCATCCGTCCACCCCTCGGCGGTGTAGCTGCCCTGGCCGGGCGCCCACTCGTCGACGGCCTCCGGGTCGGGGGCGGGGACGGCGTAGTCCTCCTCGGTATAAAGGCGGTCGTCGTCGATCACAAAGGTCGAGGGCGCTGCGTTTGCGCGCCGCTGTCTGGTCGTGGCCATGCTTGAGCCTCCCAATGGTTTTTACAACAACCTAACGTTTGACGGGACAAAATCCCTGCCGTCGCGCGTTATCATTGTATCACAGATAATCCAGCCAGGGCGCTGCGTCCTCCGCGCGCCCGGTGAGCGCGCCCTCGCACGTCAGGCCGGGGAAGCCCGTCTGGCGGAGGGCTTCGTAGAGCACCACCGCGACGGAATTGGACAGATTCAGGCTGCGGGCTTCAGCGCGCATGGGGATGCGCACGCAGCGGTCGTACACCCTTTCCAGCAATCTTTCGGGCAGCCCGCGGGTTTCGCAGCCAAAGACGAGGAAGTCCCCGTCCTGGTATTCCGCCTCGTGATACCCCCGCGGCGCCTTCGTGCTGGCGAAATGCATCCGTGCGCCCGGGTGCGCGGCAAGGAAGCGCTCCATATCCGGCCAGACGTGGTAGGTCATCAGATGCCAGTAGTCCAGCCCGGCGCGCTTCAGGTACTTGTCCTCCAGGGAAAAGCCGAGGGGCTCAATCAAGTGGAGCGTCGCGCCGGTGGCGGCGCAGGTGCGGGCGATGTTGCCCGTATTCTGTGGAATCTCCGGGTTGACCAGGACAATTTGCAGTGCCATGTGCTTCTCCTCCATGGGGATATTGTACCATCTGCGTGGCAGAATCGCAAGCATTTTGTCGGTTGACAAGGCACGATCCCAACATATATAATGAATACAATCAAGAGGAGGCGCTTGTTATGAAACGCATGGTGGCCCTGATGCTGCTCCTGGCGCTGCTGCCCGTCGCCGCGCTGGCGGAGCGCATGTATCTCTTTCCGGACAGCAACACCCGCGCGCTCACCTGGGATGAGGTGGCTGAGTGGGACTATGAGTCCCTCGGTTACGGCTTCAACGAGATCTTCGCCCGGCATGGGTATGATTTCATCCCCGGCGGCGAGTATGACTACTACTTCAGAACCCGCCCCTGGTACAGGCCCAACGGCACCGGCAACAATCAGCGGGATTGCTATGACAAGCTCAACCGGATCGAGTGGGAGAACGAGCGCCTCATCAAGGAGGTTCGCGCCTATAAGCGGGTCAACGGCGACTGGGGCCAGTCCATCTGGGATAGCTTCTCCACCGGCTTTGACACATTGCAGGGCTTCGACTACATCGAGCTGCGCTCCGGGCAGACGCTGCCGGTTTATGCCGCGCCGTCCAAATCCGCCTGGCGGGGCGCGAATGGCAAGGCGGCGGTATCCACCAATGGCGCCATCTACGCCGCCGGCTGGGAGAGCGGCTATCTGCTGCTGATGTACGAAACCAACAGCGGCTCCGTCCGGGTGGGCTATGTGAACGCGGGGGACATCCGCGGCGGCGTACCGATGGATCGCGTGCTGACCTTCGCCTACGATGCGGCGACGGTGACCGCCCGCTGTACCCTGACCGATGATCCAGCCCGCACCGGCACATCCATCGCCACCCTGACGCCCGGCATGACGGTCACCTGGCTGAGCCGCTTCTACAACAATTCCGCCTGGGACTATGTGGAAACCACCGTGAGCGGCAAGACTGTGCGCGGCTTCATCCGCGCAGGCAGCCTGGACATCCGCCGCAGCGCCGACCCGCTGGAGGCCATCGAGGAAAAATAAGGTTGATCCCGCAGAATTGGACGCTGCGGGATTTTTTTGTGGGAATGACCGCAGGCGCTTGCGTGAAACTTAACTTTGACCTTTGCGAAATTTTTTTGACTTTCCTATTGACAAAAGCGGACAAAGGCGGTATATTATCACTGTGATTAGCACTCGCCTTGAGTGAGTGCTAACAGGATGGCCAACAACCAACCGAAACGTACAGGTAAGGGAATTGGCCCGCAAACGGAAGGAGAGGATGAAAGCCATGGCGATGGATGAGCGGAAGTTCCGCATTCTGCAAGCGATCATTGATGACTACATCCTCACCGCCGTGCCGGTGGGCTCCCGCACAATCTCCAAGAAGTACGACATGGGGCTTTCCTCCGCCACCATCCGCAACGAGATGAGCGATTTGGAGGAGCTGGGCTACCTCGATCAGCCCCATGTGTCCGCCGGCCGCGTGCCCTCCGCGAAGGCCTATCGCCTCTACGTGGATCAGCTGCTGCAGACGGGCCGCCTCCGCACGGATGGCGAAATGGCCGTCAAGGCCCATCTTCTGGGCCGAGCCCGCCAGATGGAGGACGTGATGGACCGCGCCGCCCAGGTGCTCTCCAGCCTGACCAACTACACCGCCGTCGTGCTGCCCCCCACCGGAGCGCAGCCCAAGATCCGCAACATCCAGCTGGTTTCCCTGAGCGAGACCGAGGCGCTGGCGGTGATCGTCACCGATGCGGGCCTGGTGCGGGACGCGGTGATCCGCGTCAGCGAGGAGCTGGATCAGGAAGCGCTCTACGCCGTCAGCCGCGCGCTGACCAGGGAGCTGGCAGGCAAAACCCTCTCCGAGGCGGTGGAGCGCATGCCCCAAATCACCCGCGGTATGGGGACCTCGGCGGAAATGCTCCAGGGCCTGGGGGACATCCTCCACACCCAGCAGCAATCCAGCCACCCCCACGTGGCCATCGGCGGCACCTCCAACATGCTCAGCTATCCCGAGTACGCGGATATGGAGAAGGCCCGTTCCTTCCTGAGCCTGATGGAAACCCGCGACCGCCTGGCGGACATCATCCGCCAAAATGGCGAGGACGAGATGTCCTTCACCGTGCGCATCGGCCCGGAAACCGGCGTGCCGGAGATGGCGGATTGCTCCATCGTCACAGCCACCTACACCACTGGCAATGGCCGCCAGGGCACCATTGGCGTGATCGGCCCGACCCGCATGCAGTACTCCCGCGTGCTGGGCATCCTGAACACCATGGGCAGGCAGCTGTCGGAAATCTTTTGCATCGGGGAGGACGAAGCGCCCCGGCATGAATGACAAACCAAATCAATAAGGACATCATAAGACGATGAGAAGGATGGGAAGAAAGCGCCGTATGAATGAGCAGGAATTGAACCAGCAGGAGCCCGAAATCCTCGAGCAGCCCGCTGAGGAAACCCCCGTTGAGGCGGAAGCAATCGACGTGGCAGCCCTGAGCGCCGCAGCCGCCAAGGCGGATGAGTACCTCGCGCTGGCACAGCGCACCCAGGCGGATTTTGAAAACTTCCGCCGCCGCAACGAATCCGTGCGGGCCGACGCCTACGCGGAGGGGCAGCGCAGCGTGGCGCTGGCCATGCTATCCGTGCTTGACAACCTCGAGCGTGCCCTGCAAGCCCCCGCAGAAGAGGGCGATGCGCTGCGCACCGGCGTGGACATGACCCTCAAGCAGATGCTCGCCGCCTATGAAAAGCTGGGCGTGACGGTCATCAACCGCCTGGGCGAGAAGTTCGACCCCAACCTGGAGGATGCTGTGATGCAGGGTTCCTCCGAGGAGGGCGAGCCGGGTACCGTCTGTGCGGTGTTCCAGAAAGGCTACAAGATGGGCGACCATCTTCTGCGCCCCGCGATGGTCAAGGTCGTCGCGGAGTAATACATCAACATTTCCCAATCAGATATAGAAGGAGATAAGAGCTATGAGCAAGATTATCGGTATTGACCTGGGTACTACCAACAGCTGCGTCGCTGTGATGGAGGGCGGCCAGCCCGTCGTCATCCCCAATGCGGAGGGCAACCGCACCACCCCCTCCATCGTCGGCTTCACCAAGGACGGCGAGCGTCTGGTCGGCCAGATCGCCAAGCGTCAGGCGGTGACCAATCCTACCCGCACGGTCATTTCCATCAAGCGTGAAATGGGCACCAACTACCGCGTGGACATCGACGGCAAGTCCTACACCCCCCAGGACATCTCTGCGATGATTCTGTCCAAGATGAAGGAAACCGCCGAGGCCTACCTGGGCGAAACCGTCACCCAGGCCGTCATTACCGTGCCCGCCTACTTCAATGACTCCCAGCGCCAGGCCACCAAGGACGCCGGCCGCATCGCCGGTCTGGAGGTGCTGCGCATCATCAACGAGCCCACCGCTGCGTCCCTGGCCTATGGCCTGGATAAGGATGGCAACCAGAAGATCCTGGTGTATGACCTGGGCGGCGGCACCTTCGACGTGTCCATTCTGGACATCGGTGACGGCGTGTTCGAGGTGCTCTCCACCAACGGCAATACCCGCCTGGGCGGCGACGACTTCGACGATCGCCTGATCAACTACGTGGCCGATCAGTTCCAGCGCGAGAACGGCATCGACCTGCGTAAGGACCTGACCGCAGCCCAGCGCCTCAAGCAGGAATGTGAGAAGGCCAAGATTGAGCTGTCCGGCACCACCACCGTGAACATCAATCTGCCCTTCATCACCGCGGACGCCACCGGCCCCAAGCACCTGGACATGACCATCACCCGCGCCAAGTTCGACGAGCTGACCGCTGATCTGGTGCAGGCTACCATCACCCCCATGGAAAAGGCCCTGAAGGATGCCGGCCTGACCTACAACGACATCAGCAAGGTGATCCTGGTGGGCGGCTCCACCCGTATCCCCGCCGTGCAGGCCGCTGTGAAGAAGATCACCGGCAAGGAGCCCTTCAAGGGCATCAACCCCGATGAGTGCGTGGCGCTGGGCGCTGCCATCCAGGGCGGCGTGCTGGGCGGCGATGTGAAGGACGTGCTGCTGCTGGACGTCACCCCCCTGTCCCTGGGCCTGGAGACCGAGGGCCACATCTTCACCCGACTGATTGACCGCAACACCACCATCCCCACCAGCAAGTCTCAGGTGTTCTCCACCGCCGCGGACGGCCAGACCAGCGTGGAAATCAACGTGCTCCAGGGCGAGCGCCAGATGGCCTACGACAACAAGTCCCTGGGCCGCTTCATGCTCGACGGCATCGCTCCCGCGCCCCGTGGCGTGCCGCAGATCGAGGTCACCTTCTCCATCGACGCCAACGGCATTGTGAACGTGTCCGCCAAGGACAAGGCCACTGGCCGCGAGCAGAAGATCACCATCACCGCTTCCTCCAACCTGTCCGAGGAGGAGATCAATCAGCGCGTGAAGGAAGCCGAAATGTACGCCGAGCAGGACAAGAAGCGCAAGGAGGAGGTCGAAACCCTCAACCACGCCGACGGCATGATCTACGAGATCGAGAAGCAGCTGCGCGAGAACGGTGACAAGCTCTCCGAGGAGGACAAGAACACCGTGCAGAGCGAGATCGACGCGTTCAAGAAGACTCGCGAGGGCGGCAATGTCGAGGAGATCAAGGCCGCGATGGAAGGCTTCACCCAGAAGGTGTACGCTGTGTTCGGCAAGCTGTACCAGCAGCAGAACCCCGAAGGCGCCGCGCCTGACATGGGCGGCCAGGGCTATCAGCAGAACGCCGACGGCACCTACGAGGCCGAGGGCGACATCCACTAAACCACCCATACCGGGAGTGCCACCGAAGCGGCGCTCCCGGGTTTTACGGGTTAAGGGGCAGCGCTGTGAAGCGCATGATAAACGCGGCATGGCCACGGGCGCATGGGGCGCTCAGGGCATGCCCGGCGAGGTGACAAACATTGGCCAATAAACGCGATTACTACGAGGTGCTGGGCATCGACAAGAATGCCACGGATGATGACATCAAGCGCGCGTTCCGCCGCAAGGCGAAGGAGTGCCATCCCGACCTGCACCCCAACGATAAGGAAGCCGAAGCCCGCTTCAAGGAGCTCAATGAGGCCAACGAGGTGCTGTCCGACCCGGATAAGCGCGCCCGGTACGATCAGTTCGGCTTTGAGGATCCCATGGGCGGCATGGGCGGCGGGAACCCCTTTGGCGGTATGGATTTCTCCGGCATGGGTGGCATGGGGGACATCCTGGAGCAGATGTTCGGCATGGGCGGCATGGGCGGAAGCCGCCGCAATGGCCCCCGCCAGGGCGCGGATGTGCAATATGACCTCCGCATCTCCTTTGAGGAAGCAGCCCGGGGTTGCACCAAGTCCCTGGAGTTTTACCGCCACGAGCACTGCACCACCTGCGGCGGCACGGGCGCAAAGCCTGGCACGCAGCCGCAGACCTGCGAAACCTGCAAGGGCGCGGGCCAAATACGCCAAAGCGGCGGCTGGATGACCACGGTTCGCACCTGCCCCGCCTGCGGCGGCACGGGCAAGGTGATCAAGGACAAGTGCCCCGGCTGTGGCGGCTCGGGCAGGACGCGGGTCAAGCGTACCTTGGACCTGAAGGTGCCCGCCGGTGTGGACAACTCCGTTGTGCTCACCATGCGCGGCCAGGGCGAGCCCGGCATCAACGGTGGCCCCGCGGGTGATCTGAACATCCGCGTGATTGTGCGCCCCCACAAGCTCTTCCGCCGCGAGGGCATGAACATCCGCCTGGATGTGCCCATCAGCTTCACTCAGGCCGCCCTGGGTGCGGAAATCGAAGTACCCACGCTGGATGGCAACGTCAAGTATCAGATTCCTGAGGGCACGCAAAACGACGCCGAGTTCCGCATCCGTGGGCAGGGCATCCCCCAGTTCGGCGGCGGCCAGAAGGGCGATCTGATCTTCCGCGTGCGGGTGGAAATCCCCAAGCGCATGACCGATAAGCAGCGCGAGCTCCTGCGCCAGTTTGACGAGATGTCCACCGGCAAGGAGTACGAGCAGAAGAAGTCCTTCCTGGACAAGGTGAAGGATTTGTTCAATTAAGCATATGGCAGAGCCGGCGATGGCTCTGCTTTTTCAATGAAACGGGAAATGCCTGGCATGCGCCCGGTTACGCAGAGCTTTTCCCTGTACTTCCTCCGCATAACTATTGCACAAATCTGCATTTTCCGCTATAATATATGAAAAGCCTGCCTGCTGGAGGTGAAAGACGATGAAATCTCTGGAGGAATGCCGTGCCGCGATTGATGCGGTGGATCGGGAAATCGTCCGCCTGTTTGAGGAGCGTATGAAGCTGTGCCAGGATGTGGCCAGGTACAAAATCGCCAACGGATTGCCCGTGCTGGATCGCTCCCGGGAGGAAAAGGTGCTGGAAAGCCGAGCAGCCATGCTCCAGGACGCCTACTGGGCAAGCAGCGTGCGCGTGCTGTTTGAGCAGGTGATGGCGCTCAGCCGGGCGGAGCAGGAAAAGCTGCAAAAGGGCGAGGGTTAAGTAGCATGGAACGGCATATCTTCATCATCGGCATGCCGGGCAGCGGCAAATCCAGCCTGGGCAAAAAGGTGTCCGCCAATATGGGTTTGCCCTATGTGGATACCGACCAGCGCATCGAGGAGGCCTTCGGCTGCCCCACGGCGCAGATCTTCGATAGATACGGCGAGCAGGCCTTCCGCAACGCGGAGACCAATGTCCTTATCCAGCTCACCAGGGAAACAGGGAGTCTGGTGTCCACCGGCGGTGGCATGGTCATGCGGGAGGTAAACCGTGAAATCATGCGCAACCATGGCCTGATCGTACTCATTGACCGCCCCCTGGAGGAAATCATGGGGGACATCAAGCTCAACCGCCGTCCGCTGCTGGCCAAGAAGGGCCTGCCGGAGGTGGAGCGGCTCTATCATGAGCGCATTGATACCTACCGCAGCATCGCGGATGTGGTGCTGGACAACAGCCATGGCTACTTTGCTGGCGTGAATGGGATGGAAAAGCTGATCCGCACATTGGTCAATATTCCCGCGAACCCTGAGACTCGCGGCTGATTATACATGGAGGCACAAATGAAGAGCATCATCGTCTACTATTCCCGCAAAGGCCGCACCTCGAAGGTTGCCCGCACCTGGGCCCAGCGTATCGGCGCATCCCGGCTGAAGATCATCCCCATGAACTGGCACAACACCACCCATGATGTGGTGAAGTACATGATCGCTACCCTCACCCGCAAGGTCATGGAGATCGACCTGTACAATGTGGATTTCAGCAAGTATGACCGCATCATCATCATGGTGCCCGTCATCTGCGGCATGATGAGCGCGCCGATGCGCTCCTTCATCCGCCAGGAAGCGGGCAATCTGCATAACGTGGAGTACGTTATCGTCCACAAGGGCTTCAAGATCCGCCACAAGGCGCTGATCGGCTGGCTGGACAAGACCCTGGGCGAAAGGCATGTGGCCGCTTCCTCCATCATGGTGACCTGGAGCAAAAAGTACAAGCCCGCCGTCATTGATGGCGACAGCATCCTCAGATAAATCGAAGGGCGGTTTGGCCGCCCTTTTTTGACAGGAGGCAACAAAATGGACTACCAGTTTGACCTCGTGGGCAAGATCGGCTCCATGGCGCTCATCCGCCGCGAGGACAACGACATTGACTATAATATCTTCGCCCGCCTGGGCGCGGAGCTGAAGCCGGGGATGATCTGGGTCACCTCCGGCGCGGCGGAAATCGGCCGACTGGATTACATCAAGCGGTCCGGACATGAGCTGGAGGGCACGCCCAACGAGGTCAAGGCGGATTACGCTGCCCAGGGACAGTCCATCCTCATGCAGAACTACCGGCAGTTCATCCCCCATACCATCGGCGTACGCCAGCTGCTGGTGGAGCACACCCATTTCAACGACCCGGAGAAGCGAGAGTACATCCGCAAGCTGCTGATGCGCGCCGCAGCGCAGGGCACAGTGCCGATTGTGAACTACAACGACCCGGTGTCCGACGAGGAGATCCGCAAGATGGAGCTTGCTGCGCGCCGCGAGCATGGCGAGGACGTGGTGGAATGCGTCGATAACGACGAAACCGCCGCCGTCATATCCGGGCTGGTGAAGGCCCGCACCCTGGTGCTCATGACCTCCACCGAGGGCATCTACCGCGACCCGGCGGACGCCGCCACCCTTGTCAGGGACGTGACCGCCCCCACCCCCGAGGCCTTGACCGAAGCCGTCCGCAAGCTCCAGGCAGGCTGCGTGGGCGCTTCCCGCGCGGGGGCAAACGGCGCGAGGGCCAAGCTGGAATTTGCGCTCAAATCCGCATTGCAGGGGACGACGGTGATCATCGGCCATGCCCGCCATCACCTCAGCGACCTCACCGAGGGCCGCGTACCCTGTACCCGCATCGGGTTGACATGATGATGACGCTGAAGGATTCGATTCGCTTTTTCACCGCCGAAAGCCACATCATGCCCGGTTTGTCCCTGGCCTGTGGCACGGCGGACAGCGTGTTGACTGCTCACGGCGGCATGGCGGATGAGGCTGCGGGCCGCCCCCTCACGCCTGATCACATCTTTGACCTGGCCAGCTTGACCAAGCTGTTCACCGGGCTGATGGTGATGCGATTGCACGAGGAGGGCCGCCTGGATTTGACCGCGCCGATCACGGCTTATGCGCCGATGTTTTCCCGCCTGACCGGGGTGAGCGTGGCGCAGGTACTGGGCTTCGAGCTGTCGCTGACCACTGCCGAGCGCCTGGATGCGCAGACCTCGCCCGAGGCAGCGCGCAAGCTGCTCTTTGACATCCGTCCGGGGGAGGTCACGGGGCGCGCCTATTCTGATATGCATGCGATGGTGCTCCGCCATGTCATCGAGGGCGCGGCGCAGGAAAGCTACGCGGCGCTGCTCAACGAGCGCATCCTCGCGCCCCTGGGCATGCGCAATACCTACCTGGTGGTGCCCGAGGACAAGCGTCCCCTGTGCGTTTCCTGCGACAGGGAGCATCGCCTGGAGCGGGGGCGGTACATCCTCCGGGACGGGGTGACGCCGGGCACGCCCCACGACCCCAAGGCCCGGGTGCTTTTCCCCGAGCCCTGCGGTCATGCCGGATTATTCTCCACCCGCGGCGATCTGGTGAAGCTCTGCCAGGGGTTGCTCAAAGCCGAGGTGATCAGCCGCGACGGCCTCATCGCCATGAGCCGCAACCGAACCGGATACCAAAGGCCGGATGGGACGTACCAGCAGTATCTGGGCGCGCAGTGCTACGTCAAACACCCCATACAGCGCTTCAGCGAGGTGCCTGTCTACGAGAGCGACAAGGCCATCAGCCTGAGCGGCTTTACCGGGCATCATCTGTCGGTGGACGTGGAAACCGGCGTGTTTGCGCTGTTCCTGGGCAGCCGGGCACAAAACCGCCTGACCGTCCTTGTCCCCCAGGAGGGGAGGGCCCTCACGGATTACGGGCTGAACCCCGATGGCACCGGTGCTCTTTCTTGGCCGGACGGCACGCGGGTGTATTCCTCTGTGAACTATGTGTATCAGAAGGACGCACATTTCCATCAGGCTGTGGCGGACGAGATGGGTCTGCCGCGCTGAAGGAAGGCGAACACCGCATAGACGTGAGATCGGCCAGAGTTTCTGCCGCCTCCTCGTCCATCGCGCGGGGCGCTGCGCCGGTACATTCGGTCATGCTGACCAGGTCGTTTTCCTCCGAAATATCGCGCTTTTCTGTCATGTCGATCGCTCCTTTCGAGCGTAGCGTGGGCGGAACGGCGCGTTTTTATGTGGCGGAAACATCTCCCGGCACTTGCAAAGCGGCGACGAATATGCTATACTGTAATAGTCAAAGATAGTCAGACAAGGAGGCTGTACAGATGCGACTCAGCGATTCCATCGAGAGCTTCATCAAGACACTCATCACCCAGGAGGAGCCGGAGGTGGAGCTCAAGCGCAACGAGCTGGCGGAATACTTCGGCTGCGCGCCCAGCCAAATCAATTATGTGCTGGCGACGCGCTTTTCCCCCGACCATGGGTATATCATCGAATCCAGGCGCGGCGGCGGCGGCTACATCCGGATTGTCCGGGTGGTGGAAAGCGGCGCGCAGCGGCTGATGTACCTGACCAACGAGCGTATCGGTGAGGCCATCTCCGAGGCGGAGGCCATCCGGCTGATTCATCAGCTGGTGGAGCAGGGCCTGGTCAGCGTGGAGGAAGGGGAGATCATGCGCTCGGCGGTGTCGGCGCAGGCTATGGCGATCCCGATTCCCGACAGCATGAAGGCCGCGCTCCGGGCCCGGACGCTCAAAACCATGCTCATGACCATTGCCCGCCAAAACCGTGATCAGGGAGGTGCTGTCCATGGCTGAAAATGAAAGCGGCTTCAGCTTGTGCGAGGAATGTGGCGTGAATGAGGCCTGCTATACCATCTCCGTCATGATGGGCGGGCAGATCACCCAGCGACACCTCTGCGCGGACTGCATGGCCAAGATGAACATGAACCTGGCCGCGGGCAACATCAAGCACCTGCTCAGCGCCATCATGAGCGCCATCACCGGCGCTGCGGAGGAAGCGGACGCCCAGGCTGCCGTCCCTGAGGACAGCCAGGAGGATGGCGCTGCCCCCGTGTGCGAGCGCTGCGGCATCACCCTTAGCCAGTTTGTCAAGTCCGGCAAGCTGGGCTGCCCCCAGTGCTACAAGGCCTTCCGGGAGCAGCTCACGCCCATGCTGCAGCAGATTCACGGGCGCGTGCAGCACGCGGGCCGTCAGCCGCTGCATGACGAGGCTGCCCAGCGCCACCGCGCCGCGTATGATCGCCTGAACCGTCAGCTGGAGCAGGCCGTCGCGGTGGAGGACTTTGAAACCGCCGCCGTGCTGCGCGATCAGCTCCGCCAGCTGGGCGCCGTGGAAGGGGGCGGGCAGGATGCGCAATGACATCGTGCTCTCCTCCCGGGTGCGGCTGGCCCGCAACTTTGAGGACATCCCCTTTGATGTGTCCCAGCGGCCGGAGTTTGCAGCCATCTGCATCTCCCGCACGGTCAATGCGCTCAAGGCCGCCGGGGTGGACGGGGGCTTTGAGTTCTTCCGGTTGCGGGATATGTCCGACGCATCCCGACAGGCCATGGCGGAAAGCCGGCTCATCAGCCGCGATCTGCTCAGCACGCCGGAATCCTCCGCGGCCCTGGTGCGCCCGGAGGATGCGCTGTCCATCATGATCAACGAGGACGACCATTTGCGCATCCAGTGCATCCGCCCGGAAATGGATCTGCTCTCCGCCGCGTCCGCCTGCTTCCGTGTGGATGACGCGCTGTCCCGCCAGGTCAGCTTCGCCTTTGACGAGCAGCTGGGTTACCTGACCGCCTGCCCGACCAATACCGGCACCGGCATGCGCGCATCCCTCCTGATGCATTTGCCCCTGCTGACCCGCGCCAAGAAGATGGGCGATGTGGGCCAGCTGGTGGCCAAGGTGGGGCTGAACATCCGTGGCGTGTACGGGGAGGGCTCGGACGCGCTGGGCAACATCTACCAGATCAGCAACCAGGTGACCCTGGGACGCACGGAGCAGGAGCTCATCAGCACCGTGACCGCGCTGGGCAACCAGCTCTGCGACATGGAAAGCGCGCTGCGTGACAAGGCGATGCAGGAGGGTCGTATCCCTCTGGAGGACGTGGTGTTCCGCGCCTGGGGCGCCCTGACCAACGCCCGCCTGATGCCGCTGAACGAGTTCTACCAGCACTGGTCGAGCGTCCGCCTGGGCGCGGCGTTGGGGCTGCTGAAGCTGCCCCTGGCGCTCACGGACGCGCTGCTGGACCATGTGCAGGACGCGCATTTGTGTGTCTGGGCGGAGGAAGCCCTCACCGGCGCGGCGCTGAACGAGGCTCGCGCCACCCGCGCCCGGGAAATGCTGACGCTGGCGCCATAACAGAGTTTCATTGGAGGACAGATATGCCGATTTTCGCATCCTTTTCCAAGCGGGCACAGCTGGCCATTAAGCTGGCCAGGGACGCGGCAGCGGCGGCGAATCAGCCCTATGTGGGCACGCTGCACCTGCTGCTGGGCCTGCTGCAGGCCGGGGGACAATACCCCGCTTGCCTGACCGACCGCGTCACCCCCGAAATGGTGCAGCAGCAGCTGGACGAAATGAGCGGTGAGGTGGAGAGCGTTCCCGGCAACCCGGGCCGCATCGCCCTCACGCCCCATGTCCGCACGGTGTTCCAGCGCGCCGCACAGTTCACCCCCATTACGGGTGCGTTTGTCACCGCAGAGATGCTCATGCTGACCCTCGTCGGGGATCATCCCTACCGCGCCACGGAGCTGATGCGCCAGCTGGAGGTTCCCATCGAGCAGGCGCAGAAGGAGCTGCTGGCGACCATCCGCGCATCCCGTGGGTCAAATATGCCCGCGGCGACTCAGCCTGGTTCGCCCAGTTCACCCGACGAAGCGCCCCGCGAGCCGAAGAATCCCCCCATGCCGCCGCTCTTTCCCTTCATGCAGCGACCGCAGCAGGGGCAGCCCCAGCCGCCCCAGCCCCAGCCCGGGCAGAGCCGCCGCGCCCCCTCCATGCTGGAGCAGTATGGGCGCGACCTGACCGAGCTGGCTGCCAAGGGCGAGCTGGACCCCGTTATCGGGCGGGATAACGAGATTCAGCGCCTGACGCAGATCCTCATCCGCCGCACGAAGAACAACCCCGTGCTCATCGGCGAGCCGGGCGTGGGCAAATCCAGCGTGATGGAGGGCCTGGCCCAGCGCATCGTGGCCGGAAATGTGCCCGAGATGCTGCTGCACAAGCGGGTCATCAGCCTGGACATCGGCAGCATGGTGGCGGGCAGCAAGTACCGGGGCGAATTTGAGGAACGGCTCAAGAATACCCTGGCGGAGATCCGCAAATGCGGCGATGTGCTGCTGTTCATCGACGAGATGCATACCATCGTCGGGGCCGGCTCGGCGGAGGGTTCCCTGGACGCGGCGAATATCATGAAGCCGGCCCTGGGCCGGGGCGAATTGCAGATGATCGGCGCTACTACGACCGACGAATACCGGACATATATTGAAAAGGACGCGGCCCTCGACCGGCGGTTCCGGGCCGTGACGGTGCGGGAGCCGACGGACGAGGAGACGCTGGCGATTCTTCAGGG
>JAQXLU010000005.1 GCA_029012285.1 Clostridiales bacterium | reverse complement strand
TCCATGATGTTCAGGTCAACATCGACGCGGAGAAGCCGCGGGAGCACACCATTGGCCTGCTGAAAGAGCTTGGAATGAAATAGGGCATGACTTAAAGGGACGGATGGCGACTGTCTGCCATCCGTCCCTGAACATTTGATTACAACTCAATCCCGTTTCCCTGCAGCCCCCGCCGGAATGCCTCCGGCAGCTCCGCTGTAAAGGTCATCCGCTCCCCTGTGCGGGGATGGGTGAAGCTCAGCGAATAGGCGTGCAGCATCAGGCGGGGCACCTTCGCTCCCTTGGGGCTGCCGTAGATGGGGTCGCCGCACACCGGATGCCCGATGTGCTTCATGTGCACGCGAATCTGATGCGTCCGCCCGGTCAGGATGTGCACATCCAGCAATGTCACGCCTCGCCCGGCGGACAGCACCGTCCACTCGGTGATGGCCTCCCGGCCTTCCTCGTCCACCGCCATCTTCTTGCGGTCCTTCCTGCTGCGGGCGATGGCGGCCTCAATGCGGCCCGAATCCTCCCGGAAGCTGCCCTCCACCAGCGCGCGGTAGTGCTTCTCCATCCTGCGCGCAGACAGCTGCTCGCTCAGGGCCAGCTGGGACGCATCGTTCTTCGCCACCAGCAGCAGCCCACTGGTATCCTTGTCCAGCCGATGGACGATACCCGGACGCAGCTCGCCGCCAATGCCACCCAGGCTGTCCAGGTGATGCAGCAGCGCGTTGACCAGCGTACCGTCCTCGTTGCCCGCCGCGGGATGTACCACCATGCCGCAGGGTTTGACCACCACCGCCAAATCCGCGTCCTCATAGAGGATGGTCAGGGGGATGTCCTGAGCCTCGGGGACGGCAGGCCTGGGCGCGGGAATCGTCAGCACCACGCGCTGCCCGGCCTTCGCCTTGAGCCCCGCCTTGTTCACCACCTGGCCCTCCACCGTGACATGGCCCTCCTCCATCAGGGTGGCCACCCGGCTGCGACTCAGCCCGCTTGCTTCGGACAGGAGCACGTCCAGCCGCCGCCCGTCCGCGACAACACTCATCTCTGTTGCTTCCATTGTGCCTCACTCCATTCGTCGGGGCAAAACAGGAGGGACGCTGCGATCAGCACCGCGCCCACCGTGAGGGCCGCGTCCGCCACATTGAAGATGGCGAACTCCACAAACAGCACCTCAAACATATCCACCACATAGCCCCGCAGAAACCGGTCGATCATATTGCCCAGCGCGCCGCCGAGCATCAGCATGGCTGCCGCACGGCTCAGCGGGCCCAGGCGGAAGCGGCGCAGTATGCGCCATCCCACCAGGATGCATACCGCCGACACCACGCCCAGCGCCCACGCCCTGCCCGAAAACAGGCTGAAGGCCATGCCAGTGTTCTCCGCATAGGTCAGCGCCAGCACGCCGGGCAAAAGGGTGACACTGCCCTCAAGCCCCTGGCAGAGCCATTTCGTCCCCTGGTCAACCATCACCGTCAGCGCGGCGATCCAGGCATATTTCCGCATGCATTACTCCAATCTGTGCTGCACCATGTTGACAATATCGGCCAGGAAATCCCCGATCACGGGGAGATTCCGCTGGGCCAGGTCCTGCAGCAACAGCACCAGCACCGCGCCCAGGATCGTGAACCCGATGGCTGACCCCAGCCCCCGGATGATCCCCGCGACAAAGTGCATCCGGTAGAACCGCCTCCTGTCGTCCAGGAAACGGACATAATCCGGCAGATGCATGCGCTCCAGCGTGGCAATGTGCTCATCCAGTTTGTTCGCCATCCAGGCCGTCCATTCCTTCACCAAACCGCCCCCTGGATGTATTTTGGGCGGCAAATGCTTCCTTATGCATATCGCGCTGCCTATTTGTTGGCCGCAACATCATTTAGCGCCATTTCCGCACAGAGGGCGATGCCCCGGGCAGCCTGTGAGGCATCCGCCACATCCGTCCCCGGCACATGCAGGAACAAACCCCGGTGCCCGTAGGCCTCCTCACAGCCGAGCAGCGCGTAGTACACATCGTTGCACACATACGCCCCGGCAGACAGGGACAAGCTGGCTGGAAGTCCCGCTGCCTGCATGGCGTCAACCATCCCATGGACGGGCAAGCGGGTCATGTAAGCCGCCGGGCCGTCGGGGTCAATGGGCTGATCCAGAAAAACCTGCCCGGCATTGTCCGGGATGCGGGCATGGCGGTAGTTGATCGCCACCAGCTCCGGGGTCAGGCTCGTGCGGCCGTTCGCCACCCCGCAGCAGATCACCACCTCCGGCCGAAGCCGCGCGATCTCCCCGCGCAGCAGCTCCGCCGCCTGTCCGAACACAGTGGGCAAGCGCAGCTTCACCACCCGATACCCCGCAATCTCCTCCGGCACGCGGCGCACAGCCTCCCACGAGGGATTGGTATCCGCTCCCCCAAAGGGCTCGAACCCTGTCAGCAGCACCCCCATCACGCCACCTCCTTGCCTTCATGATAGCACGAGGGCGGAGCGAAGTCAACCGCGAAGGCAGCCCGTGCAAAGCGCAAAAACATCCCGGAAGCCGCTATCGCAGCAGCTTCCGGGTGCAAGAGGAGGGGGGTGACAGATGTATATCAAAGCCTGTCGGCTGGGTTTTCGGCGGCTTCCTCCACCTCAGGGGCGGGTGCGGGGAGAATCAGTGCTGCCGGGGTGGATTCCAACAGCGCCTCCTCAGCCAGGCCGGGGACGTAGGCCAGCAGCAGCGCAGATACGATCACAGCGTCCAGCTTGGAATGTTTCATGGGGGATGCCTCCTTTCGATGTCTGCATGATACCGCGAGAATGTGTCCTGCGCATGAAACGACCATGAAGTTCACATGAAGTTTGGAGGACTCATCCGCTCATACACAGCATCAGGCCCAAATCACCATGCTATCGCCGCAAAGAGTGCTCCTTCCCCCTGGAATGACCCGTTATTTGCAGCGGCGCTTCCCTTCCCCGGCAAATTGTGCTATGATAAGCCATATCAAACACACAGGAGTCATGCACATGAAGAAGATCATTAAGCGGGTTCTCAAGGATATCGGGATGCTGCTGCTGCTCGGGCTACTCGGCCTGGTGGGCTGGCACTTGCTGTACGGGCGGAATCTGATCGCCATCCCCCACGACACCGCGCTTCCCGGCACGCTTGATTTGCCCTATGAATCCGCCATGGCGGACGGCATCCTCACCCATGAGGAAATCGCCATCCACTATGCCCCGCAGATCGACCAGGCCGTGAACGTTCTGCTTGCCGCCGGTGGACGGGGCGACTTCCTCACCGCGGTCAACTACGACGGCGACTGGAGTTGCCTGAACAACTGGGAGAACTTGCGCCGGGGCGATCTGAGCGCGGTGGTATACTATTCCGTGCAGGAGACGGACACCCATTACTACGTGGGCTACGATTTCTACCATCCCCGGGACGATGCGGAAATTTGGCTGGACCGGCATGAGAACGACATGGAGGGCATCATGCTCTGCGTGCCGAAATCGTCCGATGGCTACCTTGCGCCGGAGATGATGTACGTCCAGGGGCATGGCAGCTTGTTCTTCTACTCCACCGGGGACGTGAAACCCGAGGACATGCAAGCCGGCTCCCACTTTGGCGGCTCCATGGCGCTGGTCGGGCAGCAGGCCCATCGTCCCCACCTCTACATCTGCCCCAATGGCACGCTGAAAAACCAGGGGCACAGCGTGGAATCCGCCGCAAATCACTCCACCTATTGGTCGGTGGGCAACAGCGGCGTGCGCTATTCTTACGGCGGCAAGGCGGAAACGCCCCGCTCCTGGAACGGCGCGTTCGATACCAACCTGTGTTCCTACGAGCTGCGCCCGCTGGAGGAGCTGTGGGCCCACCGCCACGGGCCCTACGACGGCACGGGCGTGTTTGGCTCCTATGGCGCCTTCGACGGCGACAACTGGGGCGAGGACAAGGCCAATCCCCCGTGGGCCTGGCGGAACAAGACCATCTACGGCTTTGGCGGCTCCTTCCTGAGCGACCCGGTGTGGACATTCAACCGGGCCATCCGAGGCGCGGGGCTGTCCGCCGCCTATGTGGACAACCGCTGGGCCGACTGGACGCTGACCTTCGGCAAGGCCTTCCTCCCCGCGGGGGTAGATGCAAAGGACTGCACGCTCCACCTTTTCCGCGACGGCTGGGAGTTCTCCAACCCAGCCTGGTTCACCCTGCAGCCGGACGGCAACGGCGCCTATGACATCCTGCTGTGTGAGGAGCGGCGCACGCTGTGGGTGGCTTCCCCCGCCGGCGGTACCTGGTGGATGGAGCTCCGCGACGCACAGGGCGAGGTGATCCCCGGCGCTGCCGCAGCGGTCAAGGCGGAACCCCTCGCCAAATAAGCAAAGCTGCGTCCTCTCCCAGCTTGGGAAGGGACGCAGCTTTTGTTGATCGCCAATCAGTTGAAGGAGAGCACCTTCTCCTTCGGCGCGGGAGCGGGCTCGGTGCGCACCTCGGTGAACATCAGCATCGGCTCGCCGCCGGAGACCACCTTCTTGCAGGAGGCGGTCAGCTTCACGTAGTTCTTCGTCGAGGGTTTCTCAAGGCCCTGGGTCACCCAGCCGATGGGGGCAATGTCGTCCGCGCAGCAGGTCATGGCCATCCGGCCGAAGTAATAGAAGCCCTTGGGCATCTTCTTGCCGGTGAACACCTGGCCCACCAATCGCACGGTCTTGCGGTCGTAGCGCTCGGGGTGATCCATGGAGTCAATGTAGAAGGTGGGGATGTGCTCGTCCGCAATGTCGATGATGCCGGCCTTCATGTCGTAGGGCAGATCCTCGTCCGCCACGCCATCCTCGCTGGTGCCGTCGGTGTTCTCAAACAGCACGTTCACCCGTGGCGCCACGGCCTTCACCTGACGGCGCCAGGGGCTCTTGCTCACCTTAGGATCGCAGCGGTTGAACAGCACCAGGTCAGCCACCTTCATCGGGTCGGTCATGATCTGCCGCATGTTGGTGAAGTAGTTGTCGAAGGTGTTGGCGTCCACGCAGGTCATGATCTGCACCACCTCCCACAGCCGGGGCAGCATGCAGCCGCCCAGCCGCTCGATGGTCCACACGCTGTTGTATTCGATGATGACCCGCTCGGGCTTGTAGGTCTGCGCCAGCTCAGCCATGCGCTGTGTGGTCACCTCATCCGCGCTGTCCAGCGTCACCAGGGACGCGCCGTACTTGGCCAGCTGGGCCTCGTCGTATTCCTCCACCCCCTCCTCGCAGCAGATCACCAGCGTTTTCTGCTTTTCGCCGCCGCCGGAGCGCCGGGAGAAGTCCTCATCCGCCAGCATGCTGTTGATGAGGGTGGTCTTGCCGCTTTCAAGGAAGCCGGTAATCAGATAAACGGGGACAAACTCCTGGTTGCTCATGCTTGAAACAGCTCCTTGAGTGCCTTTTCGTCGATGTGCGCGCCAATGACGCAGATGCGGCCGGTGTAGTCCGGGCTGCCCGCGCGGAACTGGCTCTCGCCGGGCACATAGTCAAACTGGAACCACTCTCCCGCGGCGTTGCACAGGATGCCCTTGGCGCGCAGCACGTTGCCGTACTCCTCCTCGTCGTTGAGCTTGTCCAGCATCGCGGCGATGTCCGACTGTTCGTAGCGTTTCGCAGTCTCCCAGCCCACGGACACGAACACCTCGTCCGCGTGGTGATGGTGATGCTCGTGTTCGTGGTCATGATCGTGGCAGCCGCAGGTGCAGTGCTCATCATGCTCGTCATGGTCATGATGGTGATGCTCATGCTCGTGGTCGTGGCAGTGACACTCCTCGCCATCCTCGTGGTGATGGTGGTGCTCGTGCTCGTGGTCGTGACAGTGGCATTCCTCACCATCCTCGTGGTGATGGTGGTGCTCGTGCTCATGCTCGTGGCAGTGGCACTCCTCGCCATCCTCGTGGTGATGGTGATGCTCCTCCACCTCCAGCACGATGGGGCGGCCGGATTCCACCACCTCCAGCATGACCTCGGCGGGCAGCTCGTCCCAGGCGGTGGTGACCACGCGCACGCCGGGATGCGCTTCCTCAATGAGGGCGCGGCTCTTTTCCACGCGCTCGGCGGTGAGCAGCTGCGTGCGGCTGAAAATCACGGTATCGGCGGTCTTGACCTGATCGAGGAAGAACTCGCCGAAGTTCTTCATGTGCATGCGGCACTTGCCCGCGTCCACCACGGTGGCGCAGCCGGCGATCTCCAGCTCGGGATGCTGCTCCTTGCACTGGTTCACCGCGCTGACGATGTCGCTCAGCTTGCCCACGCCGCTGGGCTCGATGATCAGCCGGTCGGGATTGTACTTCTCCACCAATTCGCCCACCGCCTTGCGGAAATCGCCCGCCAGCGTGCAGCAGATGCAGCCGGAATTGAGCTCATCCACCACCAGGCCGGTATCCTTCATAAACGCGCCATCCACGCCCACATCGCCGTATTCATTCTCCAGCAGAATGGTCTTTTCGTCCTTGATTGCGCCCAGCAGCTTCTTGATCAGCGTGGTCTTGCCCGCGCCCAGGAAGCCGGAAATGATATTGACCTTTACCATATGCATATCTCCATTTCGCTTGATGGTTTCTCCGGCGGCCCAACTGCCGCCACTTTGTATTATACCACCCAAGTCAAGGGGGCACAACGGAAAACCTGAGGATGCGGATGCGCTTTTTCAAGCAACATGATTTGCGTATTATAAAAGCAAACCGGGCTGCGGCACATACGGTCGCAGCCCGGGTGTCGTTTCGCAGCATCAGCCGTGCATGCCTTCGCTTTGCAGCTGCATGTTTTCCACCACGATGTCGTGAATCTCACCCAGGGTGGCGCAGTATTCCAGCACTTCCCAGGGGCGGTTGGTGTGGAAGTGAATCTTGATGAGCTCCTCGTCGCCCACCGCCAGCAGGCAGTCGCCTTCAAAATGCTCAGTGATGTAATCGAAGATCACGTCCTCGTCCAGGTCGTGGCCCTCAATGAGCAGCTGGGTGTCAAACTTGAATTCCAGAATTTCAGCCATATGGTTGCGCTCCTTTGCTATACAATCCTTCGGGGTTCAATCAATGATTCTACGCTTCCCCTGCAAACTCCTGCCGGGGAAGGGAATTACTTGGCCTCCGCCCAGTTGCAGCCCTGGTGCACCTCGGCGCTCAGGGGGACGCTCAGGGTGATGACGCCCTCCATGGCCTGCTGCAGGATGCGACCCGCCGCGTTGACCTCCTCCGGCGGGCACTCCAGCAGCAGCTCATCGTGCACCTGCAGGATGAGGCGGCTCTGCAAGCCCTCCTGGCGCAGCGCTTCGTCCACACGCACCATCGCCAGCTTGATGATGTCCGCCGCAGTGCCCTGCACGGGGGTGTTCATGGCGGCACGCTTGCCGAACTCCCGCACCATGGCATTGGCCGCGGTCAGCTCGGGCAGATAGCGCCTGCGGCCCATGAGGGTCAGCGCGTAGCCGTTTTGCTGGCCATCCTCCACGGCGGAATCCATAAAGCGCTTCACCCCCGGGTATTTGTCAAAGTACCGGTTGATGAACGACCGGGCCTCCTGCTGGCTCACGCCAGTGTTGCGGGCCAGGCCAAAGCCGCTGATGCCGTAAATGATGCCGAAGTTGACCGCCTTGGCCCGGGAGCGCAGCGTGGCGTCCACCTGCTCCAGCGGCACATCGAAGATCTCGCTGGCGGTGCGGGCATGCACGTCCTGGCCTGTCCGGAAGGCGGAGAGCATGGCCTCGTCCCCGGAGAAATGAGCCATCAGCCGCAGCTCAATCTGGCTGTAGTCCGCATCCAGCAGCACCCAGCCCTCGCGGGGCAAAAAGGCCTGGCGAATCTCGCGGCCCTCCTCGGTGCGGACAGGGATGTTCTGCAGATTCGGCTCCGAGGAGGAGATGCGGCCCGTGGCGGTCGCCACCTGGTCGAAGGTGGAATGTACGCGCCCGTTGGCCTCCGTTAGCCGCAGCAGTCCCTCGATGTAGGTGCTGTTGAGCTTGGTCAGCTGGCGGTAGCGCAGCAGCGGGTCGATGATCTCCGGGGCGATGTCCCGTAAGCCCTCCAACACCTCCGCCGAGGTGGAATAGCCCCGGCTGGTCTTTTTGCCATGGGGAAGACCCAGCTGGTCGAAGAGCACCTCGCCCAGCTGCTGGGTTGAGTTGAGGTTGAAGGGCTTCACGCCGCAGGCCTTGAACACCGCCTGCTTCGCGTCCTCGATCTGCCTGGTGTAGCGCTCCCCCAACGTGCGCAGGAAGGCGGTATCCACCGTGAAGCCGGACTGCTCCATGCCAAAGAGCACCCGGGACAGGGGCATTTCCACGTCCTGCATCAGGTGGAGCATCTGATCAGCGGCGATTTTCTGCTTCTGCCACATCGCCAGGGACAATACGCCCCGGGCGTCCTCGGGCAGATCCCCCCGCAGCGATGCATAGGTGTAGCTCTTTTCCTGGGGATTGATGAGGTACGCACCCAGCATGGTGTCCCAGTCGAACTTCTCCGGCAGCGCCATGTGCAGCTTGCTCAGCTGATGCCACAGCCGCTTGCCGTCATGGACAATGGCCGGGTGGGCGCACAGCACCGGGGACAGGGCCGACAGCACCTCCGCAGGCGCCAGGCCAGGCATGAGCAGATCGCCTCCCAGGCTGATGGTGCAGCAGCGCCCATCCTGCGTGGCGATGGACATATGCACATCCCCGATGTGCAGCGCGATGGGGTGGGAGGCGTCCGTCAGGGCCGTCAACCAAGCCGATAGCGCATCCGCCGTTTCGATGGCCGTCATATCCCCAAAGGGCAGCAGCGTCAGCGGGGCGACCTCACCCTGGGCCGGGGCGGCAGGGGCATTCGTGCTCCCCTCCCCGGCGATGCGCTTGATGAGGGCGTTCAATTTCAGCTTCTGGAGGGCCGGGATGGCCTGGCGCAATTCGGGCAAGGCGCAATCGCTCAGGCAAAAGTCCACCGGCGCATCCCGGCGGATGGTTGCCAGCTCCTTGCACATCCGGGCCTGATCCTGCCAAGCTTCCAGCTTCTCCCGCAGCTTGCCCTTTTCCTGGGCGGCGCTATCCAGCACATGTTCGAGGGTGCCGTATTTTTGCAGCAGCTTGACGGCGGTTTTGTCCCCCACGCCGGGGATGCCGGGGATATTGTCGCTGCTGTCGCCCGCCAGGCCCTTCCAGTCGGTGACCTGCTCCGGGCCAAAGCCGTACTCCTCGTGCACCTTAGCGGGGGTGAACAGCACGGTTTCGCTGATGCCCTTACGGGTGAACATCAGCTCCGTCCTGCCGTCCACCAGCTGGAGCGCATCCCGGTCGCCGGTGAGCAGCAGCGGGCGCACGTCGCTGTCCTCCGCACGCAGGGACAGCGTGCCCAGCAGATCATCCGCCTCCCAGCCCTGCAATGTGTACCAGCGCACGCCAATATCTGTCAGCAGCTCGCGGATGGTGCCAAACTGCTGGCGCAATTCGTCCGGGGTGGCGGAGCGCCCGGCCTTGTAATCCGGAAACGCCGTGTGGCGGAAGGTCGGGCCATGCTCGTCAAAGCACACGGCGATATAGCGCACATTCTCCTCCTTGATGACCTTGAGAAGCATGTTCAAAAAGCCGTAGATGGCGTTGGTGTACACACCGTTTGCATCCATGAGGGGCAGAGCGTGGTAGGCACGGTGCATCAGGCTGTTGCCGTCGACGATGAGGAAGGTATCCTTTGGCATAGACGAACCTCCGGGATGAATATTCTTCCGATAGTATATCACGTTTTGCCATAGAAATAAAGGGGGAACCCGGATGCGCCTGCTCCTGCCTGGATTGATGCTATGCCTGCTCCTGCGCGCGGACACGACCATGCAAGCCGCCTCCGCCGCGTGCCACCTGTTCGTCACGGCGGTGCTGCCGGGACTCTTCCCGTACATGGTGCTTTCGCTGATGCTTTTCAGCCGGGTCAAGCAGCCATCCCCCGCTCTGCTGATGCTGCTGGGCTGGGGCGGCGGCTCCCCCACCGGTGCAAGGCTGCTGGGGCTGTGCCCCACGCTCCCCCGCAGGGAACAGCTGCGCCTGGCGGTATCCTGCGCCACCATGAGCCCCATGTTCCTGCTGGGCACGGTGGGCATCTGGCTCCACGCGCGCGTGGCCGGCGTGGTCGTGCTGTCAAGCACTTTGCTCGGCGGATGGCTGACCGGGCTGCTATCCGCCGTCACGGAGAAAAGCGCCTGTCCCAGTCCTCCCCCGTCCACCCCTGCAGCGCAGCCGCCGCTCCCCTTCGGCGCTGCTGTGGAGCAAGCTGCCCGCACCATGCTGCTGGTTTGCGGTACGATGGTGATGCTGCGGGTGTTCGCCGCGCTGCTCGCCCAAGCCCTGCCTCCCGCCCTGGCGCTGCCTGTCACCACGCTGCTGGAGGTCACCACCGGTACGGCGGAAATCGCGTCGCTCCCCTTGCCCCTCCCCCTGCGGACAGCGCTCGTCGCCGCCGCCACCGCCTTTGGCGGCATGGCCATCCTCCTTCAAAACCGCTCGGTATACCCCGCGGGCCTCCTGTCCCTCCCCCAGCAGCTTAAATGGCAAGCCATCCACGCCATCCTCTCCTTCCTGCTTGCCCTGGGCATAATGCTGCTGCGGGGCTGATCATCCCACAAGAAAGCCCCTCCGCACGCGCGGAAGGGCTTCCTCCTCAATTCTGCCTGATCCAGGCAGGCATATGATCGTCCATCAGCACCAGGCCAACCTTGCTCAGATCATAGGGCGTGGACTGGTACACAAAGTAGTTCAGCCAGTTGCAGTACAGAAGATTCGCGCTGGAGCGCCAGGTGCATACCGGCTCGCGGGCATCGTCATCCCCCGGGAAATAGTTGACGGGCACATCCGGATTCAGCCCGGCTTGCTGATCCCGCAGATACTCGTTGCGCAGCGTGTCCGCGTCATACTCCGAGTGCCCGGTGATGAAAATCTGCCGTCCACCGTGGGTGGAAATGGCGTATACCCCCGCTTCATCGGATTCGGCAAGGATTTTCAGCTCGGGCCTAGATAGGATATCCTCCCTGTCCACGGTGGTGTAGCGGCTTTGGGGGACCATGAAGGTATCATCAAAGCCGCGGAAGAGGATGCTGTTGCGGTGCGTCACCCGATGACGGTACACGCCGGAGAGCTTCCTGGGCAGCTGCCTCTTGGGGATGCCCCAGTGATAGTACAGCCCCGCCTGCGCCCCCCAGCAGATGTGAAAGGTGGAGGTCACATGGGTCTTTGTCCACTCGAAGATGTCGCACAGCTCCGCCCAGTAGTCCACCTGCTCAAAGGGCAGTTGCTCCACCGGCGCACCAGTGATGACCATGCCGTCGTAGGTGTTGTCACGCACCTGGTCGAAGGTCTTGTAGAAGGCCAGCATGTGCTCGGCGGAGGTGTTCTTGCTCACGTGGGACTCCACCATCAGCAGATCCATTTCCACCTGCAGCGGCGTGTTGCCCAGCAGCCGGGCTAGCTGGGTTTCTGTGGTGACCTTGGTGGGCATCAGGTTCAGGAGCAGGAGCCTTAGCGGACGAATATCCTGGGTGATGGCGCGGTCGGCAGCCATGACGAAGATGTTCTCACTCCGCAGCTTCGCGGCGGCGGGCAGGTCGTTGGGAATCTTGATGGGCATGGGCTTCACCTCGTCGATTTATTCAAGCACCCTTCGGGCGATTTCCACCGCAGCCTTGGCGTCCCTGGCGTAGAAAGCGCCCAGCTGCGCGGCGTATTCGGCGGTCACCACCGCGCCGCCCAGCATGATCGCGGGGGGCTGGGGCAGCTGCCTCAGCTGGCGGACGGTTTCCTCCATCGCGGGGAGGGTGGTGGTCATCAGCGCGGACAGGCCCACCAGGCGGATGTGCTCCCGCGCGGCGGCTTCCACAATGGTTTCCGGGGGCACGTCGCGGCCTAAATCCAGCACGTCGTAGCCGTAATTGCTCATCACGGTTTTGACGATGTTCTTGCCGATGTCGTGAATGTCGCCCTTCACGGTGGCGATCAGGACGCGCTCGCGGCGGATGGTCTCCTCCTGCGCGCCCAGGCTATCCTGAATGACAGCGAACACCGCCTGCGCCGCCTGGGCTGCGGACAGCAGCTGGGGCAGGAAGGCCCGCCCAGCCTCGTATTGTGCGCCCACCTTGTCCAGTGCGGGAATCAGGCAGCACTCCACCAGGGCAAGGCCGGACTGCTCGGTCAGCGCCGCCTTCGCCAGGCGGGCCGCGTCGCCCTTCAGGCCGCGGAGGATGGATTCCTCCAGGGTCATGGCTTGGGACGCGCCAGCCGGGGTCGGTGCGGTGGCATCGGCAAAGCGCGCCACATAGGCGCGACAGCCCGCGTCCTCCCCGCTGAGCACCCGGAAGGCAGCGATCGCGTCCAGCATCTCTTTCTGATTGGGGTTGATGATGGGCAGCGTCAGCCCGGCAGACAGCGCCCGCACCAGGAAGGTCTGGGCCATCAGCAGCCGGTTGGGCAGCCCGAAGGAGATGTTCGACACTCCCAGCACTGTGCGAAGCCCCAATTCCTGCGTGACCCGGCGGAGGGCTTCCAGGGTGGCCTCGGCCTGCTCCTGCTGGGCGGAAACGGTCAGCGTCAGGCAGTCGATCCACAGGTCCTGCCGGGGGATGCCGTGAGCCGTCGCCGCATCCAGGATGCGAGCGGCGATGTCCAGCCGCTGCTGGGCTGTGGTTGGAAGTCCCCCTTCGTCCAGGGTCAAGCCCACCACGCACGCGCCATACTTCTTCACGATGGGAAGCACCCGCTCCAGCACCTGCTTGTCGCCGTTGACGGAGTTCACCGCCGCCTTGCCGCAATAGACGCGCAGCGCAGCCTCGATAGCCTCGGGGTTGGATGAATCCAGCTGCAGGGGCAGCGCGGTGGCCTCCTGCAGCTTCTTCACCACCCGGGGCAGCATGGTCACCTCGTCCACGCCAGGATAGCCCACGTTCACATCCAAAATGTCCGCGCCCGCGTCCTCCTGCTGGATGGCCACGTCGACGATGTAGTCCAGATCGTCCGACAGCAGCGCCTGCTGGAAGCGCTTCTTGCCGGTGGGATTGATGCGCTCGCCAATCACCCGCACGCCGTCAATCTCCACAGCCCGGGTCGCGGTGCACACCAGGGAGCGCGGCGGTATCTCCCGCACGCCGATCTTCATGTCCTGCACGCGCTCATGCAGCGCGCGGATGTAGCTTGGATCCGTGCCGCAGCAGCCGCCCACGATGGACACGCCCGCCGCGACGGCCTCCGCCATGGCATCGGCGAATTCCTCCGGGGAAAGGTCATAATGCCCGTCCACCGGATCAGGCAAGCCCGCGTTGGGCTTGGCGATAACCGGCAGCGGGGTGCGCTGGCAGATGTCACGCAGGATGGGCAGCAGCTGCTTGGGGCCCAGGGAGCAGTTCAGCCCGATAGCGTCCGCACCCAGCCCGGTGAGCGTCGCCGCCATGGACGCGGCGGTGCAGCCGGTGAAGGTGCGGCCGTTCTCGTCAAAGCTCATGGTGACGAGCACTGGCAATTCGCTGCGCTCCTTCGCGGCGATGAGGGCCGCCCGGGCCTCCTGCAGATCGGTCATGGTTTCAATGGCGATGAGGTCAGCCCCCGATTGCACGCCTGCCTCGACCAATTCGGCAAACATGTCCACGGCGGCGGAAAAATCCAGCGTGCCCAGGGGCTCCAGGAGCTCGCCCAAGGGGCCGATGTCCAGCGCGACCCTGGCGGACGTGCCCGCGCAGGCCTTTTTCGCGGCGGCCATGGCGGCGCGCACGACCTCCTCCACCGTCACCCCCAGGGGACGGAGCTTGCGGCGGTTCGCGCCGAAGGTATTGGCGTAGACGACATCCGCCCCCGCCTCCACATACTGGCGGTGGATGCCCGTGAGCAAATCGGGGTTGGTCAGGGCCAGCAGCTCCGGCAATTCACCGGGCCTGAGCCCCGCGCGATGGAGCATGGTGCCCATCGCGCCATCCAGGTAAAGCAGCTTGTCCGTACGAAACAAATCATTCATGGCAGGGTGTACCAGCCTTTCGCAGATTACAGGTGGCCCGCATGACGCAGGCCTGGCAGCCGCGGATTCGTGCCCGCTGGGGGACACCCGCCAGGCCGACCACGGCGGTCACGCTCTTTTGGGGATTCATCAGCAGGGAATCCGTCAAGGTCACGCCGAGGCGCGCAGCCCCGGCCAAACGGATCAAGCGGGGCTGCACAGTCAGGGGAAGATCGCCGTAGCCGGGGGAAAACCGGTCGGTCAGGTATTTGCCGGGAAAGCGGGCACGGATGGCGTCCTCCGCCGCGTCGCAGCCCGCCTCCACATAGGCGCTGCCCAGCGCGTCCAGCATGACGGCGCGGCCCATGTCGCGCAGCTGCAGCTGGCGCACCCAGCCGTCAAACTCTGCCCCGAGGGTGCAGACGAGGACGCAGGCCTCCCGGCAGTCCGCCAGCAGCTGGGCAGCGGTTTCGCCGGGCAAATCAAGAGTGGAAACCTCCGTCAGCGCCCAGGCAAAACGGGGCGTGATGCGCTGTTCCAGCTCCCGGGCCAGGGCGGACAGCTGCGCGTGGAGGGCTTCATCCGCGCCATTGCCCGCGCCGAGGTAGCGCAGGGCTTCGTCAATGCTTGGCTTCATGAGGGCACCTCCGGCACATGGTTGCTCCTGCTGCATCATTTGGGCTTCTTCACCCCTGTGCTCAGCACATATTCCAGCATGTCGGCAAAGCGGGTGATGGCATCAGTCAGGCCCTCGGCGTAGTCCAGCACCTGGGGGTCGCGGATGAGCTCCGGCTGGCGGCGGACGGTCAGCGCCATCGACAATTCCTCCGGGCAGGGGCAGATGTGCTCGTCCAGCGCCCACTGGGCGGCAGCGGTCTTGGTGGTCGTCCGCCCGTTGACCAGGGTGGACAGGCACCGGGCAATATCCAACAGCCATCCGAAGGCGTAGATGCTGCGGCTGCCCGCGCCGTGTGCCCGGATGACGTTCAGGTAGGTGACGACAGCGGCGACGATTTCCTGGAAATCAGGCATTTCCAGGTGGCGGCGGACGTCCCTGCCCAGCAGCAGCTGCCCATGCTGGAGCAGCGACGCCCGATCAAAGGCAGAGAAGGCGTGGGTGGGCTTGATGCGCTCGCCCGATGTGCCCCAGTAGACCACACAGGTCTCCTCCCCCGTGAGGAAGCTGCCCAGGTCGAGCATGCCGCCCTCAAAGAGGCGGTAGTAGGGGGTATCCGGGTCGCAGGCCATCAGGTGCTGCCGGAGATGGAGCAGCTTATCCGCCTGCGCCTGGGTGATCTTTTTCTCCGTAAGCACCAGCAGATCGATGTCGCTCCAGCCCTGCTGGTAATCCTCTGCGGGAACAGAGCCATACAGGTAGATGCTGGGCTGAGCATCCGCCAGGATGCGCTGGATGCTCACGGCCATGGTGTTGATGGCCAGCCGCATGCGGGGTTCAAGCATAGATGCCTCCGATCAGAGCAGCGCCAGGAGCTGCTGCCACGCATTGGTGATGTGCTCCCAGTGGACGGTCACGCCCAGGGCGTATTCCAGCAGGATGAGCAACACGAGGTGCGCCGGGTAGAGCGCATAGCCCGCCCATTGGGGAAGTCTGACGCGGCCCGGCAGACGCATAAGCAGCAGCGGCAGCGCCAGGATGGCAAGCCCCTGCAGGCGCAGCGCGGCTGTGAAGATGCCGCCCAGGTCGCTGCGGAACAGCCCGTCCAGCCTCAGCCCGAAGAAGCTGGTCACCAGCGACGACGAGCTGCCCCAGAACAGGCAAAAGGCAATCATCACCGCCGCGATGCCCGCCCGGGTGTCCCGCACCGCATAGAGAAGGAACACCAGCAGCACGCCCTTCCAGCCGTAATCCACCTGGAGGAGCTGGGCGAGCGCCAGCGCAGCCACCGGCGCCCAGAACTGACTGAGGAGCTTCCTCTCCCGCAGCCCCCACAAGCCCAGCAGCGCGACGAACAGGGTGAGGAAAATATTGAACTTCTCCACCGGATGATCGAGCGCGACCATATACAGCGGCTGGGAAATGAGGCCGATGAGGGCGATGCGCCCCAGGTACTTGGGAAAGGAGCGGGTATGGCAGGCGCCCACCACCAGACACCAGGCATAGAGCGGATAGGCGATGCGCCCCAGAATTCGCATTTCGGGGATCTGCGGGAAGCACATCTTCCCCGCGTGATCCATGCACATAAAGATCAGCGCGATGATTTTCAGCATGGCGGTGTTGGAGTTCCCGTCGATTAAGCGCGTTTTGCCCGTCATCATCATCACCTCGCAATTAAATCCCTGCCAGTATACCGCAAATTCAAGGGAGAATCAAGCCGATTTCACCTACCCATCACCCAGAGATGATAGGATGTGCCCGACCGAAAGGAGGGGACTTGCTGTGCGAAGACGATGGGGATGGGCGGCGGCAGCAGTGCTGTTGCTCCTGCTGGCGGGGCTATCTCTGGGGCTGCGCCGGGATACGCCGCGCCCTGCGGAGACCTCCAGCGCGGCCCTGGGGCTGATGCTGCTGGAAAAGGAGCAAGGCCTGTACGTGCTGGCCGTGACCCAGGGCACCGCCGCGGACAGGGCGGACGTTCATCCCGGGGACATGGTGATCGCCTCCGGGGATTCCCAGGCTACAGGACTTGCCTGGCTGGACGCGCTGCTATCCTCCGGGCAGGAGGCGATTCCGCTGACCGTGCAGCGCAATGGCAAGGAACTGCATCTCCTGCTGCCCATCCGATAGGGTGATCGAAAAAGGCGCTTGCAATCCGGAGCGCAAGGCCGTATACTGATTTCAACCAACTTGCAGGAGGAATGAAGATGCACATCCTGGTTGTGGACGACGAAACCAACATCCGTGGGCTGATCCGCAAATACGCCGTGTTCGAGGGCTACCAGGTCTCCGAAGCAGGCAATGGCATGGAGGCCGTCCAGCTTTGCCGGGACGGAAGGTTCGACCTGATCGTCATGGACGTAATGATGCCCGAGCTGGACGGCTTCAGCGCCCTGCGGGAGATCCGCAAGGGCAGCGACGTGCCGGTCGTCATGCTCACCGCAAGGGGCGAGGAATACGACCGGCTGCGGGGCTTTGAACTGGGCGTGGACGACTATGTGGTCAAGCCCTTCTCCCCCAGGGAGCTGATGATGCGCATCGCCGCCATCCTCAAGCGGGTCTCCGGCGCCACGGCGGACACGCCTGAAATCGTCACCCTGGGCGACATGACCGTGGACTTCACCGCCCGCCGGGTGAGCATCGGGGGCAAGGATACGCAGCTGACCCCCAAGGAGTACGAGCTGCTGTTCTACATGGTGCGCAACCGGGGCATCGCGCTGACGAGGGAGCGGCTGATCAGCGAGGTATGGGGCTACGATTTCTACGGCGACGATCGGACGCTGGACACCCACATCAAGCTCCTGCGCAAGAGCCTGGGCCCGTGCGCCGAGCGCATCACGACGCTGCGGGGCGTGGGCTACCGCTTTGAAAAGGACTGACAGCATGGCGACCAACACAAGAAGGCAACCCCCGCTCTGCCGGGAAAACCGCGGCATTCACCACCGGGTGATGCGGACGCTGATGGTTTTTGTCGTCGCGGTGCTATCGCTTTTGTGGGTGTTCCAGATCGTGCTGCTGGATGAGTTCTACCGCTGGAGCAAGACCTATCAAATGCGCCAGACCTCCGACGTGCTATCGGCCAATATCGACAATGCCGAGCTGGAGGATCTGATGAACCACCTGGCCGGGCGCAGCGGCATGTGCATCGTGCTGCTCAGCGAGCACGGCAAGACCATCGCCGCAAGCGAGGACATCCAGTATTGCCTGATCCACCGCATGTCCAAGGCGGACCGCACCTTCTGGTGCAGCCTTGCGCCGGAGGACGGCAGCGTGCTGACCGAACTGTTCAACGTGGCCCCGCAGATGGGCGACCGGTTTAATCCCCGCAGCTTCCAGGGGCATGTCCCCCAGGTGAAAGACGAGCAGCAGGCGCTGCTCTGCGTGCGGCGAGTCACCCTTGGCGACGGCACGACGGGGTATCTGCTGCTCAACGCCATCATCACCCCCCTGGACGCCACGGTGGACACCCTGCGCACCCAACTGGTGGTCATCACCATCGTGGTGCTGCTGGGCGCGGTGCTGCTGGCGCTGACGATCTCCCGCCGCCTGGCGCGGCCCATCATCGAGACGAACAACGCCGCCCGCAGCCTCTCCCGGGGAGAATACCATCCCCCGGAGCACGGCAGCGAATACAAGGAAATGGCGGAATTGAACCAGACCCTCGTGCTGGCTGCGAAGGAGCTCAGCCGGGTGGACGCGCTGCAAAACGAATTGATCGCCAACATCGGCCATGACCTGCGCACCCCGCTGACGATGATCGGCGGCTACGCGGAGGTCATGCGGGACATCCCCGGCGAGGCCACCCCGGAAAATCTGCAAATCGTCATTGACGAAACCGCCCGGCTGACCAGCCTGGTGTCGGAGCTGCTGGATTTTTCCCGCTTGCAGGCGGGCAGCGCGGAGCTTTCCATCGCGGCCTTTGACCTGACGGACGCGGTGGAGCGCATCGTTCAGCGGGTCGCCCGTATGACCGAGAAGGATGGTTACCGGTTGATTTTCACCCCGGATGAGCACATTGCCGTCCAGGCGGACGAGGAGCGCATCGAACAGGTGGTGTACAACCTGATCGGCAATGCGCTGACCTACACGGGCGAGGACAAAACCGTGACCATCCGTCAAATGGTCACGGACGGGCATGTGCGCATCGACGTGTGCGACACGGGCAAGGGCATCTCCGAGGAGGAGCTGCCCCTGATCTGGAACCGCTACTACCGCGCCAAGGAGAGCCACCGCCGGGCCGTCATCGGCAGCGGCCTGGGACTGTCCATCGTGCAGAGCATCCTGGAAAAGCACGGGGCAAGGTATGGCGTGGAAAGCACCGTGGGGCAGGGTACGAGGTTTTGGTTTGAGCTAACAGTGACGGAATAACAAGCGCGGATGCAGGGAGGAATTCTCTGCACCCGCGTTTTTGGTATGTCATGGGAATCCTGGTCATCAGGAGAGCCGCATGGGGGTGTGGCGTGTGCTGCCTATTTGGGGCTGTGTGGCGCGTTCAGCGAATCCTGGGGATTCGCGAACGGCGCGTGGGGGCTTTGCGCCTGCGGGCGCGGAGGCCTCCGGCGGGAAGGGACTCTGTCCCTTCACCCTGCGAAGGGTCTTCGACCCTCTCGACACCCGTTTTCGCTTCGCGCGGGGTACGTTGCGCTTACTTGCGGCGCAGCCAGACCAGCATCTCGCCTTCGCCACGATTGGCCCATGTATAATAGGGCACCAGCGTGATCTTCGCAGCTTCCTCCCGGGGCGGCTGCCACATCGTATACAGCGAGGAATCCTCCACCGGCAGCAAGCGCTTGGCAGGCACATGGAGCTTCACCGTTTCATGCCCGAAGGTATCCTCGTCAAACGCCCACTCAATGCCTTCCCCGCGGTCGCCGATATACCTCGTATCCACCCGCAGCATATGGAGGTCAGCGCCATTATCCGCTTGCTCCGCACAGAAGGTGACCGGGCCGCGCCGGAAGGCAACCTTGTCCACATCCGCGCGCACAGCGGGATTGGCGGCGAGCATCCGCACCTGCATGGGTAGGTGGAGGGTGATCATATCGCCCTCATGCCATTCGCCGGAGAGGTAAGCGTAACCGTCCTTGTAGACGGGCATCTTTTCGCCGCAGGTGATAACCGCGTCCTGCGCCCAGTTGGGGATGCGGAAAGCCAACGTGCCGTTCACCGCCTCGTCGCAGTGGAGCGTCACATACACATGTCCATGCCAGGGCATGCGGGCCTTGACCTCCATGGTGAGGCGGCGGCCGGCGAAGTCCTTCTCCACGCTGCCAGCCATGTACAGGTGGGTGAAGAGGGTATCCTCGTTCTCCGTGTAGGCATAGGACGCGATGGACGCCACAATGCGGGCGATATTGGGCGGGCAGCAGGCACAGCCGAACCACTTGCGGCGGGTGGGCAGCACATGCCCAAGGCGCTGATCCTTCCGGCAGGCCTCCGGTACCACAGATAGGGGGTTGACATAGAAGAAGCTCTTGCCGTCCAGCGCCATCCCGGCCAGAACGGTGTTGTACAGCGCCATCTCCATCACGTCGGCGTACTTGCTGTCGGGCTTGATCTGCAGCATCCGGCGGGCGAAGAACGCCAGGCCGATGGCGGCGCAGGTCTCGGAATAGGCGGTATCATTGGGCAGATCGTAGGCGTAGGAGAAGGCCTCGCCATGATGGGTCGCGCCGATACCGCCGGTCACATAGAGCTTTTTGTTGACGATGTTGTCCCACAGGCGGTCACAGGCTGCCAGGAGGGTATCATCCCCGGTCAGCCGGGCCACATCTGCCATGCCGGAATACAGGTACACGGCGCGCACCGCGTGGCCAACGGCCTCGTCCTGCTCGCGCACGGGCTTCCCCGCCTGATGATAGTCCGGGTTGGTGGAGGGCTTGGTCCACCTGCGGCCCTCGCGCTCGGCGCGGGCGCGTTCCTCCTCGATAAAGTAGTTGGGCTCCTGTCCGCGCTGATTGACAAAGAACTCGCTCAGGCGGAGGTATCGCTCCTCCCCCGTGACCTCATAGAGCCGGACGAGGGCCATTTCCGCGATCTCATGCCCGGGATAGCCCTTGCATTTGCCCTCCTCCGGGCCGAAGCGCTGGTCGATGTAATCCGCGAACCGGGCGGCGGCGCACAGCAGCTTGTCCTTGCCCGTGGCCTGATAATAAGCCACTGCGCCCTCCACCAGATGGCCCAGGCAGTACAATTCATGGTTGTCCCGCAGATTGGTCAGCGCGGCGTCCATGCCGTTGATGATATAGTAGGTGTCCAGGTAGCCATCGGGCGTCTGGGCGGCGCAGAGCACGTCGATGGCCTCGTCCGCGACCTTTTCCAGCGCTGGGTCGGGATGCTGGGTCAAGCTGTACCCCACCGCCTCGATCCACTTGGATAAGTCCGTATCCTGAAAGAGGAAGCCATAGAATTTGTCGTCCTCGGGATGGTCCATGTCCTCCGGCAGGGCCTGGAAGCCGCGGTTTGTGTACCTGGGCGGCACATACTGCGCACCCAGGCGGCGCTGGTCAGCCATCATCCGCCCGGCAATGCGGAAGTTGCGCATGCACCAGGAGGGGTCTGCCCCGGGGACGCGGTCGTTCAGCGCCTCCCACTGATAGGGAATAACCTCCTTGCGCACCAGCTCCATCTCGCGCTGCCAGAAGGAATCGGTCACCGTGACTTTCTTCAGGTCAATCGGCTTTGAGAAAACCTGCTTGTTCATCTGCATGCCTCCCAAGGGCGCAAAGCCCCTGTTATTCTATACCAACAGTATACAGGGAAAGCGCCGGGAAAGCAAGCCGTTTATGCGGTTTTTCGTGATGGGCGCAGTTTTCCCGTTCGCCTTGACATCTCATGGGAATTGCTGTACCATATAGCCGGACGAGTACATGCTCACCATCTGTACAAGGAGAAGGACAAATGAAGCATCTTTCAAAACTGCTTGCGCTGTTGCTATCGCTTCTGCTGCCGGTGATCGCCCTGGGAGAGGCTGCGACATCCCCCGCGTTTGCTGACTTTTCTGAAAAGTTCGCAGACAAGTTCCTGCCCCAGGGGGCTGCCCCCATCATGACGGAGAACTCCTACCAGTCCGACAGTATGAACATCACCATCACAGGAAGCCGTGTAGAGCGCTCCGACGTGTATGTGGTGGACATTTATGTGCGCTCGGTGGAGTGCTTCCAGCGGGTTCACGCCGGCGGCGGGTATGGCAAGACAACCTCCCGGGTGCGCACCATGGCGGCGGATGGCAACGCCATCGTGGCCATGACGGGCGACAACGGGCATTACTTTAACGCGGGCTGGTCCGTCAGCAACGGCAAGGTCAACCGGGATACCCCCAATCGCATGCGCGACATCGCCATCGTCTACCGCAGCGGCGAAATGGTGACGGTGAACCATGCAGACGTGGACAACGACCAGATCCGCGCGGACGTGGATGCAAACAACATTTGGCACATCTTCCTCTTCGGCCCGGCGCTGCTGGACGCGCAGGGCAAGGCCACCCTGGATTTCAGCAATATCACCATTCACCAGGAGAATCCCCGCTCCGCCATCGGCTACTTTGAGCCAGGCCATTACTGCTTCGTGCAGGTGGACGGCCGTGGCGTCAAGAGCGCCCTTGAGGAGCGGCGATCCAGCATCGGCCTGGATCTGAATCATCTGGCCCAGCTGATGGAGAGCCTTGGCTGCAAGGCAGCCTACAACCTGGATGGCGGACAATCCTCCATGCTGGTCTTCGACGGCAAGATCTATTCCACGCCCTTTGAAGGCGGACGCAACGTAGGCGACGCCATCATCATCAAGGATTTGCCGGATTAAGCGCATACAAAATCAGCCCTCACGCACGGTGGGGGCTGATTTTAGGTTGAAGGAGGGGATGCCTGCTTGACAGCGCTTTATCCTTGGGCGTTGGCTACGCCCTTGAGGATCAGCCGTTACGAGGTGACCCCGAACTGCACTCCGCAGACTGGTGGGTGATGCTCGCCGTTTCAAGTCCTTCCACCCCATCCATACAGGGATTTCGATGATTATACATTCGTGCACGCAAGTGAAAGGGCCTCCCGGATGCAGGAGGCCCATGCTGCTTATTCGATCACCACTTCCACCGGGCAATGGTCTGAGCCCATCACCTCGGGGTGGATGCAGGCGCTTTTGAGACGCGGCGTCAGCTTCTCCGACGCGATGAAATAGTCAATGCGCCAGCCGACATTCTTTTCCCGCGCCTTGAACATGTAGCTCCACCAGGTATAGGCGTCGGTTTCCTCCGGGTGGAAGTAGCGGAAGGTGTCCACATACCCTGCGTCGATCACGGCGGTGAGCTTGTCGCGCTCCTCCTGGGTGAAGCCGGCGTTGTGGGTGTTGGACTTGGGGTTCTTCAGGTCGATGGGTTGGTGGGCCACATTCAGGTCTCCGCAGTAAAGCACGGGCTTATAGGCCTCCAGGCTGCGGATGTAGCTTAGGAAGGCATCCTCCCAGGCCATGCGGTAATCCAGGCGGGTCAGCTCCCGCTGGGCGTTGGGCACATACACGTTGACGAGGTAGAAATCCGCATACTCCAGGGTGATGACGCGGCCCTCGTGGTCATGCTCCTCCACGCCGATGCCGTAGCGCACGCTGAGGGGTTCCACCCGGGTGAACACCGCCGTGCCGGAGTAACCCTTCTTCTCGGCGTAGTTCCAGTATTGATGGTAGCCGGGCAGCTCCAGGTCGTGCTGGCCGGCTTGGAGCTTGGTCTCCTGGAGGCAGAACACGTCCGCGTCCAGCGCCGTGAAGGCCTCCATGAAGTTCTTGCCGAGGATGGCCCGCAGGCCGTTGACGTTCCAGGAAATCAGTTTCATATGCATCCTCCGTGCGGGTGTGAATCAACCACTGCCATGTATATACCTGCTTTTCAGGCGGATGAAACCGCCCGTCAGGGTTACTTCACCACCCCGGGCACCTCATAGCGGATGCGCATCTGGGGCGCTTCCGTCAGGGTGGCGCGGTAGTTGACAGCCCAGTCCTCGCTGCCGTCGTCGACGTTCAATCCGTCGGCAGGGGGCGCGAAGAGCTTCATGGTCAACGTGCAGGGCGCGTCGATGGGCTTATCGAAGAAGGCGCTCATCAGGTCGATGGTTTTCGTGCCGGGCGCCTTGTAGAACCAGCAGCCGTTGATTTCGACCATCAGGCCGATCTCCTGCTTGACGGTCATCTCGCAGAATTCGGGGTTCTTCTCAAAGTGCACCGGAATGGCCAAACCATCTGCATCCTCGCTGCCGCCCCAGCGCAGAGCGGCCGGGAAGGCAGCTTCCTCCCCTTCCTCAAAGGTCGGGCAGAAATAAGGGTCGTGCAGCACCTCGTCCCGGTAGCGGCGGAGCATGGGCTGCTCGATGCCAACCCCCTTGTTGTTGGGATCCTCGATTTCCAGGCCCAGGCGGCCCCGGTCGCGGAACTGGTACATGCTGATGGACTTGAACCAGTCCACCCGGTGGTCGCGCCAGTAATGGGCAAAGCGCACCACGGAATCAGGCTGGCTGCGCGGGCCGGTCACGTCGCCATCGGTGTTGAACTCGGCGGTGATGACAGGCTTGCTGGTGCCCGCAAGCTCGCATGCGCGCTTGTAGGTGCGGCGGAACTGTTCCACATCCTGCTCAATGGTTTCCACCTTGAAGCCCTCGCCGCCGGGCTCCGCCACGCCGTAGGGCCAGGCGTAGTGCAGCGCCGGGTAGCAATCGCAGCTCCACAGATCAGCGGCGGCGTAGCAATCCTTGAAGGCCTCCTCCTGCTCGACCTTGCCGTCCTCCAGGCCCCAGCCGCCACAGAAGATGATGCGCACATTGGGCGCTTCCTGGCGGAGAATGCTTGCAAAGCGCACGAAGAACGCGCCGACCTGCTCGTAGGTATAGCGCTTGTTGTGCTGGAACCAGGTGCCGCAGCACTCGTGGTTGATGCGGAGCATCATGCGGCCATAGGGGCGCAGCTGGCGGGCAACCTCACGCAGCTCGCCGTCGGACAAGCCGCAGTCCAGCGTGAGGGTCAAAAGCACCTCCTGGCCGTGGCGGCGGATGTCGCGCATCTGCTCAAAGGGCTGATCGTTCACGCCATAGGGGAAGTAATCGTCGTAGGGGTAATCCCACTGGAAGGTGACGTTGCGATCCTTCCACGCCTCGGAGATGCGCGCTGGCCACTCCGTGTCATGGGGATAGTAGGTGTACATGATGTTCACGCCGCGATGCGGGCGGCCCAGCTTATGCAATATGTAGTCCTGGTTGACGTATTCCGCCCGTTCGCTGCCGTCGCCCAGGTCGAGGGCGCAAGCCGCAGGGCCCATGTGTAGCTTCTTCATACGCAATCTCTCCTTGATCGGTTGTAGCCAACTGTGTCAAGCCGTTCAGACAGGGCGGGTGGCATCCGCCAGCCAGGCATTCTCCTCCGCGGTCATGTAGGGGGCAAGGGTCTTGCGCACCTTGGCATGGTAGGCGTTGAGGATGCCGCAGCACTCCTCGCCCAGCAGCTCGGGGATGATGGCGTCCAGGTCGAAGGGCACCATGGTCAGGGTTTCAAAGCGCAGGAAGCGCCCGTAGCTGTTGGCAGCGACCTCCTTGACGACGGTCAGGTTCTCCAGCCGCACGCCGAACGCGCCCTCCAGGTAGAAGCCCGGCTCGTTGGAGGTAATCATGCCGACCTCCAGGGGGGTGGAATTGGCCCTGCCCCAGTGGATGGACTGGGGACCCTCATGCACGCTGAGGATATAGCCCACGCCGTGGCCGGTGCCGTGGTTGTAGTCCGCCTCCAGCCGCCAGAGGGGCTCGCGGGCCAGATAATCAAGGTTCGCGCCGGTGCAGCCCGCTTTCCACTGGGCGTTGCCCAACATCAGATTGCCCTTGAGCACCAGGGTGTAGAAGCGCTTTTCATCATCGGTCAATTCGCCCAGGGCATAGGTGCGGGTGATGTCGGTCGTGCCCTCGATGAAGTGCGCGCCGGTGTCCGACAACAGGAAGGAGCGGGGCTCGATGGTCGCGCAGGACGCCTTTGTGGCGGAATAGTGCACAATCGCGCCATGTGCGCCATATCCCATAATAGGTGAGAAGCTCGGGCCGATGTAGCCGGGCTGCTCGGCACGGAAGGCCTCCAGCTTTTCCGCCACGGAGATCTCGTCCATGGGCGTTTTGCCCACGTTCATTTTCAGCCAGCGCATGAACTTGGTCACCGCCGCGCCATCCTTGATGTGGGCGATGCGGAAGTTGTCGACTTCCTTCTCGTTCTTGCAGGCCTTGGGCAGGGTGGTGGCGTCCACCCGGTCGAGGATCGCGACGCCCTCGGGCACGCAGACCTTCAGCTTGCTGTTGACCACGTTCAGGTTCATCATGACGCTGCTGCCCTTGGGCAAGCTACGGACGTAGTCGTATACCTCCTCATAGGCGCGGATGGTCACGCCGTCGCCCTCCAGGTTGTGCCGGATCGTCTCCGACAGCACAGCCGGGTTGACGAACAGCACCGCTTCCTCCGCCGTGACAGCCGCGAAGGACAGCATCACCGGGGTGCAATCCACGTCCGCGCCGCGCAGGTTCATCAGCCAGCACACATCCATCAGGGACGCGATCACCGTCGCATCCGCGCCCTCCCGGGTCAGGGCGGCACGCAACTCCATCAGCTTTTCCGCGCGGGACTTGCCCACCACATCCGCCGACAATTCAAAGGCGGGCTCGGCGCTCAAGGCCGGGCGATCCGTCCAGATCTCGCCCACCAGGTCATCCTCACAGGCGACGGAAGCGCCGCATTTCTCCGCGATCTGGCGCAGGCTCTCCGCCATCCTGGCGGACACCACGCGCCCGTCGAAGCCCAGCGTCTGCCCGGCCTTGAGGTGCTTTTCCAAATACTCGTTCAGGGTGGGGACGCCGCTCTCCCCCATCTTTTCCAGCTCGATGCCGCTGCCCGATAGCTGCTGCGCCGCCTGGAGGAAATAGCGGCCGTCCGTCCATAAGCCAGCCCAGTCCGCCCCTACCAGCAGCGTCCCCGCGCTGCCGGTGAAGCCGGAAACCCATTTGCGGCACTTGAAATGGTCGCTCAGATACTCCGAGCCATGAAAATCGTTGGAGGGAATCAGGCAATAATCCACGCCGTGCTTCGCCATCACCGCACGTAGATCCATCAGTTGCTGACGCATATGCATCCTTTCCTTTCGCCTGGCAGGGGCATAAACCCACGCCATACTGGCTTTCAGTATACCATCATTTGACCAAATGCGCAAGGTGAGGGACGGTTTCTCTTGTGTATTCACCTTGACTTTCCCGCAGCAGTGTAATAAAATACACCTAACAGGAGGGCTTCCTATGAACGAACATCCCCGCACCATTGACAGCGCCATTGGCGAAGTGACCGGCAAGCTGCTTGCCGATTATCAGAAGGGCCGCGACATTGACCGCATCGAGCCCTTCTCCCAGCCCGACCGGGAGATCATCATCAGCTTGATGGGCAAGCTGAAGCGGCTGCTCTTCCCCGGCTATTTTCGCGACCCCAGCTACCGGGTGTACTCCATGGGGCACAGCCTGGCCGTGCTGATGGAGGACGTAGCCTACCATTTGGGCGAGCAGATCGCCATCGCGCTGCGCCTGGGGGCGTCGGTGGACGAGGAACGCGCCAACGCGCTGGATGCTCAGGCCCAGGAATTGACGGTGCAGTTCCTGGAGCGGCTGCCCGAGGTGCGCGCGCTGCTCCAGACCGACCTGGAGGCCTTCTACGACGGCGACCCCGCCGCCACCTCCCTGGATGAGATCATCATCGCCTACCCCGGCTTGCAGGCCATCCTCGTCAACCGCATGGCCCATGTGCTCTTTGAGCTGGGCGTACCGCTGATTCCCCGCATCATGACCGAGCATGCCCACAGCTGTACCGGCATCGACATCCACCCCGGCGCAACCATCGGGCATCACTTCTTCATCGACCACGGCACCGGCATCGTCATTGGCGAAACCACGGTGATTGGCGATTATGTGAAGATTTATCAGGGGGTGACGCTGGGCGCGCTCTCCACCCGCGGCGGGCAGAGCCTGCGTGGCAAGCGCCGCCACCCCACCATCGAGGATCGGGTGACCATCTACTCCGGCGCGTCCGTGCTGGGCGGCGATACCGTAATCGGGCATGACGCCGTGATCGGCGGCAATGCGTTCATCACCGCCTCCATCGCGCCAGGGACACGCGTGTCCGTCAAGAATCAGGAGCTGGAGCTGCGCCCCGGCAAGCAGAACTGGTGAGGCCTCAGGCGGGCTGTTCCCCTTGCCAAACGCCACAAATGGTGGTATGATATGCCATGCATAATACCACATAAAGGAGACATCCCATGAAACGCTACGAAGCCCTCACGCTGGATGAGGAACGCGCCCTGTATGGCCTGAACGGCGCGGAGGTCGTCCGCTGCCTGTTCGACGGCCCTGCGGACGGCGAATCCGCCCTGAAGGAATGCAGGAACATCCACCTGTCCGACTGCGACCTTCACCTGCGCTATCCGCTCTGGCACGTGACCGATGGCACGCTCACTGCCTGCCGCATGAACGATACCTGCCGCGCAGCGCTGTGGTATGACGAGCACCTGACGATCCGTGACTGCGAGTTGGGCGGCATCAAGGCCCTGCGCGAGTGCCGTGACATCACCATCGAGGGCGGTACGGCGACTTCCACCGAATTCGGCTGGATGTGCCGCGATTTGCGCATCCGCCATTTCAGCCTGAAGAGCGAATACCCCTTCCTCCACACGGAAAACGCAGCGTTCGAGGACCTGCGCATGACGGGCAAGTACTCCTTCCAGTACACGAAGAACCTCACCTTCCACAACTGCGTCCTGGACACGAAGGACGCCTTCTGGCACGCGGAAAACGTCACCGTGTACGACAGCGTGGTCAAGGGCGAATACCTGGCCTGGTACTCCACCAACCTCCGCCTGGTGCGGTGCAAGATTATCGGCACGCAGCCCCTGTGCTACTGCAAGGGCCTGGTGCTGGAGGACTGCACGATGGAGGCATGCGACCTCTCCTTCGAGAACAGCGATGTGGTCGCCACCGTGCGCGGCGGCATCGACAGCGTGAAGAACCCGGTGAACGGCTCCATCACCGCGGACGCCATCGGGGAGATCATCCTGGATGAACACAAATGGCCCGGTGAGTGCCCCATCATCGTGCGGAGCAAGGACGAAATTGCATAACAACATCAGCACTGCTGCCAACCAGGCGGCGGTGCTTTTTTATACCCATTTGCCGGCACAGAAAAGCCCCCTGCCTTTCGACAGGGGGCTGGTGTCAACTCAGCTCAATGGGTGACAGGATTACTCCTGGCCAGCCATCTTCTTGTAGTTGTGCAGACGCAGCTTCGCATCCGCCTCAGCCTGTACGAAGAGCTTCTCGGCAGCTTCGGGGAAGAGCTTGGCCAGCGTGGTGTAACGGGTCTCGCCCTTGATGAACTCCTGATAATCGCCGGTGGGCTCCTTGGAGTCGATGGTCATGGGCTGCTCGTTGTCGGGGTTGTAGCGGTACAGGGGCCAGTAGCCGCACTCCACAGCCTTCTTCTGCTCGGCCTGGGCCTTGCCCATGTTGATGCCATGGTTGATGCAGGGCGCGTAGGCGATGATCAGGGACGGGCCGTTGTAGGCCTCAGCCTCGGTCATGGCCTTGAGCAGCTGCTGGGGATTGGCACCCATGGCGACGGTCGCCACGTAGACGTAGCCGTAGCTCATGGCCATCATGCCCAGGTCCTTCTTCTTGGTGCGCTTGCCGGCAGCGGCGAACTTCGCCACAGAGCCGGTGGGGGTGGACTTGGAGGCCTGTCCGCCGGTGTTGGAGTACACCTCGGTATCCAGCACGAGGATGTTGACGTCCTGGTTCTGCGCCAGCACATGATCCACGCCGCCGTAGCCGATGTCGTAGGCCCAGCCGTCGCCGCCGAAGATCCAGATGGACTTCTTGACCAGCAGGTCCTTCATGCCGTAGATCTCCTTGCACAGGGGATCGCACTCGCAGCCGCAGTCCTTGCAGCCCTCGACGCAGGCGATGATCTTCGCCGCGGCAGCCTTGGAGCCTTCCGCGTTGTCCTTGTTGGCCAGCCACTCGCTCGCGGCCTCCTGGTACTCAGCCCAGTCGGGGCACTTGTCAGCCAAGGCCTTGATGAGGTCAGCCAGCTTGGCGCGGCGCTGCTGCACAGCCAGGTTCATGCCGAAGCCGAACTCAGCGTTGTCCTCGAACAGGGAGTTTGCCCAGGCGGGGCCGTGACCGGCGTTATTGGTGGTGTAGGGGCAGGTGGGGGCGGAGCCGCCGTAGATGGAGGAGCAGCCGGTGGCGTTGGCCACGATCATGCGATCACCAAAGAGCTGGGTGACCAGCTTGACATAGGGGGTCTCGCCGCAGCCAGCGCAGGCGCCGGAGAACTCGAACAGGGGCTTGAGGGCCTGGGAGTTCTTCACGGTGGTCTTGTTGACGACCTTGTCGTTGACTTCCGGCACGGTCATGGCGAAGTTCCAGTTGGCCTCCTGCGCCGTCTGGGTGGCCAGGGGCTCCATGGACAGGGCCTTCACCTTGGCGGGGCAGACCTCCACGCAGTTGCCGCAGCCGGTGCAATCCAGCGGGCTGACCTGCATACGGAACTGCATGCCGGCGAATTCCTTACCGGTGGCCTTCTTGGTCACATAGCCCTCGGGCAGCGCGGTGCCATCCTCGGTGTAGATCGGACGGATGCAGGCGTGCGGGCAGACCAGGGAGCAGGTGCCGCACTGGATGCAGTTCTCGGGGATCCACATGGGAACCTTCACGCCGATGCCGCGCTTCTCGAACTTGGTGGTGCCGGTGGGCACGATGCCGCGGGGATCCAGCGCGGAGACGGGCAGCTTGTCGCCCTCCTGGGACAGCACGGGCTTGACGAACTCGTCAAAGTACTTGGTGGTGCCTTCCACCTTGGCGGCCACAGCGCCGGTGGTGGCGTTAGCCCATTCGGCGGGCACGTCGACCTTCACCAGGCCGGAGATGGCGATGTCGATGGCGTCCCAGTTCTTCTGAACGATGGCGTCGCCCTTCTTGCCGTAGGTCTTCTTGGCGTAGGCCTTCATGTACTCGTCGGCCTGCTCGTAGGGGATCACGTCGGCCAGCTTGAAGAAGGCGGCCTGCATGATGGTGTTGATGCGGTTGCCCATGCCCACCTTGGCGGCCAGGTCGATGGCGTCGATGATGTACATCTTGGCATTCTTCTTGGCCAGCAGCTGCTTCATTTCAGCGGGCAGGTGAGCGTCCAGCTCATCGGGGCCCCACTGGCAGTTGAGCAGGAACACGCCGCCGTCCTTCAGGGAGGACACCATGTCGTACATGGTCACGTAGGCGGGGTTGTGGCAGGCGATGAAGTCCGCCGCGTCGATGAGGTAGGGGCTCTGGATGGGGGTCTTGCCGAAGCGCAGGTGGCTCACGGTCAGGCCGCCGGACTTCTTGGAGTCGTAGGAGAAGTACGCTTGCGCGTACAGATCGGTGTGGTCGCCGATGATCTTGATGGAGTTCTTGTTGGCGCCCACAGTACCGTCGGAGCCCAGACCATAGAACTTGCAGCAGATGCTGCCCTCGGGAGCGGCGTTGAACAGCTCGGGCATGGGCAGGGAGGTGCCGGTCACGTCATCGTTGATGCCAACGGTGAAGTGGTTCTTGCACTCGCCGTCCAGGTTGTTGAACACAGCCTTGACGTGGGTGGGGGTGAACTCCTTGGAGCCCAGGCCGTAGCGGCCGCCAACCACGGTGATGTCCTTGCGGCCGGACTCAGCCAGCGCAGCGCAGACGTCCAGGTACAGCGGCTCGCCCAGGGAGCCGGATTCCTTGGTGCGGTCCAGCACGGCGATCTTCTTGCAGGTCGCGGGGATCGCGCCCAGGAAGTGCTTCACGGAGAAGGGACGGAACAGGTGCACCTTGATCACGCCGACCTTCTCACCCATGGCGACCATCTTGTTGACAGCCTCATGCGCCACGTCGCAGCCGGAGCCCATGGCGATGATGACCTTCTCGGCGTCGGGCGCGCCAACGTAGTCGAACAGGTTGTACTTGCGGCCGGTCAGCTTCTCGACCTGCTTCATGGCTTCTTCCACGATTTCCGGCACAGCGTTGTAGAACTTGTTGCCAGCCTCGCGGCCCTGGAAGTAGATGTCGGGGTTCTGAGCGGTACCCGCCTGATGGGGATGCTCAGGGTTCAGGCCACGGGCGCGGAATTCCTCCACCTTGTCCCAGGGCATGACGGTCGCGATCTCCTCGTAGGTGGGCGCGTCGATCTTCTGAATCTCGTGGGAGGTACGGAAGCCGTCGAAGAAGTGCAGGAAGGGCACGGAGCTCTTCAGGGTGGACACATGCGCCACGAGGGCCATGTCGCAGGCTTCCTGGACGGAGTTGGACGCCAGCATGGCAAAGCCGGTCTGGCGGCAGGCCATCACGTCGGAGTGGTCACCGAAGATGGACAGTGCATGGTAGGCCAGGGCGCGGGCACTCACGTGGAACACGGAGGGCGTCAGCTCGCCAGCGATCTTGTACATGTTGGGGATCATCAGCAGCAGACCCTGGGAAGCGGTGAAGGTGGTGGTCAGCGCGCCAGCGGCCAGAGAGCCGTGGACAGCGCCGGCAGCACCGGCCTCAGACTGCATTTCGGCAATCTTCACCGTCTGACCGAACAGGTTCTGACGCTTCTGCGCGGACCATTCATCCGCCACTTCCGCCATGGGGGAAGAGGGGGTGATGGGGTAAATGGCGGCCACATCGCTGAATGCGTAAGCGACATGGCTGACAGCAGTATTGCCGTCGCAAGTGAGCTTAATCATTGGATGGAAAACCTCCTTTGGGCAGATTTCTTTAGCCATTATACACCCAAACAGCGTTTCTTGTAAACACCTTTTGGGCAAAAAGTAGGGAATTGTGTGGCTTGCGCCGCTTTGCACATCAAGCAAGGGCCCCGGCGTGTGCCGGAGCCCTTGGGGATACCGTCTTAGTTTTCCAGGTCAGCGTTGACCAGCTTCATCATTTCCTCGCGCGCCTCCATGCGCCAATCGAGGTTCGGCCAATACCGCTCATGATAAATGGGCTTTTGATGCTTGTAGGACAGGTTGTCGCAGTAGGTCGCCTGGTTGCGGATGTAGAGCAGCACGTTGGTATCGCCGCCCAGATCCTCGGAGATGCTGATGGGCTTGCCGAACTCGTACACCGTGCCGGTGAAATCCGCAGGCTCCAGCTCGGTCACCGCATCCAGGTCGGGGAAGATGGTCAGGAACTCATCCTCCAGCTCGAAGTTGGCGTCGTTGGTCCCCTGACGGTTCAGCTGCCATTCCACCACAACGTCATCATCATGCTTTGTCACGGTCACCTTGCCGATGATGAACAGATTGGAGGCCACCAGGTCGAAGCGCTGCACGCCATCCTCGCTCAGGTCCAGCGCGACAAAATTATACCACTTGCTGGTCAGCTCAGGGCGCACATCGCGGAACGCAATGCCCGCCGCGCAGATCGTGTTGTGCGGATACCAGGTCGCTGGATACGCATCGGGATGCCGGTACTGATCCACGATCTGCTTGATTTCGTCCCGATACTTCACCAGCAGGCGCTGATTCGCTTCCACCGCAACCTCCGTCAGGCTGCCGTCCGCCCCCACCTGCCAGGGATTCAGGGCCAGGCGCACATAGGGCGTTTCGGCGTTGACATAGGTCGTGTAGAAATCAGCGGCAGCATCGCCGGCATCGCTGGCCAGGTAGCACGCCCAGGCACGAGTGCCCGCGCCCGATGTCATGCCATAGGCCGCAGGCGAAAAGCTCCAGGATTCGTTGACCAGCCGCTTCTGCCGGGTGATGTCGTAGCGCAGCGAGCCGCCTTCCTCCCAGAAGATGAACATGTCATAGATCGTCCCACGATAGGAGGCGTTGATTGCCCGCACCGTGTCCGAAATAGCAACATCCTTGGGCGACGCGGCGAAACGCAGCGACAGCGTAGGCGCATCCGCCAGCGCCGGCAGGCAGACCAGCAACATTCCAACCGCCAGTACCAAAGCAATCAGTTTCTTCATAGGCTTTCCCTCCTTTTCAGCAAGGGGGATGGCAGGGTAGGGCCATCCACGTCCTTCCTTCAGTACCATTATATACCGGCCCTTCCGTTTTTTCAACACGAATTGTAACAAATCACAGTCAAACGATGGGTTTTTCAGTTAAAAAGAGCCCCGGCATATACCGGAGTCTTCAGGCCGTCCTTCGCGGGATGCTTTTCGTCGTGGGGTGTCTCACTGCGCCGCGACCGCCCCGATGGATTCCCCCTTGATCAGCCGGGTGGGAATAAGGCCGGTTTCACTCCCGGCGGTACGGGGATTTTCAATGCGCTCAATCAGCAGCTGCGCGGCCCTGCGGCCCATCCCCGCTGCGTCCTGGGAGACGGTGGTCAGACGCGGGCGGGTCAGCGCGGCAAGACGGCTCTCATCAAAGCCGGCGATGGACACATCCCCGGGGACGCGCAGGCCCATCTCCGCTGCCGCGTCCAGCGCACCCAGCGCGGCGTGGTCATCCGGCAGGAGGATGCAGGTAGGGGGCTCGGGCAGGGCCATCAGCTGGCGGAAGGCCTCCGCCCCCGCCTCGGGGCTGGCATAGGTGGACGCCAGAAGATAATCCGCCTTGGGCTCGATGCCGTTGGCCTCCAATCCCCGGTAGTAGCCGGTGATGCGCTTCTCGGTGACGCTGGCCTTCTGCCCGTGCACATAGGCGATGCGTCTGTGTCCCAGGGACGCCGCATAATTCACCAGCGCCTGCATGCCCTCCAGGTTCTCCGACAGCACGCAGGAGCGGTTGGCGAAGGCATGGTCGATGGTCACCACGGGGATGTCGCTGTTCACCAGCGCAATGACCTCGGGGGCGTAAAAGCTGGCACAGACCACGCATACGCCATCCACATTGCGGTACTGGCAATGCTCCAGGTAGGTCATGCCGTTCCAGCCGATGTTGTGGTTGATGAAGGTGATGTCGTACCCCCGCTTCTCGCTCTCGGTCTTGAAGGCCTGCAGCACGGCCGCAAAGAAGGAATGGGTCAGGCCCGTACCGCGCTCCTCCTGGAAGAGCACGCCCAGGTTGAAGGAGCGGTTGGTCTTGAGCGTGCGGGCGATGGCGTTGGGGAAATAGCCGATTTCCTTGGCAGCACGCTGCACGGCCTCGCGGGTTGCGGCGCTGATGTCGGCATAATTGTTGAAGGCTTTGCTGACCGTGGAAATTGACAACCCGCACTTTGCCGCCACGTCCTTGATCGTCACCGCCATGGGATCGTTCCTCCTTTGTAAGCCCGGGAGAAAATAGCTAAACCGGTTTCGTAAAAACAGTATACAATGCGTGGCATCAAATTGCAAGCATAAATTTGTCGTGCATCTCAGGGCCGCGGGCATTTGCCAGCATCCATCGACATTCCCCCTTGTCAAGCGCGTAAAAAGCGGCTATAATGGATGCTGGATTTATCCGCACTTCCCTCTCCGGCTAATTTTCTGCCGGAGGTTTGAATCAGAAAGGAACCACGCTATGCAGGTCACCCATCCGCAGGAACCCTTTATGAACCTCCCCACGGAGGACGTGTTCGTCGCCGTGAATGAATATGGCGTGCAGCTCGGCTACGGCTATGTGATGTGCCAGTACCAGCCCAGCGTCTACCCCGACAAGCCCGTGAACATC
>JAQXLU010000004.1 GCA_029012285.1 Clostridiales bacterium | reverse complement strand
CGTCTGGTGCAGCAGGCAGACCGCACCGCCATCCACACCACCTGTGAGCTGTACAACGTGACCCCGGAGCAGCTGGCAGCCTTCTTCAAGGCGCAGTTCGGGCAGGAAGGCATGATTGTGCCCCAGCTTCCCGAGGGCGCGACCGTTGCGCCTGCCCTGTCCGAGTACGATGTCATGCCGAAGGAGGATGCCCCGGATGAAGATGCGTGATTCCTGCCTGCGTCGGGGAACGGCATACCTCCTGCTTGCCGTGCTGATGACGCTGACCTGCTGCAGTCTTGCGCTTGCGGAGGGTGAACAGGTACCCATGGAGTCGGTTTCTCCCTACCGCGTGGTGCTGACGGTTCCCGGCGGCTGGAGCAATACCAACAGCGCAACGGTGCAGGTGTCCATCACGGACAAGGACAATCTCGGCTGGTACAGAATCGAGTACCGAATGAATGAAGGCAGCTGGATTGACTGCGAGAACCAGTTTGCCGACGGGAAAGCCGGGATCACGGTGCGGGAGAACGGCGTCTTCACGCTGCGCGTTACCGATCCCCACGGGCAAATGTTTGAGGAAAGTGCGCAGGTGAATTGCATTGACCTGACCGCCCCGGTACTCTCCGCCACCATCAACGGGGCAACCCTTCAGGTCGAAGCAAAAGACGATTTGTCCGGGGTCGCCGGGGTACAGGTCAACAGCATGCTGTTCACCACGCTGACGGGCGGCATCCTGAACGTGCCGCTGGATGAAACCATGAACCGGTTTGAAAAGCTGGCTGTCCGGGCCTTCGACTATGCGGGCAACTTCACCGAGCCGGTGAGTCTGGACAATCCCTGCTATACCAAGCCCGCAGACCCTACGCCCACGCCCACAGCCACCCCGAAGGCAACGAAGAAGCCCTCTGACGCAACGGTAACGCCGGTGGCCACACAGACAGCGACGGTCACGCCCAATCCGTATCAGGGACTGGGCAGCTCGTTGATCTATGTCTACGACGAGCCCGACCCGACCGCAGTCCCCACCACGGCTCCCACGCCGGAGCCCATCATTCAGACGGAGTACATCACCATCGGCCCCGGCATGCCCTACCAGGCGGACGGCAACAGCCACACGCTGGATGTGCTGTATTCCGCGGCGACCAACAAGCAGTTCATTACGCTGCAGTCCAGGAACGGCAACACCTTCTATCTTGTCATTGACTATGACAAGCCCATCGACGAGGAAACCGAGATGTATGAAACCTACTTCCTCAACCTGGTGGATGAGCGCGATCTGCTGGCCCTGATGTCCGATGAGGAAAAGGAAGAAGTCCCGACACCCACGCCCGAAATCATCTATGTGACGCCCGAGCCGACCGCGATGCCCATGATGACCACGACGCCTGTCCCAACTGACTCCGCAAAGCAGGAGAAGCCCGATCAGATGCAAGCCATCCTGGCCCTTGTAGCCATTGTTACCCTGGCAGCAGTCGGCATTCTCATGTTCCTGAAGGGCAAGCGGGACGGCGCAAGGGCCCGGGCCGACAACGACTTCGAGCTGGAGGACGATGAGGATGAACAGAATGAAGCATAAGGAATGCTGCCCTGTGGAGCCTGGCCTCCGCAGGGCCTTGGTATGGAGGAAAGCATGGAACTGATCATTGCTGAAAAGCCCGGTGTGGGCAAGGCTATTGCCGCTGTGGTGAGCGCGAACATCCGACAGGACGGGTATCTGCAGGGCGAGGATTACCTGGTCAGCTGGTGCGTCGGGCATCTGGTGGAGCTGGCGTTGCCCGAAGCCTATAACCCCCGATACGCCCGCTGGCATTACCGGGACTTGCCCATCCTGCCCGAAGCCTGGCAGTACACCGTTTCCGATGGTACCCGCAAGCAATTTGAGGTGCTGCGCTCCCTGATGAACGACAGCCGGGTCGCCGGCATCATCTGCGCTACCGACGCGGGGCGCGAGGGTGAGCTGATCTTCCGTCTGGTCTATGACAAGGCTGGGGGTCACAAGCCTGTTCGCCGCCTGTGGCTTTCCTCCATGGAGGAAAGTGCCATCCGGGAGGCACTCCGCCATATGAAGCCCCTGTCGGATTACAACAACCTGTATCAGGCGGCGCTCTGCCGGGCGCAGGCAGACTGGCTCATCGGCATGAACGCCACGCGCCTGTACTCCCTGCTGTACGGCCCGACCCTGCATGTGGGACGCGTTATGTCCCCCACGCTGGCCATGATTGCCGGGCGTGAGGCAGCCATCTCCGACTTCCAGCCGGAGACGTTTTACACGGTCAGGCTGGACACCGGGATGGGCATCACGGCGCACTCCGAGCGCATGGCGGACGAAAGCACTGCCCGAAGGCTGGAGAGGGCATGCAGCCGTGAGCCCGCCCTTGTGACGAAGGTCGAGCGCAGGAAACGCTGTGAGCATCCACCCCAGCTGTACGACCTGACCACCCTGCAGCGGGACGCCAACAGACAGTTGGGCTACACAGCCCAGCAGACGCTGGACTACGCGCAGAGCCTGTATGAGAAAAGGCTGTTGACCTATCCGCGCACGGACAGCCGCTATCTGCCCCATGAGATGGAGGCCAAACTGCCGGAGCTGGCTGCCCGGGTATGCGAGGCGCTGCCCTTTGCGGCAGGGATGCAGATTGCCATGCACACGGACAAGGTCATTGACGACAGCCGGGTCAGCGACCACCACGCCCTGATTCCCACGGCGGCTATGCCCGAGCAGACCTCCGCCGTCAACGCCTTGACCACCGGGGAGCACGACCTGTTGAACCTGATCTGCACCCGATTGCTCTGTGCACTGGACGATGAATGTGTGTATGACGAAACCACCGTCACCATTTCCTGCGGTGGGCACAGCTTCACCGCGAAGGGCAGGCGCATCACGCAAATGGGCTGGCGGCGCATCTGGCACAGCTTACGGGGCAGCCTGGGCGGACGGCTCGCGGAGGAGGGAGAAGCAGAGCTGCCTGCACTTCCGGACGATGTGACCGAGGGCATGGAATGTCCATTTCCCAAGGCGGAGGTCTGTGAGGGCCATACCACCCCGCCTGCGCACTATACGGAAGGCGCTATCCTTCACGCCATGGAGACCGCTGATAGGCAGGACATGCCCGGGGATGCGGAGCGCAAGGGCATCGGCACCCCGGCCACCCGGGCTTCCATTCTGGAGAAGCTGATCGAAACCCGGCTGATCGAGCGCATCGGCGACCGGCGGCAGAAGGTCCTTGTGCCCACAGCCAAGGGCAAGGCCCTGACAGCCATCCTGCCGGAGAAGCTCCAGTCACCGCTGCTGACTGCGGAGTGGGAGCAGCGGCTCAGGCGCATCGAGCAGGGCAAAGAAGCCCCGGAGGACTTCATGCGCGACATCCGCCAGTTGGTCACAGACCTGACCCGCGACACCAAACGAGCGGAGAACGCGGAGCAGCTGTTTCCGCCCCTGCGGGAAAAGCTCGGCACCTGCCCCCTGTGCGGGGCGGCCATCACGGAGCGGGCACAGGGCTTCATGTGTGAAAACCGCGCCTGCACCTTCGCCCTGTGGAAGCAGGGCGGTGTCCTGAAGGACGCGGAGAAGCCGCTGACCTCCGGCGAGGTGCAATCCCTGCTGAATACGGGCATGGTGAAGAAAACCGGCCTGCGCTCTGCCCGGACGCACACCCGGTATGACGCCACGCTGCGTCTGGAAATCAACCAGGATGGCAGACCTGTGCTGCGTCCGACCTTTGACTGAAAGGAGCGTATCCATGATGAAGAAACTTCTGTGCGCACTGCTGGGGATGCTGCTGCTTCTGGGTACTGCACTTGCCGATCCTTCTGAGCAGCCCGTGCCCGATGCGTCCAATGCCCCCGTGATTCCCGCCGGTACCCTCAGCGCGAGTATCGTGCAATTCACCTCCAACCAGACCTATGCGGTGTACTCCGCCCCGGACAGCAAGAGCATCCGCGGCGCGAAGGGCCGCGCCCGCGTCAGCACCAACGGCTGGATTCAGGTGTTTGGCAGCGACGGCGACTGGATTCTGGTGCAGTACGACATCACGGAAAAGCACAACCGCATCGGGTACATCTACAAGAACGCACTGCCTAAGGATGTGGTGGCACCGGAGCTGGCGCTGACCAATGTGGTCGCCGTGGTGAACTATGACGTAGCCGTAACGGATGATCCTCTAATCAGTCAGACGCCGCTGGCGAAGCTCACCGAGAACACCAGCGTGACGGTGCTGGGCGCGATGGGCGACTGGACCTACATCGAGGGCGAGGAGAACAAGGTGCGCTTCCGGGGCTTTGTGCCCACGGCGTGCCTGTCCGGCACAGTAACCGATCTGCGGGAGGCCAATCGTGCTGTTGTGGGCAGCTGGCGGCTTTATGCAGGAAGCTCCATCAACGCCAGCCGCATTTCCTTCCGGGAGGATGGTAGCATGACGGGCCGTTCTGCGCTGGGTGATGGCCGGGAGGTGGAGTGGTCTGGCAACTGGTCGCTGCTGGAATATGACCTCGTGCGGGGTCGCTACTGGAATGATTCGGAGTTTGAACTGACCCTGACCCGGGGCAGTGCGGTGGAGCAGTATGGCCTGCGCATCTGCCGTCAGGCGACGGAGAACGGTGGGTACAAATACGCGCTGGTGTTGTCCGATGGGCCCAAGTCCAACGGTATGGTGCTGTGCGAATGAGCAGCGGGAATGAATCTACATAGAGCTGTTGCACATGCGACAGCTTTTTCTTATCCCCCTATTCTGAACAAGTTGAAGGAGAGAATATCATGGGAAACAACCTGCAACATCCTTCCCCTGCGCAGGAAAGGAACGAAATCACCATCAAGTTTGGCAGGGGGCTTGTCAGCGCCCCCTTCACGGCCAGGACGGGCCGTGAGTGCGTCAGCATCAAGATTCCCCATGCTGACCCTGCGGACAAGACGCCCTGGCCCAGCATCATCGTGGCGGCGAACCATGTGCATGAATACAGGTTCGGCAAGGGCATGTGGATGAAGCTGCCCGCAGACGGCGAAACGAAGCTCTATGTGCCCGAGGTCACCGGCCAGACGCCTGATGGGAGGAATGTCTACAAGAATGCGGTGGTCAAGCTGTCCAACACCGAAATCAAGGCCATGCTGGAAAGCCATAAAGAGCGGAACCCCGAGAACCGGGTTGCCAAGCCGGACAAGGCGCAGCCCAGAAAGAATCAAAGCATGGAGCGGTAAGGTATTCAACATAAGAGGTTGATTTTCCTTATCCGGAATCCTATAATAAATTCTGGATAACGCTGCACATAAAGGAGTACAACATGAAGAAGCATGGTCATTATTGCAAGGTCTGTGGTGAGCATAAGGCCAACGAGAAGTTCTCCGGCAAGGGGCATGCAGCGCATATCTGCAAGCAATGTGCCGCTCTCTCCGTGGAAGAGCGAAATCAGACGATGACGCTGAACCGCATCATGAATCTGCCCATGTACTTGTCCAGGGAGCAGAGATCCTGGCTCCGGAAGCGCTGCGGGGACCAGCGCCCTGAAATTCGTGAGGCTGCAGAATATGCCTATGACATCCGATTTCCCCATGCCAAACGAAACGAACAGAAGAAGCAATACCATGTGGATCATCTGACCCTGATGGTCAATGACGAACTCTTTGATGCGTATGGCGATGAACTTCCCCTGAATGCGGTTTTCCGCGTCCGAAGAAAGGATGGAACGATTTCGATTGCGCAAGATGGCCAAGAAACGGCTGTGCAGCTTCCTCCAGATCGGATGACCAAGCTGCTCAAATGGATGGTGCATTCGCTGGAAATCTTCTGCTGGCAGGAGGATTACGGAACCAGGAGCAGTATGCATCTGCTTCCCGACGAGGACTGGCTGGATATGCTGGAAGAGGATGATGAGAACGAATGGGTGGAGCTTGAGCTGGAGGACGATGCAGAGGATGATCTGATCGAGTTTGATGGAGCAGAAGAAGCGGACATCCCTGTTCGTTGGCAGCTTGATATCACCTATCGCAACGGAACTTCCCAGCAGGTTATCTCCCGCGCCTTCCTGCCCGATCGGGTGGAAGAGCTTGTGTGGCAGCTGATGGAGTACCTGTTTCCGGAAGATGAGGATGAACCAGAAGAATAGCGTTGCTGGACGCATAACCCAGCATCCAACCGGCATGAGCAATCTGCCGGTTTTTGTGTATCCAAATATCCGAAAGAGAGTGTTACGACCAATGCCGATTGATCAATCCATCGAATCCTTTGAAAACTTGCGTGACCGTCAGCATGGCCGCCCTGAAACGGACAACGACGCTCCGGATGATCAGATCACGCGCAGCTTCACCCATGATCATCCGGATGATACCACCATGACCTACACCCGCACGGGAGAGCATGCCGAGCTGAAGCTCGCCTTCACCTCCGAAGACCCGGATGTCGGTGTGGAGGAACTGCTGTATGCGGGAGATCAGGGGGAATCCATGGCGGAGCTTGCCGCAGATCTTTATGCGGAGCTGACCTCATGGCTGGATGCCCAGGATACCTCCTCCTTTGCAGAGCAGCAGGGCATCCTTGCTGTCCCTGACATGTCGCTGGTCTACGGAGATTATACCCGCACAGCGCTGTATGTGTTTGAGGACGTCCTCACGGAAGCTGAACGCGATTTGAACCAGCAAGTTGTCTGGAAAGCGATCGAGGTTGAAAGGCAGGACTGGCTGTATTCCGGCCAGCGCGAGGCAGATGTCGAACGGGGCTGCATCGGCCATCTCCGGGGCGACTTTGGCAGGGACGGCAATGCATTCTGGACAAGCTGGTTCGACCATACGCCCGGGCTGAAAGGTGCGGCATTCCGGGAAGAATTGCAGTCCGTTGTGAATCACCTCCGCAAGGAGGGCGGCCTGCTGTCGGGCTTTGCCGCCATGCGCAGCCAGTGCCGGAACGGGCTGGCGTGCGATGACAGCTACGGCTTCCACGCAGAAACCGCGCGCTATGAATACTGCCTCCGCTGCATTCCGCGCCGGGATGACTATCACTTCTACCTGTACTGCTACGACAAGGACGCACAGCGTGCGCATGCCCGTGAGAAAGCCCAGGTTGTGCGCGACAGGAAACCGAACCCCAAGAAAACACATGAAATGGAGAGATAAGCCCATGGATCTGAATGAACTGATGGTAAAACGACATATGACCCGGGCAGAACTGTGCCGAATGAGCGGTGTACCCGATTCCACCCTGCGGGGTATCCTCAGCAGTGGCGTTCAGCTGGAACGTTGCCAGGCCGGGACGTTGTACCGTGTTGCGAAAGCCGTGAACACGACCATGGAGGAGCTGCTTGACGGCACCATGGCAGCACCCAAGCCGGAGTATCCGCCCTCCCAGCCTGTCCATGAGGCGGGCAGCCTGATGCCGTTCTATGTGCTGCTGGATGCAGTGACTGGAATCCTTCGTTCGGAAGGCGATCTGGCCTTTATGCGGCAGCTTCGCCAGACTGACTGGATTGGCCGCTATGACAGGCACAGGATGCACCGTGCAGCCCTGCTCCTGCTGGGGCTGAACGACTATCTTTGCAGGAAGCATGGCATCACCCCGGATTCCCGGTATGATGCGCTTCGACACCTGCGGCTGGACAGACCGGTGTATTCCCTGGATACGCTGGAGAAGGATGACTGCGGCTCGTATGAGCAGGCGAAAGCCTGGGCTGAGAATCACGCGATTCCCGAGCTGGCGCGGTTCAGCATCTTCCTGACGGAGGACGATCTCCACCCCAAAGAGTGATGGAGCGCCCTTCATGTGATATGACTGACCAGCAAATCCTCAGGAGCATCCGCACGCTCGTCAGGGAAGAGTGTGCCAATTACCGATACGGCTACTGCCTTGAAACAGATGACAGGTGCCATGTGATCAATCCGGAATACGAAACCATTCATGACGGGTCGCTGGATTGCGACTATTTCCTGGACTGCGTGCTTCCGGCAGACTGGACATTGAATGACCTGGTGGCCTATGCACTGTGGTATGACGAGGATGGCGATGACGACGGCCTGCCCAGGGGAATGAAGCGGTGCGAGATGTGTCGGCAGCCCTTCACCATCGCCAACAACCGTCAGATGTATTGTCCGACCTGTGCGGAGATCGTGAGCCGTCAGCAGGCTGCCATCCGACAAAGGAAAAGCCGGAGGCTTCGTCGCGAAGCCCGGATTGAATCGTAGGTGTTTGAGTTGTCAAATAAAAGATGAACGCAAGACTTCAAGTTCCCGTTTCGTTGCTCCATATTCTTGTTCTGTTCTCTTGTTGATGGCAGCATAACATGGTAGAATATCTTTAGTCCATTGGATGATATTGAAGCCTAACAGCTTGGCGAAATGCAAACACGCAAAGAAGGTGAGCGAACCATGGCAAACAACATGATGATTTATACCACCGCAGATGGCCTAACAAAGGTGGAAACCACCTTTGACCAGGAAACCGTATGGCTCACAAAGGATCAGATGGCAGAGCTTTTCCAGCGTGACAGGTCTGTCATCAGCAGACATATCAAGAATGTGTTTGCCGAAGGTGAGCTGGATGAAAAAAGCAATGTGCAAAAAATGCACGTTCCTTATTCTGATAAGCCCGTGGAGTTTTTCAACCTTGACGTCATCATCTCCGTCGGCTACCGTGTCAAATCCCAGCGCGGTGTTCAGTTCCGCATCTGGGCTTCTGGTGTCCTGAAAGAATACATGAAAAAAGGCTTTGCCATGGATGACGAAAGGCTGAAGAACCTTGGTGGCGGCGGGTACTTCAAGGAGCTGCTTGAACGCATCCGGGATATTCGCGCATCAGAGAAGGTCTTCTACCGCCAGGTGCTTGAAATCTATGCAACCAGTATCGACTATGATCCAAGCGCGGAAATCTCCATTGCTTTCTTTAAGAAGGTTCAGAACAAGATTCACTATGCTGTCCATGGCGAAACAGCGGCAGAGACGATCATGCATCGCGCGGATGCGGAAAAGGAGTTCATGGGGCTGACCACCTTCTCAGGCTCACAGCCCACATTGATGGAGGCCAGGATTGCCAAGAACTATCTAAACGAGAAGGAACTGCGCTCCATGGGACAGCTTGTGTCCGGCTATCTCGATTTTGCAGAACGTCAGGCAGAACGTGAGCAGCCTATGACCATGGCTGACTGGGCTGCGCATCTCGACAGAATCCTGACCATGAATGGCGATCAGCTTCTCATTGGCAACGGAACGGTGACGCATGAGGAAGCCATGAAGAAGGCGGAAACCGAGTACAGAAAGTATAAAGCACGTACCCTCAGCGATGTGGAGCAGGATTATCTGGACAGTATCTGCCTGCTTGAGGAAAGAACCAAACGAAAAAAGCCGCAATAAGGAGATTAAGCACAGACTCACGCCGAGCCTGTGCTTTTCTATTGCCCAATGTGACCCCTATGTCACGGTTCAGAAGTACGCAAGCATAGGTAAATCAAGGCTTTCCGGCTCCCATGCAGAGCCGGTTTTGCTTGAATTGACCTGCAGGTCATCCCTTAGGAAAACGAACTTCTGAACCGTGACATCCCATGAACAGGAGGTGCCCATGAATCCCCTTTACGACTGAGGAAATGAACCTTGTCTGCCTGTATGACCCCGGCAATCGTGCAGGCACGATCTACGAATTACGCGACATGCTGCGCTATCTCATGCTGGACGAAACAGAGCTGCGGCAGCTCACGGAAAGCGCCATCGCCAAGCTGGAGGCCATGACCGACGCGGCGTTCGATAGCCTGGCGGAGGACACCGTGCCTTTTCTGGCGGATGAATAACGGATAGGAGGAACGCGGATGCCTACGAAAGCGCAGGTCTATGCGCAGCTGGCGGATGAGACGGCCCTGAAGGTCACCGGGAGCTATCTGGACTGGGCAGCCTTCCTGACCACCATGTCCAGACTGTACAAGTATTCCTATCAGGATCAGCTGCTGATCCATGCCCAGCGACCGGACGCCACAGCCTGCGCGGAGTACGATCTGTGGAACAACACCATGCACCGCTATGTCCGGAGAGGCACCAAGGGCATTAGCTTGCTGGTACCTGGTCAACAGGGGATGGCGGTGCGATATGTGTTTGACGTATCGGATACCGGCGAAAGACGCAATTCCCGGAAGGTGGAACCGTGGCGCCTGTCGGAAGCCGCCATACCTGCGGTTCAGCAAATGCTGGAAGATACCTACTTCGCGGATGCGTCAATGGGTCTGGCGGATCAGTTCGTTCACCTGGCGACCCGGCAGGCACTGTCCTACTGGCAGAATCACAACCGAGACATCATCGACAGTGTGGACAATTCGGGCCTTTCGGGGTATGATCGGTTTGCCATCGGGACCTCCTTCCGGAAAACAGTGGCGGCCAGCGTCCTGTACACCCTGCAAACCCGCTGCGGACTGGAGCCGGAGCTTGACCGGGATTTCTTCACCGACCTTCCCGATTGGAACACCCCTGCAACCGTGGCGGAGCTTGGCAAGGCCGTCAGCACGATTTCCGGCCAGGTGCTTCGCCAGATCGAAGCCGTTGTACGACAAAATGAAAGGAGCGTTGACCATGAGCGAATTGACCTACAGGCAGAACGGGGACTACCTGCTGCCGGACCTGGGCCTGACCGAGGCGGAGCAGAAGCCGCTGGGCAAGTACGGGATGATGCGGATGCAGTATCTGGAGGAGAGCCGGCCGGGCCTGTACACGAGGCTCCTGCTGAGCGGGAAGCTGATGGAGCACCTGCAGGAGACCGAGCAGGCGGCGCAGAGCCGGCTCACGAGCCTGATGAGCCAGCTGCCGAAGCAGGCGGGCGTGACGGAGGAGCTGAAGGCCCGGGATCAGATGGCCTGGGTGCAGCAGATGAACGCTCTGAAGGCACAGGCCGAGGAGCTGATCCTGTCGGAGCTGATTTACGACTAACAGGCCATGAACCGCTGTCGGAGCAGATGAGCTTTCTCATCCCCGGCGAAGCAGCGCAGATTCAGGTCATTGATACCCTGGAAGCGGAGGGCACACAGACACCCTTCGCTTTTTCTGTGCCCCAGGAAGTGGTGGACGAGTTTCTCCGCGTGGGGAGCAACAGCGCCGACCACAGGATGACTCTGGCGGCAGCGTTCTCCCGAGGCCTGCTCCCGGAGCAGCTTGCGCTTCGTGTGCGCGGTCTCTACCATGGCGGCAACGGTCTCATGCTGGATGGCAGGCCATACAGCGCGTGGTATGATGATGAGGGCATCCGCATCGCGGCAGGCAAACGGGCCCGATATGTGCGCACGGCACAGCAGACTTCCTGGGAGGATGCCACCCGGCGTATCGGAGAGCTGCTGGAAAGCGGGCAGTTCCTGAGCCTGATGGAGCTTGCCACGACGCCTGCCCATGAACGAAGCATGCTGGCACGGCGGCTGTGGTATCTGTACGGGGATATTGCTGCGGAAGGGCGCGGGTTCATGCCGTCCATGCAGACCATTCGTGGCGGGGGCTTTCCCGAGGAAACGGCGCGGCTGGCAGACCAGTTGGCTGACCCGGATTTCCTGTCGACAATAACCACGGAAGTGGAAGCGTTCGCTGATGCATACAGCCAAAACCGTGAGCTCATGCGCTTCCATTTCAACAGGCCGGATGCCGTGGCGCATGCACTCCGTGAGCTTGCGTTGCCTCGCCGGGTCTATGACTCCCTGCTGACCGAGGTGGCACAGCCGTCCGGATTCATCACCGAGGACGAAATCGACGCGGCCCTTTCCAGCGGGAGTCCTATGGCGGGCGGTAAGGGAAGAATCTACCGTTACTTCACCGCATACCCCGCGCACACTGCCAGAGAAAAAAGCGACTTTCTGAAAAGCGAGTATGGCATTGGCGGTCATTCCCATGCGGTGTCCGGCTCCGATCGCAGCGCCGAGAACCATGACGGCAAGGGCATCAGGCTGGAGAAGGGCAACTGCCAGGCTATTCAGCTTTCCTGGGCACAGGTCGCAGCCCGGATTGACACCATGATTGTCCATGATCGCTACATGACCCGGCAGGAGCTTGCCGACATAGGCGCGCTGCAGGAGGAAGAACCGGCGGATGAATCCATTGACACCGAAGCTGTGCGAGAGCAGCTGGCTGATGCGGGCATTGTCAACGGGGAGGTCGTGGACGAGGAGGCGCTCCGCAACAGCCCGTTCGTTCAACAGGTGACGGAGCCGGCGGAACAGATTCAATCAGAGCAGGACGAAGCGGAACCGCCCGAAAACAAAACAACGGCAGCGACTGATGAACGGAAGGTACCGTATCAGGTAGGAGATACCGTCTATCTGGATGACAAGGCCTTTGTCATTACGCAGATCGGGCGCTTCAATGTGCAGCTTCAGGATCCATCGCAGGCATATCCCATCTTCCGCTCGGAAAGCCATGAAAGTCTTGCCCGCTTGCTGGCGCAGGATGAACGCAATGCCGGAATGTCTGCCCCGCATCCTGTCAGGGATGAGGGTACGGCCCTCACCTCAGAACCGGTGGCCATCTATCCGGCAGCAGAGAATGGTCTGCCCTATGAGGTGGTTGTTGAGCGGCTGCATGCGGAAAGTCCGGAGCATGCAGCTCCATTTCCACCCGCCGCAGACAATTTCCGCATCACGGACGAGCATCTGGGCGAAGGCGGACCCAAAGCCAAGTTCCGCATGAACATGGATGCGATTCAGCTTCTGCACCAACTGGAAGCGGAGCATCGCACAGCCACCCCGGAGGAACAGACTATTCTCTCCCGCTACGTTGGCTGGGGCGGGCTGGCAGACGCCTTTGACCGTGACAAGCCGGCATGGGCTGACGAGTACCAGCAGCTCGCCGCCTCCCTCACACCGGAGGAATACGAGGCTGCGCGCGCTTCCACCCTCAATGCGCACTACACCAGCCCCACGGTCATCCGGGCCATGTACGATGCCGTGGCGCAGATGGGCTTCACCAGCGGCAACATCCTGGAGCCGTCCATGGGCGTGGGAAATTTCTTCGGCATGCTGCCTGACAGCATGCAGGCCAGCCGCCTTTACGGCGTGGAGCTGGACAGCATCACCGGACGCATTGCGCAGCACCTCTACCCCAAGGCCAACATCACCGTTGCGGGCTTTGAAACCACCGACCGCCGCGACTTCTTCGACCTTGCCATCGGCAACGTTCCCTTCGGCAACTACCAGGTCAATGACCGGGCCTACAACAGGCTCGGTTTTTCCATTCACAACTACTTTTTCGCCAAGGCCATCGACCAGGTGCGCCCGGGCGGCGTGATTGCCTTTGTAACCTCCCGCTACACCATGGACGCGCAGAATCCCGAAGCCCGGCGGTACATCGCCCAGCGGGCAGAGCTGCTGGGTGCTATCCGCCTTCCCAACGATACCTTTCGCGCCAATGCAGGCACCGAGGTTGTTTCGGACATCCTCTTCCTGCAAAAGCGGGAGCGTGCCATCGACCTGGAGCCGGATTGGGTGCATCTGGGTGAAACGGCGGAGGGCTTCACGATCAACAGCTATTTCGTGGAGCACCCGGAGATGATTCTGGGCACATTGGCCAGGGAAACCACGCAGTACGGCAGGGAGAGCTTTACCGTCCTGCCGGTGGAAGGCGCAGGCCTGGCGGATCAGCTGCATGAAGCCATTCAGCACATCCATGGTACCTACCGGGAAGCCTCCCTGCCCGATCTGGATGCGGGGGAAGCCAGTGCTGCGACCCTGCCTGCCGACCCTGAGGTCAGGAACTATTCCTACACCGTGATGAACGGCGAGGTCTACTACCGGCAGAACTCCATCATGGTGAAGCCCGATTTGCCCCCTACGGCCCGGGAGCGCGTCAAGGGCATGGTGGGCTTGCGCCAGTGCGTGAATCAGCTCATCCAGGCGCAGATGGAAAGCGCTGATGACGCTGCGCTTTCCGCCCTGCAGCAGGAGCTGAACACCCGGTATGATGCGTTCACCGCGCGCTTTGGGCTGATCAACGCCCGCAGCAACGCCAGCGCCTTTGCGGACGATTCCTCCTACTACCTGCTCTGCTCCCTGGAGGTGCTGGACGAGCAGGGTCAGCTTCAGCGCAAGGCGGACATGTTCACCCGTCGCACCATCCGGCAGAAGGTCGAGATCACCCATGTGGACACCCCTGCGGAAGCATTGGCTGTGTCCATCGCGGAAAAGGCCGGGATCGATTTGGCCTACATGGCCCGACTGACCGGGATGGAGCAGGAGCAGCTGACCCGTGAACTGACAGGCGTGATTTTCCCTGTGCCGGATTCTGTTGCGCCCGATACGCCGCTGCGCTATGTGACTGCCGACGAGTACCTCTCCGGCAACGTACGCCGGAAGCTCCGGGAGGCAAGGCTGGCTGCCGCGTCAGATGCGCGGTTTGCTCCCAATGTGACCGCGCTGGAAGCTGCCCAGCCCAAGGATCTGGATGCCTCCGAGATCGACGTCCGTCTGGGCGCCACCTGGGTGGACAAGGAGTACATCAACGAGTTCATGTGGGAAACCTTCAGCACGCCCGCCTATCTGCAGCGGTACATGAAGGTCAACTATTCCCCCTATACCGCCGAGTGGAGCATCGACGGCAAAAGCATGATTTCCGATACCAACGTGTCCGCCTTTGTGACCTACGGTACCCGGCGGGTCAGCGCGTACCGAATCCTGGAGGACACGCTGAACCTGCGGGATGTGCGGGTATACGACACGGTGGATGACCCGGACGGCAAGGAGCGTCGTGTCCTGAATCAGAAGGAGACAACCCTGGCCCAGCAGAAGCAGCAGGCCATCAAGGATGCCTACCGGGACTGGATCTGGCGCGATCCGGCCCGGCGGGAAGCGCTGGTGAGGCAGTACAACGAGCTGTTCAACGCCACCCGGCCCCGGGAATATGACGGCTCCCATATTGCCTTTGTGGGCATGAACCCTGAGATCACCCTGCGGGAGCACCAGCGCAACGCCGTAGCGCACATCCTGTACGGCGGGAACACGCTGTTGGCGCACGAAGTGGGGGCAGGCAAGACCTTCGAGATGATCGCCGCCGTCATGGAATCCAAGCGGCTGGGGCTTTGCCAGAAGCCCATGTTTGTGGTGCCGAATCACCTGACGGAGCAGTGGGCCAGCGAGTTCCTGCGGCTGTATCCCTCTGCAAGCATTCTGGTCACGCGCAAGAAGGATTTCGAGCGGGCCAACCGGCAGAAGTTCTGTGCAAGGATTGCCACCGGTGATTACGATGCCGTCATCATCGGGCACAGCCAGTTTGAGCGTATCCCGGTATCGCAGGAGCGGCAGGAAAGGCTGCTGAAGGAGCAGATTGATGAAATCACCCAGGGCATTGAAGAGCTGAAGAGGCATCGCGGGGAACAGTTCACCATCAAGCAGCTGGTGCGCACCCAGAAGCAGCTGGAAACCAAATTGAAGAAGCTGCAGGCGGAGGAGCGCAAGGACGATGTGGTCACCTTCGAGCAGCTGGGTGTGGATCGCCTGTATGTGGACGAGGCGCACAGCTACAAAAATTGTGCGAAACGTTGCGCTACAAGCAGTAGTTGACAGCTGCTGCAAAAAGCGCCATACGATTGCACTTAGTAATAAGAAAATATCGTAGAGAACTCAAATCTCAAATTCAGGGGTGAAATTCCTCTGCCGTGCAGAATCAATATCGCAAGCGGTCAGAGTGGCCGCATACGACATGTCAAAGTCGGAGATAGCACGCGAGCTAATACTCCACTGTGCGTTACGCCGCTGTAGAGGTGTATGGTACAGAGCGTGGTGAAGACGTAACCTGAAAACCTAAACTCTCCCATGGAGGGCATGGACAATACATGGTGCGGGCTTCCGAAACCTATGGCTATCCGTTAGTGAAAGCTATGCAGCATCGTGAGAGAGAACGGCGTCCGAAAGGGCGAACATTGGAAAAGGCGCATGTGGCTGGTTTTTCTGCATGTGCTCCGCGGGATGCGATGCCCGTGTGAAGTCATGAGGCAACTGTGATTCAAATCATGGCTGGATTTTCCCGGTGTAAGGTAGCGGCCTAATGGTTTCAACAAAAGGATAGAGATTTGGGAACGTTTGAGAGCCTGCAATCGGAGCGTTACAGCGCAAAGAAGATTGCAGGAAGTCAGCCGTGCCATAGTAGTCTGAGGCTGGGAAAGCCAGCCACACGGAGCTGAAATGCTCCACGGCGAAGGGCACGAGTCAGGTTGATTTACAAATTTCACAATGGAAATCCAATAACTCCCTGAAAGATGGGTGACGAACTGCGAGGTGTAAACCTTGTGCATTTAAGCGTCAGATTTTCAGACGAGACGGGCCTGAAGCGATTTCAGGACTTGCTCTTTGAAAAGTCAGGTCAGAACGTCTCATTTACAGGGCTGTTGGAGGCGATGGTCAATGAAGCGACCATCGTCACAGCTGTTCACAATATCAAATCGAACAAAGGCAGCCGAACTGCCGGCGTAGACGGAAATAATGTGAACAGATACCTGCAAATGCCAAGAGAGGCATTAACATAGTTGATTCAATCGAACTTTGCGAACTACAAACCAAAGCCAGCCCGGAGATGCTACATCGAGAAGAGCAACGGAAAACAACGTCCATTGGGTATCCCCACCATGCTGGACAGAATTATTCAGGAATGTATGCGACTGATTCTGGAGCCAATATGCGAAGCGCGGTTCTATCCGCACAGCTATGGCTTCCGTCCATATCGGGCGCAGAAGCACGCAATCCGGGATATTGTCAATGTCATCAATGCAGGCGCAAGGTCGAAAGACCAGCCTGTATGGGCGATAGAGGGCGATATAAAGGGCTGTTTCGATAACATCAATCACAGATTGTTGCTGAAAAAGCTATGGCGTATCGGCATACATGACAAGAGGGTTCTGAAAATCATCAGTCAGATGCTGAAAGCCGGATACATCGACCACGGAATCTATCACACCACTGAGATCGGCACACCGCAGGGCGGCATCTTGTCTCCGCTGCTGTCTAATGTATATCTCAATGACTTTGATTGGTATGTAGGGCGCTGCTACATGGAGCCGCACCGGCAATGCAAGCATAAGTGCAATGATACACGGCGGCTTAAATGGTCAGGTATTACCCCGAAGTACAATTTCCGCTATGCGGATGATTGGGTCATCCTGACATCAACGGAGCAGGAAGCGCTCCGGCTGAAACGTGAACTGACAAAGTACTTCAAATACCGCATGAAGCTGGAACTGTCACAGGAAAAGACCTATGTGACGGATTTGAGAGAAAGTGGCATCCGCTTCCTTGGCTTTGTAGTTAAAGCTGAGAAGAAAAGGAAAACACCCGATCCATCCACATGGTCCGAACATTTAGTGGGCAAGCCGCTACCAGACATGGAAAGGCTGGCAAAGAAGATCCATAACCTGCAGCATGAAATCAGGAATATTGGTCTTTGCACACAGCCTAATACGCAGGCGGCATATATTCAGCGAGTAAATTCCATCATCATGAGATTGGCACAGTATATTCAACCCTCCATCTGTTCCCATGCACTTCACGCAATAGACCGCAGGGTGAACAACACTGCGCTGGCGGTATGGAAGAACACCTTTCCGAAACAGTATAACCAATTGCAGGTGCCGCTTAAGGCCTTATGCAATCTTCCGCACAGACATGAGGGGTACGACAGCAAAACCTTTGCAATCCGCATCGAAGGAAGATGGTTTGGCATTACAATGGCTTTCATCACCCATAGTAAGCACGAAAGCAAGCCATTTGACCAAAGGATGACACCGTATACCTCGGATGGAAGAAGGCGGTATGTAAACTACCGCAATAAGCATAAGCCGCTTCCCCTTGACCGTCCATCGGTCAATACTCCGGAAGATATAGCAATGGCACAGTACGCAAAGGGAAAGGCATGGAAAGCGAATTTTGAGTATTACATGAACCGTGAATATGCCTATAACCGCGATCACGGGAAGTGCAAATGCTGTGGGAAATACTTTTCGGATTTCATTCCAAAGCACTGTCACCACGTTAACAATAAGCTTCCACTCGATAGAATCAACAAAGTGCCTAACTTGGCATGGCTATGTATTCCCTGTCACCGTATGGTGCACAACAGCCCGATACCACCTGGACTCGATTCCAAAGCGGTACGGAAAATACAGAAATACAGAGACAAACTCAAATCGTGAAATTTGTAAGCATGCTGTGCCTGTGAGGACACAGCGGTGTTGAAATCAATAGAAAGTAAGTCAATCTGATGGTAGGCCGGGTGCACTGAAAGGTGCACGCCCGGCGTGAGGTGGGGGAAAACTCGGAGATTACTTCAAAGAGTTACCTATCACAGCAAAGCAGACTACCCTGCGGACTGCTCCGCAGCCGCAGGGGTGCTGCACATTGTTCCTCGCGACAAAAATGCGCAACGTGGCGGGCTTGTCCGCCAGCGAAGCGCAGAAGTCCTCCGATATGTTCATGAAGTGCCGGTATATGGATGAGCTGACAGGCGGTCGCGGCATCGTGTTCGCCACCGGTACGCCCATCAGCAATTCCATGACCGAGCTGTACACCATGCAACGGTATCTGCAGTACGACACCCTCAGGCGCAGCAGCATGACCCACTTCGACTGCTGGGCCTCCAGCTTCGGTGAAACCGTGACGGCCATTGAGCTGGCTCCCGAAGGGACGGGCTACCGTGCCCGCACCCGCTTTGCGAAGTTCTTCAACCTGCCGGAGCTGATGACCATGTTCAAGGAAGTGGCGGACATCAAGACGGCGGATCAGCTGCATCTGCCCACACCGGATGCGCACTATGAAACCGTGGTGGTGAAGCCGTCGGCTTACCAGCAGGAAATGGTGCAGGCTCTCTCCGAGCGGGCCGCTGCGGTTCACGGCGGAAGTGTTGATCCTTCCGTGGACAACATGCTCCGCATCACCAGCGACGGACGCAAGTTAGGCCTTGACCAGCGGCTGATTAACCCGCTCCTGCCCGATGATCCCGGCAGCAAGGTGAACGCCTGCGTGGGCAACATCCTGCGCATCTGGCGCGAGGGCGACGCGGACAGGTTGACCCAGCTGGTGTTCTGCGACCTGTCCACGCCGCGCGGGAAGGCCGCTTCTGATAAGGAACAGCCTGACGAGGCCGTGCTCCCGGACGAAACCGGGACGGAGGACTTCAACGTGTACGCCGATATCCGGGCCAAGCTGATTGCGCAGGGTATGCCTGCGGAGCAGATTGCCTTCATCCATGAGGCCAACACGGAGGTCAGGAAGAAGGAGCTGTTCGCCCGGGTGCGCGCTGGACAGGTGCGGGTGCTGATGGGCAGCACCGCCAAAATGGGGGCAGGCACCAACGTGCAGGATCGTCTGGTGGCCCTGCATGATCTGGACTGTCCCTGGCGTCCCGGTGATCTGGAGCAGCGGGCTGGCCGCATTGTCCGTCAGGGCAATCAGAACAAGGAGGTGTTCATCTACCGGTATGTGACGGAAGGAACCTTCGACGCCTACCTCTGGGTGCGACACGAAGTCGCTTAATTGAACTGTTCGGCAATGACCGAACCTGTTATTCCATTAACAGTAGCCTACCATCACCAAAGCAGCTGGTAACGGCTGTGAGGCAGCATGATGGGAAATGGTAGCCCCGCCCGAAAG
>JAQXLU010000003.1 GCA_029012285.1 Clostridiales bacterium | reverse complement strand
GCTGCGACTGGGGGGCTCCGACGGGCAGGGGCGCTGCCCCTGCACCCCGCGAAGGGTTTTCAACCCTCTCGACACCCATTCTCGCGTCTTGGTTATAGGGCCCTTTTGGGGTTGAGCGCGCGTGTTGGTCAGGGGCTGTGTAAGCTTTGGTTCGGCTCCCCTGCGGTCGCCTCACGTCGCACATGGTTGACTTTCCCTTTGGAGTCGTGAGAGGCGGCCCCCTCCTGCGGAGGGGAACGGGAGAGTGGTGGGCAAAAAAGGGGTGGTTGGGTGCGCTTATTCCTCGTCCTCGGTCAAGCGGCTGATGACGTCGCTGTGCAGCTCGATCATCTTTTCCACCACATCCTGCACATAGAGCCTGTCCAGTCCGGCCAGCGCGGGGTCAATCTCGATGCATTCCCGCAGCGCCGTGCGGTCTCCGGCGGCGGCTCTGGCGGCCAAATGGTTGGTTTCGTCAATTTCGCCGCAGATTTCCACCAGCGGCGCGGGGAGCAGTGTCCCGTGGGGCACGGCCTTTCCGCCGCGCAGGGACAGCTCCGCCTCTATCATAGCAGATTTCGCAAGCTGTGGCAACTCCCCCTGATTGAACCGGGTGACGGCGGGAATGTCACAGTCTGTGCCGGTGAGCAGCGCCAGTGCCAGCTGCATCGGGCGGATAGGCGGCGCCTTGGACAGCAGCAGCAGCTGGGCCATTTGCCCCTCCTGCTCCTTCGCACCCTTTTCGCCCACCGTGTTCATCCACAGGATGCGCTCCTTGCGGCGCTCCACGCCCTCGCCGAATTCGGGCTCGGCTTCGGGGATGAAGTCCTCCTGAGCGGGCAGCCATTCCGCGTGGTCGGTCACATCGCCGATAGCGATAGCGCCGTACCAGTCGTACCAGCGCTTCGTCAGGCGGCCCAGCTGCTCCTCCTCGGCCATATCCACCAGGATGGGCAGCAGCTCGTCGCCGTTCTTGGCGTCCCGCAGCGCCAGCAGGAAGCTGAAGCCCGGCAGGCCCGCGATGGTGGCCTGCACGTCCTTCTCTTTGCAGCTGAGCTTCTTCACCAGGCTGTCCAGGCCGTTCGCGCCGCGCAGGGGCGTGCGGCCCAGGCCGTAGCAGCGAAAGCCTGACTGCTCAAACATCAGCGTGGTGCGTCCCACCGGCTGGCCCAGGTTCACCACCAGAGCATCGGGGCATTCCTCCCGCATGGCGTCGCACAGGTCCAGCACCATTTCGCCCTGGCGCAGGGTGTGGAGCAGTCCGCCGATACCGCCGTTGACGCGGGCCTGCTCGATCAATCCAGGATCGTCCTCCTTCACGCCGGAGAGCGCTTCGCGGTCCATCCGGTAGCGGCTGGCGGCCATGCAATCCCCGGCGTAGATCACGCAGTCCGCGTCCCGGAGCACCTCGCGGCGGCTGCCGGTGACCAGCATGGACGCCTTCAATCCCGGACTGCGGGCCGCAGCGTCGGCCATTACCTTTTCGCCATAGCGCTGGAGCACAGCCTGCATGGCGGCGTTCTTCTCCTCCAGCGCGACCTGGGCGGACTGCCTGCCCACAAAGAGCAGATCCGTCAGCAGCGTGGGCAGCAGGGTCGGTATATCTTGACCGATCAGAGCAATCTTCATTGTCGTACACCTGTTGGGGGGCATGCTTCGCCCCGTGCATTGGTCGAATTGGCTCAATAGCAAACCGGGAGGAGACCCGCCCTGGGCCTCCCCCGGCACGCATATGCTTACCTTGCCACGCGGATGGCGATCACGGCCTTCTGATCGTTGATCTTCCACTCCTGGGCGGTGTAGGTGTCGTCGGCCTCGCCCACAGCCACGGTGAGGGCCAGGGTGCCCTTGGCAATCATCTCCAGGCCGGAGGCGATGGCGTCTGCCAGCTTCTCGCCGCAGGCGCAGCGCACGTCGATGCGGTCGGTCACCTCAAAGCCCGCGTCCTTGCGCATGGTCTGAATCTTGCTGATGACCTCGCGGACATAGCCTTCCTGAATCAGCGCCTCGGTCAGGTTGGTGTCCAGCACCACCATCACGCCATGCTCCTCCTGGGCCACAAAGCCGGGCTTCTGCATGGGGGCGGTCAGCACATCGTCCTTGCCCAGGGTCACGGTGGTATCGTCGATCACAAAGGACACGGTTTCACCCCGGTCGAAGGCCTCCACCACGTCGTTGCCGTCCATGGTGTTCAGGTGCTGGCCGATCTTGCCCAGGAGCTTGCCGTACTTCGGGCCCAGGGTGCGCATCTGCGGCTTGAGCTGGTAGGTGGTGAAGTCGCGGGTAGACTGGGTGAACACCACTTCCTTCACGTTCAGCTCATCCTCGCACAGGGCCTGGTAATCCGCGCCGAAGGCAGCACCCTTGACGTAGAGGCGCGCGGCGGGCTGGCGGGTTTTCATGTTGGCCAGTGCGCGGCAGGCGCGGCCCAGCTGCACGGCCTCCACCAGCGCGTCCATCTGCGCCTCCATCTCCTTGTCGATGCGGGAGACGTCCGCCACGGGGAAGTCGCACAGGTGCACGGAATCCACCGCGTCGGGGACGTTGGCCACGACGAGATTCTGATAGATTTCCTCCGCCATGAAGGGGATGAAGGGCGCGCAGACCTTCGCCAGGGTGACCAGCACATGGTAGAGGGTGGCAAAGGCGGCTTCCTTGTCGCCAGCCATGCCCTTGCCCCAGAAGCGCTCGCGCCCGCGCCGGACGTACCAGTTGGACAGCTCGTCCACAAAGTCCTGAATGGCGCTGGCTGGCTCGACGATGCGGTAGTTGTTCAAATCATCGTCCACCTGCTGGATCAGGCTGTTCAGCTTGGAGAGAATCCACTTGTCCATCAGGGACAATTCGACGTTCTCCAGCTGATGGGCGTTGGGGTCAAAGCCGTCGATCTCCGCGTACATGGAGAAGAAGGAGTGCACGTTCTGCAAGGTTGCCAGGAACTTGCGCTGCACCTCCTGCACGGCCTCCTTGGAGAAGCGCTTGGGCAGCCACGGAGCGGCGGTGGTGTAGAAGTACCAGCGCAGCGCGTCCGCGCCATACTGATCCAGCGCCTCAAAGGGGTTGACCACATTGCCCAGGTGCTTGGACATCTTGCGGCCCTCGGCATCCTGGACATGGCCCATGACGATGCAGTTCTGGAAGGGCGCACGGTCAAAGAGCAGCGTGCTGATGGCCTCCAGCGTGTAGAACCAGCCGCGGGTCTGGTCGATGGCCTCGGAGATGAAGTTGGCGGGGAAGTTCTTCTCGAACATCTCCTTGTTTTCAAAGGGATAGTGCCACTGGGCAAAGGGCATGGAGCCGGAATCATACCAGCAGTCGATAACGTCCTTGACGCGCTGCATTTCGCCGCCGCACTTTTCGCAGCGGAGCTTCACCTCGTCGATGAAGGGACGGTGGAGCTCCAGCTTGTCGCCCGGGTCGGTGACGGCCATCTGCCGCAGCTCCGCACGGGAGCCGACCACATGCATATGGCCGCAGCTGCACTGCCACACGGGCAGGGGGGTGCCCCAGTAGCGCTCGCGGGAGAGACCCCAGTCGTGGACGTTCTCCAGCCAGGTGCCCATGCGGCCTTCCTTGATGTTAGCGGGCAGCCAGTTGATGGTGCGGTTGTTCGCCACCAGCTGATCGCGCACCTTGGTCATCTCAATGAACCAGGTGGGGCGGGCGTAGTAGAGCAGGGGCGTATCGCAGCGCCAGCAGAAGGGATAGTCATGCTCAAAGGGCTGGGGCTTGAAGAGCAAGCCGCGCGCCTTCAGGTCGTCCAGCACCATGGGGTCGGCCTTCTTGACAAACACGCCGGGCCACTTGGTGTCCTCGGTCATGCAGCCCTGGTTGTCCACAAAGTTGACGAAGGGCACATCGTTCTCCCGGCAGACGCGGTTATCGTCCTCGCCGAAGGCCGGGGCGATATGCACCACGCCAGTACCATCGGTCATGGTGACGTAGCTGTCCGCTACGACGAACCAGGCGTCCTTGTCCACCTTGCCCTTGGCAAAGTCGAACAGGGGCTCATAGTGCATGCCGCACAGGGCCTTGCCGGGCATTTCCTCGACGATCTCCACGCTCTGCCCGGGGAAGCAGCTGTCAATCAGCGCTTTGGCCATGATGTAGGTCAAGCCGTCCTCGGCGCGGAATTTCGCGTAGGTGTCCTCGGGGTTGACGCACAGGGCCAGGTTGGAGGGAAGCGTCCAAGGCGTGGTCGTCCAGGCCAGCAGGTAGGTGTTCTCCTCGCCCGCGACCTTGAAGCGCACATAGGCGGACACTTCCTTCACCGTCTTGTAGCCCTGGGCCACCTCATGGGAGGACAGCGCAGTGCCGCAGCGGGGGCAGTAGGGCACGATCTTGTGGCCCTGATAGAGCAGCCCCTTCTCGTGGATGGTCTTGAGGCTCCACCACTCGGACTCGATGTAATCATCCTGGTAGGTGATGTAGGGATGCTCCATGTCCACCCAATAGCCCACCTGCTCGGACATGTTCTCCCAGTCGTGCAGGTATTTCCACACGCTCTTCTTGCACTCGCCGATGAAGGGCTCGATGCCGTACTTCTCGATCTGGGGCTTGCCGTCCAGGCCCAGCAGCTTCTCAACCTCCAGCTCCACCGGCAATCCATGGGTATCCCAGCCGGCCTTGCGCAGCACGTTCTTGCCCTTCATGGTCTGGAAGCGGGGGAAGAGGTCCTTGATGACGCGGGTCTCGATGTGGCCGATGTGGGGACGGCCATTGGCAGTCGGCGGGCCGTCGAAGAAGGTGAAGGTCTCCCCGTCCTTGCGGTGCCCGAAGGAACGGCGGATGACGTCGTTTTGCTTCCACAGCGCGGCGATTTCCTTCTCCCGCGCCGGGAAGTTCATGTCCGTGGCAACTTTCCTGTACATATGTGCTCCCTCCTGTAGCTCTCGGGGCGAAAAAAATCCGCCCCAGCAAACATCACTGGGACGGACGAAGCAGCCGATGGCTGAATCAAATCCGCGGTACCACCCAAGCTTGACAGACGAATCTGTCCTCTCTGCGCAGACAGCCTGACGGCGACCTGCCTGCCCTGTATCGGGAGCGCCCGGATCCCCCTACATGCTTTCAGGGAATCTCACTCCGGGGTGATCTGCATGGGCTTGCAATCCTGCCGGTCTTGCACCAATCACCGGCTCGCTGAAGGCGCGTTGCCCTGCCGTCCCCATCTACGTGAACGTTACGCCATATTATATGCGAGTTCAGCCGATTTTGCAAGGGGTTTTGCCGGGATTCCTTCGGATTTCTCCCCTTTTTCTCAGAACTCGTAATCAATGCATGCGCGATCCACCCGGATCGTGCCCACAAACTGCCCGAAGGCCACATGCTCCGGGGATACGCGGTAGGCGTCCAGGCCCGCCACATCGTCAAAGTCGATGATCAGGGACACGTTGTAATTCCTTTCCGGCGTACCCGGCGCGTTACGGACAACCGCGAAGCTCCGCACAGAGGGAATGGCGCGCAGCGATTGCGCCCGGCGGCAGAATTCGGCGGCGTTGGCTTCCTTGTCCTCCTTGAGGGTAAACATGCAGATGTGGCGAATCATGGTTTCCCGCTCCTTTCCTTATTCGGGGGTTACCCCTCCTGGTCAATGGTGCAGCCGCCGATGAATTCCCGCAGCAGGCTCAGCGGGGGGATTTCCTCCAGGACGGCTTCAGGGATGTCGGGGAAGTAGTTGAGCATCTTCACCAGCCGGCGGGCGGTGAGGTAGCAGGGGCTCTCGGGCGATATGGCCTTCAGCAGGCCGTAGACATAGTGCCCCAGGACGGGCAGTTCGTAGTGGAGGGCGGTGTTGAGCATGCTGTCCGCCAGCTCCTGGTAGGGGAAAACCCATTTTTCCTCGCCCTTTCGGACGCTGGGCCACATGGCGAGGGTCTCCTCCGGCGGCGTCGCGCGGAACTGATTGTCCCGCACGATGCGCCGCAAAAGCCGCACATCCGTCGTGCGGATACGGTTGTGGTCATCCAGGTTGATGCAGCTGAGCGCGCTGACGAAGATGCGGTGGATCACGCTTTCGTCAATGCCCTCCACCAGCGCGGGGTTGAGGCCGTGGATGCCCTCCACCAGCACCGGCTGGCCCGGGTGGAGCTTCACCGGCACGCCGTGCTCCATGCGATTGCCCGTTTGGAAGGAGTAGCGGGGAATCTCCACCGTTTCGCCCAGGAGCAGACGCTGCATGTGCGCCCGGAACAGGGGCACGTCGATGGCGTGCAGGGACTCCAGGTCGATGCTGCCGTCCGCCTCCAGGGGCTGTTCGGCGCGGGCGCGGTAGTAATTGTCCAGGGAGATCACCACCGGGTCGAGCCCCAGCACCCGCAGGTGGATGGCCAATCGGCCCGTGGTGGTAGTCTTGCCGGAGGAGGACGGCCCCGCCACAAGGATGATCCGGCTTCCCTTGCGGGCGATCACGTCGGCAATTTCAGCAATGGCCTTGTCGTGGAGCGCCTCGTTGACCCGGATGAACGCGCGGAACTGCTTCCTTTCCAGCATTTCATGAATGTCGGGCGCGTTCCTCACCCCGAGGATGGCGCACCACCTCGCGCTCTGGTCGAACACCGCCAAATGCTTAGGCCGGTTGATGTAGGCCGCATGCCGGGTGGGATTGCGCGGCTCAGCGGTCAAAAGGGCCATACCGCGCCCCGGCAGATGCTGCACGCCGAACACCCCCACGCCGCCCGTGGAGGGCAGCATCGCCCCATAGAAATACTCCCACATGCCGCCGCATTCGTACATGTTGAAGAAGGGCGTGGTGCGGCGCTGCAGCAGTTCCACCTTGTCAATCTGGCCATCCTCGGCAAAGTAGGCAATCGCGTCGTCCAGCGACCATTCCCGCTTGTCAAAGGGCAGATCCGATTGTGTGATGCGCCGCATCTCCGCCTGAATGGCGGCCACCTCCGCTTCGGTCAGCGCATGCCCCGGCGTATGCAGGAACACGCCGCCGCCCACGCTGTACTCGATGCGCACCCGCTGCCCGGGCATCAGACGCCGAAAGGCCAGCAGCGCCACAAAGCGCAGCGAGCGCTCATAAATGCGCCGCCCCTCCTCGTCCTGGAGGGTCAGCGGGCGAAGCTCCCCCGCCCTAGTGACGGGGTCGTTCAGCTCCAGCACGCGGCCCTGCTGCTGCACGGCCAGCACGCCCTGCGTATCCACACCCAAGGCAAGGAGGCACTGCATGACCGTCATGCCGCCCTCCACCTCCATGGATTTTTCGCCGCATCGGATGTTCATACAATGCCTCCTGTTCCCTATTCAGTTCATGTCTCGTCCACAAAGGGCATGCTGGAGCGCTCCACCAGCTGCAATTCCGCGTCCAGGTCGCGGGGATGCCCGTGCTCCGCTTCATACTCCGCGTCGCGCTGGCGCATCTGGACGCGCTTGGTGTTCACATACGCGCGGTTGCTGGGGGCTGCCTTGGACAGCTTCATGCGCATGGTCAGCCCGCCGCCCTGCTGGGGCAGCAAGCGCACACGGATCAGCAGCAGCCCGTGATGGCTGCACTTGGCCAGGCCGATGTACTTGTCCGCCGTCTGCCGGACGTAGCCCTCCTCGTCAACGGTGACCTTCTTGCCGCAGACCGGGCAGCGCAGCACGCGTGCAAACTCGCTGTCAAAGGCCTCCTTGACGGTATCGAAGCGCTCGCCCTCCTGGCGCTGGCGCTTGTCCGAATGGATGAGCAGCTTGGGCTGCTGCGGGTATTTGAGCACATCCGCCGGGTTGGGCAGCTTGGCAAAGACCAGCGCGGTGTAATACGCGTCGTGCAGGGCATTGTGGAAATAACGGCTCTCGTCCGGCTGGATGTCCAGCATCTCCATCGCAGCCTTGAGCCCCTTGCGCTCCTTGCACTTGTACACGTCCGAAAACAGACGCTGGATGTCGCACAGGGGCGGCAGCTTCACCTGGCAGCCGAAGAAGTCCATATTCTGCTTGAGCACGCTCACGTCGTCGCAGCCCCAGGTGAGCAGCGTATAGTCCTCCCCGCACCAGGCGGCGAACTGCTCCATCGCCTCCAGGAACTGGGGCGCGTCCGCCAATTCCTCCGGGCCCAGCTGAGTCATCTTCCGGATGCGCGGATGAATCTTCACATAATGCGTCGGCCGGATGGGGATGGAGATGGAGTCCTCCACCTGAAAATCCGCCCCGACCTTCACCGCGCCAATCTGTATCATCTCAAAGATCAGCCTGTCCCCCACCTCACGGTACACATGCGACTCAAAGGACATCGGCTGATTCCATTCCAGGTCCACCACGATATAATGCAAGTTCCTTACTCCCTATCCTTATTCTTCCGTGAAGCCCTCTTCCGCCGCGCAGGTGCCTGCCAACGCGCCGGTGGCCCAGGCAATTTGCAGATTGTACCCGCCGGTGTGCGCGTCCACGTCGATCACCTCACCCGCGAAGTACAAGCCGGATACCCGCTTGCTCTCCATCGTCGAGGGGTCGATTTCCTTCACGCTCACGCCGCCGCGGGTGACGATGGCCTCCTCGATGGGGGCCAGCGCCCTGATCGTCAGGGGCAGAGCCTGCATCGTCCCGGCGATGCGCTCCCGCTCCTCCCTGGTGATCTGCGCGCAGATCTTGTCCCCGTCCACGCCGCACCGCTCGGGGAACATCTCCGCCAGACGGGCGGGCAGCAGCCCCGGCAGCACGCTGCGCAGCAGCTTCCGGCTGTGCTCGTCAAAGTCCCGCTGCAAACGCGCATCCAGCTGCTCCCGGGTGAGGCCGGGCTTCAGGTTCAGCGACACCTGCGCGTCCGAGAGCTGCTCCGGCAGATGGCAGCTCATGGTCAGCACCAGCGGGCCGGAGATACCAAAGTGGGTGAAGAGCATTTCCCCCATGTCGGCGTAGAGCGTCTTTTTGCCCCTTTTCAGCGTCAGCGTCACGTTGCGCAGGCTCAAGCCCATCAATTCGCCCGGCCAACGCTCGACGGTTTCGACAGCGGAAAGCACCGCGCTACGGGGCGTGACGGTATGGCCCAGCGTCTCCGCCATGCGGTAGCCGTCGCCAGTGGAGCCCGTCAGCGGGCAGGACAAGCCGCCGGTGGCGAGGATCACCCGGTCGCCCTCCAGGACGCGGCCATCCTGCAGCGCAACGCCGCAGACCGCACCATCCCTTGTGAGGATCTCCGCCACCCGCGCGCCATAGACGATGCGCACGCCGTTTTCCCGCATGATTTTCTCCAGCGTGCGCGTCACGTCAGAGGCCTTCTCCGTGGCGGGAAACACCCGCCGTCCCCGCTGCACCACCACGGGGCAGCCACCGTCCTCCAGCAGCGTCATCATCTGCTGCGGGCCGAAGTAGCTCAGCGCGCTGTACAGGAAGCGCGGATTGCGCGGCACCTCCCGCAGGAATTCGTCCAGCGTGCAATCGTTGGTCACGTTGCAGCGGCCCTTGCCGGTGATGTAGACCTTTTTGCCCAGCTTTTCATTGCGTTCCAGCACTGTGACGGCTGCGCCGGTGCGGGATGCGAAGATCGCCGCCATCATCCCCGCCGCGCCGCCTCCGATGACAAGCACCTTATGCATGGTTTCCTGCTTCCTCCAGATACACCTCGTAGGTCTCCCAAATGGATTCCAGCTGGCGGAAGTGTTGGGTCAGCGCGTCCTTGCGGTGCAGCCCCAGGGCCACCAGCAGCGCGTTGATGAGGGAGAGCGGCGCCGCCAGGCTGTCCACGAAGGAAGCCATATCGGTGCGGGCAGTGAGGGTCGCGTCGGCCATGTCCGCCAGGGGGGACATGGGGCCGTCGGTGATCGCCACCACCTGTGCGCCGCAGCGCTTGGCAAAGCGCATGGCCTCCAGCGTGCGGGTCGAATACCGGGGGAAGGAGATGCCCACCAGCACCTCGTTCTCCTTCAACTTGGAGATCTCCTCGAACACGTCCGTCGCGCCGGAGGACACCAGATGCACATTGTCAAAGATATAATTGAGGTAATACCCCATGAACTGGGCCAGCGGGGCCGCGGAGCGCAAGCCCATCACATAGATGGCCTTGGCGGACAAAAGGCGGTTCACCACATCCTCAAAGACGGCCACATCCATCTGCTCCATGGTGGCGCGCAGGTTCTGCACGTCGCTCTTGAGCACCACGCTCAGGGCCTCCCGGGGGTCGATCTCCGTGGACATCTCAAAGCGTTGATTGGCCGTCAGCCGGTGGCTGACCAGCTCCTGCAAGCTGCGCTGCAGCTGGGGATACCCCTCGTAGCCCATGGCGGAGGCGAAGCGCACCACGGTGGATTCGCTCACGCCCACGCTCTCGCCCAGCTTGCTGGCGGTCATAAACACGGCCTTGTCGTAATGCTCGACGATGTACTGCGCAATCTTGCGATGGCCCTTCGACAGTCTTTTCCCCGACTGATTCAGCCGGTCGATCATATCCTGCATATCCTGCATGACAGCGGTTCTCCATTTCCTGTATTGCCCTGCGTCCTCCACGCATGTGGGCATTCGTGCTTCATTATACCGGATTGCAGCCCGTTTTGCAAGTGAAAAGCGTGAAAAATGCAGTTTTTACATCATCATCTTGCATTTTTCGGTTTTTCATCCATTTTCCTCACCACAACAGCGCCGCGGGTACCTCCTGCGCCATACGCTCATAGCCCCGCTTGCTGGGGTGGAGATGATCCCCGGAATCGTACTCGGGCAAAAACCAGTCCGGGCGCTCAGAGTCGCGGAGGGCCGCGTCGAAGTCGATGCAGCCGTCAATCAGCTCGGTCGTGCGGATGAAATCATTGAAGTCATGGCGCAGCGCCTGCCGGAAAGCCGCGTCCGTGCGCCAGCCGCCCATGGGGAGCAGCGTGCCCACATAGACCCGCAATCCCATCTCCCGCGCCTGGGCGATGTAGTTTTTCAGCCCGCCGATCAGCTCCGCCGCCGTGGGCAGGTCGCTCATGGGGCGGAAGATGTTCACGTCCTCCCCCACCGGATGGATGATGTCGTTGATGCCCTGCTGAATAATGACCGCATCCGCGCCGTCGGTGGGAATCTCATGCCCAAAGCGGCGGCTGCCCATCAAGCCGTAGCTTTCGTAGGTGAGGCAGGAATATTCGCGCAGGATACGGGTGCCGCTGGCCGCGCGGCGGATGATGGCCGTGTGCCCGAAGCCATCCCTTGCACAGCGGAGCTGCAAATCATCCGGCCAGTCCTGGGCGGTGATGGAGTCCCCGTAGCAAATGACGGTGCGGTTCTCCCGGGCGGTCAGGATGGACACGTTGGACAGGAAGTAGTTCAGCTTTGTCGCGCGGGAGGTGTTCACATCCAGGCGGAGGGTTTCCGTTTCGTCGCCGTTGGCGTAGCAGCCGCCGCTGAGCTTGCCGCAGGTGAACACCACCGACCGCATGAGGGTGAAATCCGCCAGGTAGAAGCTGACAAACACGGTGTCGCCCGCATGCAGCGCGACCTCCACCGGGTCACAGGTGACGTTCCTCCCCGCGCCGATGGTGACCGCCCGCTGCCCATCAAAGGTCACCGGGAGGAAGGTCTCCCCCGCCAGCAGTGTGGTTTTGGCCAAAGTGACCGGCTCTGTGCCGGTGTAGTTGTCGAAGGTCAGCCGCAGGGCCGTGCCATCAAAGGGCACGCGGATGGGGTAGCGCAGGGTGATGTGCCGGGCATAGCGCTCGGGGCGGTTCTCCGCGATGGACATCGCGTTGCCCCAGATGCTGGCCCAGTGCGTCGTGTTGCTCATGGGGATGCCTCCCTGGCCGGGCTACCGCGCGGGGCTGCCCGGGTTGTCAGCTGATTATAGCATACCCAGGAGATTCAGGCAACTGGAAAAGGCGGGGGAACGCCCAAGCATCCGCTGACGCAGCGCCAGGGGCTGTTGCGCAACCCCTATTTCGTAAAAAGGGGGGCGGACGTATGTCACACCCCGTATTTCGTCTTGACGCGCTCCAGCTTCTCCCCAAAGGGCTTTGCCAAAAACCACAAAAACACAAAATTGCTCACCGCATACAGCGTCGTATGCGGCAACGCCGTCGCCACCGCCGCCGTATACAGCGTCCAATCAAACCCGCCGCCATACCACAACACATTCCACACGTCCATGATGAGCGAATAAGCCACCCCCGCCAGCACACCATAGAGGAGCAGCAGCCAGCGATGGCGTTTCAGCGGCTCCGCCAGCCAACCGGCAATCAGCCCGATCATCCCCCAGGCCAGCATCTGAAAGGCTGTCCAGGGGCCCTGGCCGAAGTAGAAATTGCTCAGCACAGCCGAAAGCGCCCCCACCAGGAAGCCCGCCTCACCCCCCAGGTACATGGCGGTAATGACCGACAGCGCCGTGATAGGCTTGAACAGCGGGATGAACCTCCCCACGATGCACAGCGCCGTCATGACCGACACAATGACCATCCGCCGTCCGCCGGTTTTTTTGCGCTCAAAGCCGGTGAGGAAGAGCAGCAGCGCCAGACAGGCCATGCCCAGGGACACCAGCAGATGCCGCCTTTGGGGGAACACCAGCGCGCCCAGGGCCGCCAGCAGCGGCATCGCCACGCAGGGCAGCGCGACGCGCAGCACATCCCGCGCGCGCTTGCTCCGGATCACGATCATGGCATCGCCTCCCCCGCAAGCAGCCGGGCCGCGTCCTCCACCGTGACCGCGCCCGTCAGCAAGCCGCGGCTCATGCGGCTGATGGCGGTGGTGTAGAAGCTGTTACCGCCAAAGCAGCTCCGGGGCGTGCCCTCCGACACCATCTGCCCCCGGAACATGAAGCAGCACCGGTCAGCGCACTGCGCGGCGAATTCCACGTCATGGGTGACGAGCAGCAGCGTCATGCCCTGGGCCTTGAGGGCCGACAGCACCCCGATGAGCCGGGCGCGGGCGGCAGCGTCCACCCCCTTGGTGGGCTCGTCCAGCAGCAGCAATCGCGGGCGAGTCGAAAGCACCTTCGCCAGGGCCAGCAGCTGCTGCTCGCCGCCGGAGAGGTCGTAGGGATGCCTGTCCATCAACGGCGTGAAGTCAAAGGGCAGCACGTCGGGAGATGCGCCGCACTCCGCCAGCTCCTCCCGGACGGAGTTGCACAGGAACACGCTCTGCACATCCTGGGGCAAAAGCGTCAGGCAGCTGCGGTACAGGGATTGATTCCTGTACGCCCGCAGCGGCTTGCCGAACACCTCCACCTGGCCCGCGTAGCTTTTTTGCAGCGCCGCAGCGACGCTCAGCGTGGTGGATTTGCCCGAGCCATTCCCGCCCAGGATGCAGCAGATCTCCCCCGTGCGGACGGTGAAGCTCATGTCCGCCAACACATCCGGGGCATGGCGATCATAGCGGAAGTACACATGCCGGAAGGTAAGCGCAGGGGCGGCGCCTTCGTCCAGCGACGGCTCAACGGGCAAAGCGCGCGCTTCGCCGCAGCGCGCCTCAATGAAGGCGCGGCCCTCCCGGACATCCAGCGGGCAGGGGCCCTCCGCCCTGAGGCGGTGGAACAGCCGCGCCGCCGCGGGCATGAAGCACAGCAGCTCCGGCTTGTCCGCCAAACGGCTGACGACCTGCCGGGGTGCGTCGCAGTCCAGGATGCGCCCATCGTGCATCACCAGCAGCCGGGTGCAAACCGGGATCACCTCCTCCAGGCGGTGCTCGGTGAGAATCACCGTCAGACCCAGCTCCCGGTTGATTTTCGCCACCGTGGCGATGAATTCCGAGGCGGCAATGGGGTCCAGCTGGGCGGTGGGCTCATCCAGGATGAGCAGCTCCGGCTGCATCACCATCACGGCGGCCAGGTTGAGCAGCTGCTTCTGCCCGCCGGACAGGGTCGTGACGTCCTTGTCAAACCAGTCCTCGATGCCGAAATAGGCCGCCATCTCCGCCACACGGCGGGCGATTACCGGCTGGGGGAGCCCCAGATTTTCCAGCCCGAAGGCCAGCTCGTGCCACACCTTGTCGGTCACCAGCTGCTGCTCGGGCTTTTGCATCACATAGCCGATGCGGGCAGCCGCCTGGGCATCGGTCAGGGCGGCCTGGGGCTGACCATCCACGTCGATCTCCCCATCGAGCGTCCCCAGCGGGGCCAGCTCGCGCTTCATCAGCCGCAAAAGGGTCGATTTGCCGCAGCCCGTCGGCCCGCACACCGCCAGGAATTCGCCCTTCTCCACCGTCAGAGAGACGTCCGCAATGGCAGGCAGCGAACAGCGAGGGTAGGTAAAGGTCAGATGCCGGAGCGCAAGATGTGCCATTTCAGCGCCTCCTTTCCTGTGATGAGCGCGGGCAGCAGCGTCAGCAGCCCATAGGCGCAAAAACCGCTCAGCACCCGCAGATTCACGCCCGTCGCGGTGATGGCCGGGTAGTAGGTGAAGCTCCGCGCCGCCGTGCCCCACAGGGTGATGCCCATCAGGAGCAAGGAAGCCACCAGCAGCAGCACATCCCCCCGCGTCCAGCGGAAGATGGTGAAGCGCGTCCGCCGCCCCGTGCCGTAGCCCCGGGCCGTCATGCTGTCCGCAGTGATGATGCCGTTCTCCAGCGTCCAGGTCAGCATCACCGAAAACACCCGCAAGCCGCCACGGACGCGGTCGATCAGGTTGTCCTCCTTGTAAAGCCCCAGGGCCCTCTGGCTCTGGCTGACCCGGCGCACCTGCGCGGCAAAGAGCGGCACATACCGCAGCGCCATGGAAATCATCAGCGCCAGCTTGGGGGACAGGCTGCCGAAGATGTACAGCAGCCTGTCGCTGGTCATCACGGCGGTGAACGAACGGAACCAGTACATGACCGTCACGATCATCCCGCCCGCTGCCGCGCCATAAACGAAGGCCTCCAGCGTGACAGGGTTGTGGTTCATCACGAAGAGCACCGTCACCCCGTTGTGGGAGATAAGCGGGTTAATGAGCGCCATGCCCGCAAAGAGCAGCAGCATGTACAGGTGCATTTTCCCCTGGCGGATGCCTCCCGTGACCGCCAGGGTGAGCAGCGCCCCCACCAGGGAAATCCCCAGGAGAACGGGCTCCATCGTCAGCATGCACACGCCCGCTGACGCCATGTAATACACTGCCACCGACACGGGATTGTGTTCCGCAAAGCCGCGCATGGAGCCGCCTCCTTTCCGTCAGGGGATGTCCCTGCCCAATTCCAGCGTGTAGTGGAAGGCCACGTCGTCCCCCGGCGAAAGCACATACTGGTCGCAGCCCACCGAGGCAGACACGCCGTTGACCAGGTACACCCAGCCGGAGAGATCGCCAAAGTCAAACTCGTAGAGATTGCCGATGCCATTGATATAGATCAGCCCGCTGGCGCCGCTTGTTTCCATGTGGATGGCGCGAGCCCGGGCCGCGTCGGTGAGGACGGTGTACACGGTGTCCCCAGCTGCGATGGGCCACTGGCTCTTCGCAAGGATCACGCCGTCCGCCGGGATGTGGGCCGCACGCCCCGCCACCTTGTCGCAGCGGATGGTGAGCGTCACCTGGCCGATGGCGTCCGCCTTGGGCGCAGGGGGCGCGTAGTAGCTCCCGGCGGACTGGAAATCCGTCAGCAGCACGATGGCTGATAGCAGCGCTGCCAGCACCCCCACCGCCAGGAAGTTCTTCGGATGCCGCTTGCCCAGGAGCAGCAGCAGGGCACACGCCAGCACCGCTACGCCGCAGATGATCCCCACCGCGATGGGCTTGTAGCCGAAGTGGGGCTTCACGTTTGCCGCAGGCGCTGGCATCGACAGCAGATAGAGGCCTCCCTGCCCCGCTTCCAGGCACGCCATGGCCTGCGCCGCCAGGAAGGCCTGCACGGTGGCGCTTTCGCTGTACGCACCGCCCCTTTGGTGGGCAAAGGAGCCGTCCGCCAACCGGTATTGGCACAGTACGTCCAGCAGGGTCGCGCCCTCCTTGATGAAGCGCGCGTCCGCCATAGGGTCGATGCCCAGCGCACACAGGGCGATGATCACCTGCGCGGTGCTCTCCGCGTTTTCCACACCGAAGGAGGCATAGCCACCGTCCGCCAGCTGACGGGCCGACAGCAGCGCCACCGCCTCAGAAATGGCGGCTGCGACCTCCGCTTTGTCCCGGTGGGGCGCAAGGGCTTGGAGGACCATGGCGGTTGCGTCCACATCCGACGCACTGCCGGTCACAGCCCAGCCGCCGTCCGCCTTGCGCAGGGACAGCAGGGTCGATACCACCTCATCCGCCGTGTATGCGGGAGAGGTGCAGCGGTTGTTGAGCAGATGCAGCCCCCAGGCCCAGCTCATCAAGCCCTGCTTGCCGATGGAATCCTCCAGGGTCGCGGTGACGAAGGCTGCTTCGCCGCCGGTGGATAGCAATGTCAGGGCCAGCTTCTGCCGGGTGGTGGCAGAGCGCACCTGGGTGCTGTCCAGGTAGGAAAGCAATGCCGCGCGGCAGGCAGAGAGGTCACAGCCGCCGCACTGGCTCAGGGCGATGGCGTACCACTCGCCGCCCTGGCCCATGGTTCTGGGCAAATGGGCGGAAACCCAGTCCGGCACGTCCTCCGCGCCGGACTGGGCCGCCTTGAAGCGCAGCACGCCCTCCCGGACGTTGGCTGCAAGGGATGCTTCCGCCCCCGCTGCAGGCGTCAGCGCCAGCAGCAGGGCAAAAAGCAAGACAAGAATCCGTTTCACACCTTTACTCCGTCACAGTCACGATGCAAACAGGGGGCACAAGGGTCAAGTCGTTGCTTACGGCGGAAACGGTGTATACGCCCGCCACCGGGAAGGTCAGCACAGCCTGGCCGTTGGCATCGGTCATAGCGTCGGTCCTTTCACCGTTCACGGTGATAGAAGCGCCCGCCACCGCGGCAGTCACGGGATTCCAGGCCTCGTCATAGCCATTGGCAGACAAAGTCAGTGCCACCTCGGCATTCACAGCGGCCGCCGCCACGGGCGCGGTGAAGAAGCTGAAGGCATCACTGAAGCCGACCAGGTCGGTGTACACATAGGCCTGCACATGGTCGCCGTCCGCAACGGGATCGAGCAGACTCCAGGCGGCAGCATTGTTCAGCACATAGCCGTAGCTGCCGCCGTTTTCAATGCCCCACAGCCTGACCATGGACAGCCCCCACTCACTCTGTTCAGCGGCGAAGGCCTCCGCACCGTCGGGATGATAAGCCGCGTGGGCCGCCATCAGCACATCGCAGATGGTCAGCGCGCCGTCCGCGTCCACGTCGGTGAGGGCCACCGGGGCATAGGCCAGCACCAGCGCGCCATGGTCGTCGGAGATGGACACATAGGCCGTGGGTGCTTCCTCCGCCAAAGCGGAGAGGGATGCCAGCATCACCAGTGCCAGCAGGGTTGCAAGGAACTTTTTCATGGAATGACCTCCTTTGGGCCGTCGTTGTCGCCGGTTCACACGCCCGAACCGGCTGCAAACAAATACTCCCAGCATCCGCCGGGAGCGCACAGCAAAACCACGCCGCCCTCTGCCCATGGCAAATACGCGGCGCAATCCGGCTGTACACTTCTCGCCAAAATGTGTCACCACGCAAGCACGGCAGGTCTCCTGGCTGATGACGACGCGGCTTCCCGCGATGGCGCGCCCCTTCTCAGGCTGTGGCCCAATGGGTGATATGCGCACCTTCTGATCACATACAGTAGTGGCGGCTGCTCCGGCCTTGCACCGGATTCCCTTTTGCTCTGCCCTGGAAAAGCCCAGGGCAAACCGTGCTTCGCATATGGAATTGGCAGCGCCATTGTAACACGTTCGACAACAAGCGTCAAGGCATGGAATACGCTATGTCAGGAGACAAAAAGGCCGCGGCAAAAGCCGCAGCCAGGCAAACTCATTGCCCCTTCATCAGCGGTCCTTCCCCTTTCCTCCACTGACAATCCCGTAATACACGTTCGAGGTAATCCTGTACACCAGCGCGTACACCAGGCCAAACACCGCAAAGCTGAGCGCCGTCACGACAATCATCAGCGTCCTGTCGTTCAGGTTGAACAGCATCAGCAGCTGCCAAACCATGGGGAAGGCAAAGATCAGGTGCACGCCCGCCATCAGCAGGGGCAGGAAGAACACCGTCAGCACCTGCGAGTTGATGGAGCGGCGAATCTCCCGCTGTGTCATGCCCACCTTCTGCATGATGGCAAAGCGCTTCTGATCCTCATAGCCCTCGGAGAGCTGCTTGTAGTAGACGATCAGCACCGCCGCGAAGAGGAAGATGGCGCTCAGCAGCAGCCCGACAAAGAACAGCCCGCCGTATAGCCCGTAGAATTCGGAGCGCTGCATGTCGCGCACATTCAGGGTATAGGTGAAGCCGCCGTCCTCCCGGGGGACAACCAGTTGCTTGAGGTTGTCCATCAGCGTGTCGTAGGCAGCCTCATGGGCAGACGAGCCACCCTCCAGGTCGAAGGCGTAGTTCCAGCGGCAGCGGACAAGGCTGCCGGTTTCAGGGGTCTGCTCCGCAATGAACGCGGGCAGGTCGGGCACAACCACCAGCATCCTGGTGACGCTCGTCATCACATTGGTGCCCGGCATGTCCTTCTCGCCCAGGATCCGCTGGATGCGGTAGGGGGCGCTGCCATCCATGGCGAAGGAATCGAAGTCCGTCAGGGCTGTGGAGGATGCCACCAGACATTCATCGGGGGCAAGGGTCTCCGCGCTGCCGGTAGCACGGTTGAAATCCGCCAGGTCGCGCACGGTGACATCGCCGATGTGCTGCTTGCTGGGGTCAGCCGTCCTCAGCACATCGTCCTTCGTGGTGAAAAGCAGCTGCGACCCCTCCCGGGTGAGCAAGCCGTAGGCCGCCAGCTCCAGGTAATCCTCCGGGTTTACCTGCCCGGGGACAAGTTCCTGGAGCTTTTCGCGGCGACCATCCAGGTTTTCCTCGGTGGCCCAGGCGATGTCCGGCAGATGCAATGTGAGGGCCACATCCCGCGGGTAAGCCCGAAGCAGCGTGTCTTCCGCGCCGATGTACAGGCACAGCACGGAGGAGAGCGTCACCAGCACCATCGTCATCAGGATGCAGATGGACGCCAGGCCCGCGCCGTTGCGCTTCATGCGGTAGGCCATGGTGGACACGGAGACGAAGTGGTTCGGCTTGTAGTAGTAGCGCGGATTCCGCTGCAGCAATCTGCACAGCACCACCGACCCCGCCACAAGCAGCAGATAGGTGGCGATGATCACCAGCACCACCGCGATGAAGAAGTACACCAACGCCTCCATCGGGTTTTTGATGGTAAGGGCAATGGCGTAGGCCACCGCGAGGAGCACCAGGCCCAGCACCGCCAGCAGCCAGTTGGCCTTCGGGGGCTTTTCACCCACCTGGGCGCTTTTGAGCAGCGCCAGGGGATCGCAGCGCCACACGCGAATGACCGCGCTCAGGAGCAGCAGCAGGTAGATCACGCCAAAGACGAGGGCAGTCTCCACGATGGCGCGGGGCTCAATGTGGAGGGCATAATCGACGTCCTCCCCGAGGATGCGCAGCATGCCCAGCTCGGCCAGCTTCTCCAAAGAGAGGCCTAAGATCAGGCCACAGAGGATGGCGATCCCCGCCGTCAACAGGCTTTCCACCGCCATCAAGCCGGTCAGGTCCGCCTTGCCCATGCCCAGCACGTTGTACAAGCCGAACTCCCGGTTGCGCTGCCTGATGATGAATGCGTTGCAGTAGAACAGGAACACCGCCGCAAAGATCGCAATGACCCACACGCCAAAGGGCAATATCATGCCCAGCATCCTGCCGCCCTTGAAGCACGCAAGCATCGGGCTGACAGACAGCGCTGACACGATGAAGTACATCATCACCATCACCGCGCCGGTGAGCATGTAGGGGATGTATAGCCGCTTGTTCTTGCGGATGCCGTCCAGGGCCAGCTTCAGGTAGAGCTTCATTCGATTTCACCGCCCGTCGCCAGCAAGGTCAGGGTATCGCTGATCTTCTGATAGAGCTGCTCGTTGGTGGAAGCGCCGCGGTAGATCTGGTGGAACACCTCGCCGTCCTTGATGAACAGCACGCGGGAGGCATGGCTGGCAGCCTTGACCGAGTGGGTCACCATCAGGATGGTCTGCCCGAGGAGGTGGAGCGTGGCAAAGACCTGGAGCAAATCGTCGGTGGACTTGGAATCCAGCGCGCCGGTGGGCTCATCCGCCAGGAGCAAGCGGGGCTCGGTAATCATCGCGCGGGCGACGGCGGCCCGCTGCTTCTGCCCGCCGGACACCTCGTAGGGGTACTTTTTCAGCAGCGTGGCGATGCCCAGCTGCGCGGCGATGGTAGCCAGGCGGTGCTTCATCTCCGCATGGGGCGTGCCCGAGAGCACCAGGGGCAGGAGGATGTTGTCCTCCAGGGTGAAGGTGTCCAGGAGGTTGAACTCCTGGAACACAAAGCCCAGGTTGTCCCGGCGGAAGGCTGCCACCGCGCTCTCCTTGATGTCCGACAGGTTATGGCCATCCAGCCGCACGCTGCCGCCGGTGGGCTTGTCCAGCGCCGCCAGGATGTTCAGCAGCGTGGTCTTGCCCGATCCGCTTTCCCCCATGATCGCCACATATTCGCCATCCTCCACCTGGAAGGTGACGCTGCGCAGCGCCTCCACCTTCGCGCCGCCCAGGCGGGTGGTGTACACCTTATTCAACTGATTAACTTCCAACAAGCTCATATGGATAACCTCCTTTACGGGAAGTATCATACCAAAACGGAGGGCTGCAAAGCCATTGACTTGCCTTACAAATCCCCCCGGAATCTTACATTTGTGTAAGAAACCCAGCATCACAACAGCGCACCGCTGCGCCGCTCACTCCACCGTCAGCTGGCGCTGTTCCAGGCAGATGCGCACCGTCGTGCCCTCCCCCGGCACGGACGACGCCGCAATCCCATGCCCCAGGTTGCGGCAGATGCGCTTGCACAGGTACAGCCCGATGCCGCTGGCCTTCTTGTCCGCCCGGCCCGCCGCCCCGGTGTACCCCTTGTCAAAGATGCGGGGCAGGTCCTCCGGCGCAATGCCCATGCCCGTGTCCCGGATGCACAGCGTCTTTCCTTCCATATATATCGAGACGCTGCCTGCCGATGTGTATTTCAGCGCGTTGGACAGCACCTGCTCCACCACGAAGAGCAGCCACTTCTCGTCGGTAATGACGGTGGTGTTCAGCACCTGATACTGCAGCGTCAGATGGCGGGTGATGAATTCCCCGGCGAAGCGCTTCACCGCCTGGCGCACGATCGCGTCCGCGTCATATTCCCGGATGACATAATCCGTGTCGTGGGAATCCAGCCGCAGATAGGTCAAAACCATCTCCACATACTGCTCCACGCGCATCAGCTCGGTCATGAGCATCCGGCTTCTGGGGGTATCCTCCTGCTGGAGGTGCAGCCGCATGGCCGCGATGGGGGTCTTGATCTGGTGCGCCCAGATGGTGTAGTAGTCCATCATGTCCTGATAGCGGCCGTTCTGCTCGTCCTCCATGCGGCGATGGGCATCGGTGAGCAGCATCAGCAGCTGCTGGTATTCCGCCTCGATGCCGTCCGAGGGGGGAGGCAGCTGCTCCGACAGCATGAAGGGCATGCGCCCCAGGGCCTTGAGCGTCCTGCGCTTGCGGCGCAATCTGGCGTAATCCATGCCCCCGAAGGCCAGCAGCAGCAACAGGCAGAGCCCGCCCGGGTACAAAACCGCCGTGAGCGGGAAGCGATACAGCGCGAACGTCCCCGCAAAGACGGCGCAGCAAGTCAGCAGCAGGAGCAGCAGTTGCCAGCGCTGCCTCAGATACATCCACATGCCCCGCCGTCCCCCTATTTCACGATGTAGCCGACCCCGTGCTGGGTGGTGATGAACCCGCTCAGCCCAGCGCCTTCCAGCCGCTTGCGCAGCCGATTGACATTGACCGACAGCGTGTTTTCATCCACAAAGCTGTCCGTGGCCCAAAGCGCCTCCATCAGCCTTTCCCGGCTGACCACCTTGCCCTTATTCTGCATCAGCGTGAGCAGGATGCGGTATTCGTTCTTGCTCAGCGGGATCGTTTCGCCCTGGAAGGTCAGCGTGCTGTCCCCCGTGTTGAGCATCGCGCCCCGGTGCTCGATCACCGTGATGTTCGATGCAAAGGCATACGTCCTGCGCAAAAGCGCCTGCACCTTGGCCAAAAGCACATTCAGGTCAAAGGGCTTGGCGATGAAATCATCCGCGCCCATGTTCATGGTCATCACGATGTTCATGCTGTCCGACGCGGAGGAGATGAAGATGATCGGCACCTTCGACACCCGCCGCAGCTCCTGGCACCAGTGATAGCCGCTGTAGAAGGGCAGCTTGATGTCCAGCAGCACCAGATGGGGGTCAAAGGCCGCGAACTCCCCCAGTACATTGGCAAAATCGGTCACGACCTGCGCTGCCATATCCCACGCCGCCAGCTGCTGCGCCACGGCCTGGGAAATGCTGTAATCGTCCTCCACCACAAGAATTCTGTACGTCACGGCATTCATCCTCCTGCACCCATTGTACCACAGGCGCGCGGCGGCGGCAAGCGTTTGCCCCAGCGCAAAAGGGTGGACAGCGCCGCTATAACGTGGTATGATGGCAGCGGAGTGTGATGATCATGACCGAACGCCTGTATTACGATCAGCCCTACCTGACGGAATTCACCGCGCAGGTGCTTGCTTGCCGCCCGAGGGGCGAGGACTTCGACGTGCTGCTCGACCGCAGCGCCTTCTACCCCACCTCCGGCGGTCAACCCTATGACACCGGCGTCCTGGGCAGCGCCCGGGTGATTGATGTGAATGTCGAAGGCGGCGAGGTCTGGCATACCGTGACGCAGCCCCTGGCCGTGGGGGAAAGCGTGCAGGGCCGCATCGACTGGACAAGGCGGTTCGACCACATGCAGCAGCACGCGGGCGACCACATGATCGCCGGCGCGCTACACCGGCTGATGGGCGGCGTGACCATCGGGCTGCACATCAGCGACAGGGTATCCACCATTGATGTGGCGATGCCCGAAGGGGCAACACGCATTTCCGAGGAGGCGCTACGACGCATCGAGCAGGATGTGAACGAGCACATCCAGCGGGACGTGCCCATCCGCTGCTGGTTCCCGACCCCGGAGGAACTGCCGCTGCTGCCCCTGCGCAAGCCGCCCACGGTGACGGAGCATGTGCGCGTGGTCGCCATCGGCGATGATGAAATGGTGGCCTGCGGCGGCACGCATCCTTCCAGCGCAGGCCAGCTGGGGCTGGTGAAGATACTGTCGGTCGCCCCGGCCCGGGGGAAGATGCGCGTCACGTTCGTCGCCGGGCAGCGTGCGCTATCGGATTACGCCGCCTGCCACGATGCCGCCCACGGCGCTGCCGAGCTGCTTTCCACTGGCGTGGAACACCTGCGCGACAGCGTTTTCGCGATGCAGGAGAGGCTCAAGGCTGCGGAATTCGAGCTGACGCGCCTGCGGCGAGAGCAGCTGCTGAGCCAGGTGCAGGGCATGCTGGCGGACGCGGAGCGCTTGATGGACGGCACGCTACTCATCGCCTGCTTTGTGGACGCGGACGCGGCGCTCTTGCGGGACGTGACCTCCGCGCTGATTGCTCAGCCCGGTGTGATCGCCCTGCTGGGTGCAAAAGCGGGTGACCAGGCGATCTACGTGTTCGGGCGTTCTGCGGATGCGCCATTGCACATGGGCACGCTGCTGGGGAACGCGGCCCGTCCGCTGGGCGGCAAGGGTGGCGGCAGGCCCGACTTCGCCCAGGGCGGCGGCTGCCCCGAGATTCTGGAGGCCGCCCGCCTGGCGGTGAAGGCAAGCTGCTGACAAGCACACAGAAAGGAAGCGTAAATTATGAAGGTACTCATCATCAATGGTTCGCCCAGGGAGAACGGCAACACGGCCCTGGCGCTCAAGGAAATGGCGGAAGTGTTCGCTGCCCAGGGCGTGGAGGCGGAGATCATCACCGTCGGGAACAAGGCCATCCGCGGGTGCGTCGCCTGCGGGGGCTGCAAGAAGAAGGGCCAGTGCGTCTTTGACGACGCGGTCAACGAGGTTGCCCCGAAATTCGAGGCGGCGGACGGCATCGTTGTCGCCAGCCCGGTGTACTACGCCGGCGCGAACGCCACGCTGATGGCCTTTTTGCAGCGGCTGTTCTACTCCACCCCCTTTGACAAAACGATGAAGGTGGGGGCCAGCGTCTGCATCGCGCGGCGCGGCGGCTGCTCGGCCACCTATGACGAAATGAACAAGTTCTTTGGCATCAGCGGCATGCCAATCGCCGCCAGCCAGTACTGGAACTCCGTCCACGGCGGCGCACCTGGCGAGGCGGCCCAGGACGCGGAGGGGCTGCAAACCCTGCGAGCCCTGGCGCGGAACATGACCTTCCTGATGAAATCCATCGCCCTGGGCAAGGCGGCTTACGGGCTGCCCGAGAAGGAAGCGCGCGCCTGGACGAACTTCATCCGTTAAACAAAAGAACCGGCGGGACGCAACCCTCAAGGGCGTCCTGCCGGTATTTGGTTATAGCTTATTGCGCAGCTGATTGTCCACGCCATCGCGGATGGTCCCCCGGCTGATGAGCTGGCGGAGGGCGTCAAAGGCCTCCCTGTCCAGCTTGCCCGCATCGACCTCCGCCTGCATGATGCCCAGGGCCTTTTCAAAGGAGAAGGCGTCCCGGTAGCAGCGGGAGGTGGTGAGCGCGTCGAAGATGTCCGCTACGGCGATGGTGCGGCTCTCCAGGGGGATGCTGTCGCCCGTCAGGCCGTCAGGATAGCCGGAGCCATCCAGCTTCTCGTGGTGCCATCGGGCAATGTTGGCCACCTCCTCCGGCAGATGCTTGCGCAGCAGCTCCCAGGAAAACACGGGATGCAGCTTGATGTGCTTGAATTCCTCATCGGTCAGCTTGCCAGGCTTGTTGAGGATGGCCGGGTCAAGCCGCGCCTTGCCCACATCATGGAAGCCGGAGGCCAGCCGCAGCGCGGACGTCATGCGCTCCGGCGCAAGGATTTGCATCATCAGCAGCGTATAGCGGCTCACGCGGTAATTGTGACCCACCACATAGGCGTCGTTCTTTTCCACCAGGGTCAGCGCGTCGGTCAGCTCGGGGTGATCCACGTCCAGCGCGCCGCCGCCATCGCTGGCCACAGCAATCACGTTGGCTTCCCCCCTGGCCCACACGGAAAAGTTGTGCTTGGGGTGAATCACGATGCTGTTGCCCGCCGTCACCACCTGGCTCTCGTCCACCTCGCAGACCTCGATCGCCCCGTCCAGCACGATGTAGAGCACCATCGGGTCGTCGAGGAAGTCCTCCGGGCCCTCGAAGGTCATGTTCAGGCACGCCCCGTTGTTCATGTGGTACATCACGGTTTCCATGTGCGGGTTGTCGTTGAGCACCCGGCCGGTGGCGATATCCTGGTGGCGAAGATCATCGAAGTTCTCAACGCGAATCTGCATGCTGTTTCCTCCCGGGACAATGGCGGTTTTCGTCGCTTATTATACCAATTTGCCGCTGGAATGGCAAGGGGGATCCACACAAAGCGCCTCCCGCTGCGTCATGCCTGGCAGCGGGAGGCGGACAGCTTCCTTGACCCTTACTGTGGATATGTCCATCGTCATTTCATCCACAGGGGGAGGTTGCCCACGGCTTATTCAAACCACTTGGCGGGCAGGTACTTGCGCTGGTTCTCCAGCATGTCGTCAAACAGCTTCTCGCCGTCCTCCATGGACACAGCGCCCATCTGCGGGTCGTTCATGAAGGTGGTCAGGCCCAGCTTGCGGTCGCAGGTCATGGCTGCGCGCAGGGTGTTCTCCTGGTTGTAGACATGGCGGGCCACCAGGGGCAGCACGTTTGCGGGCACAGGGCCGGCGTAGACGGGCTCAATGCGGTCCAGGCCGAAGAGGGCGTTGGTCTCCACCACCGCGCCGATGGGCAAATTGGGAATCTGCCCCCGGTTGGGCACGTTGACGTTGCTCACCAGGTCGCCCAGGCCCAGGATGGCCTTGAGCAGCAGGTGGCCCTCCTCGCCGGAGCCCTTGAGCTGGATCTCCTCCTTGCCGGAGATCAGATCATCGGAGCGCTGCATGCGGTTCTTGAGGTCGTCCTTGCGCCAATCGACGCTGGTCAGGCCGAACTTCCAGCGCTTGACGGTCTCGGGGTTGCGGGTATACCAGGGCGGCAGGAACTCCGCCAGGTGACGGTCGCCCGCAGCGGCGATCACGCCATAGCGGCGGAACAGGTCGATCTTCACCCGCTCCGCGCTGGAGAAGGAGGAGTTCATCCAGTTCTTGTCGCCGCCCTTGTCGTAGCCATCGGCGTACTTCTCGGCAAACTTTGCATACAGGGGGTAGAGGTCGATGTCCTTGTAGGTGGCGCGGGTCAGCCAGGTGAAGTGGTTGATGCCCACCACGGTGGTATAGATCTCATGGCGATCCACATTTTCGATGCCCAGCTGTTCAGCGAGCATATCGCACATGAGCTTCTGCGTGCCGAACACCTCATGGCAGCAGCCGAAGGCCTTGATCTGCGGGAACACCTCATACAGGGTGCGGATACACAGCGTCATGGGGTTGGTGTAGTTGATCACCCACGCCTCGGGCGCGTAGTCCCGAATGGCCTCCGCGATCTCCACGAACATGGGGATGGTACGCATCGCGCGCATGAAGCCGCCGGGGCCCACGGTATCGCCCACGGGCTGGTACACACCCACGCGCTCGGGCAGGTGCACGTCCGACGCCATCTCGTCAAAGGTGCCGGGCAGGATGGAAATGACCACGAAGTCCGCGCCGGTCAGCGCCTCCTTCAGGGAATCGGAGACCACATACTGCCACTTGGACTTCGCATCGGGGTTGGCGCTGATCTTGTTGCCGATCACCTCGTTGCGCTCCGCCGCGCCGCGGTCAATATCGTACAGGCGCACCGTGCCGCAGAGCTGCTCGTCCATGGCCAAATCCGTCATGAAGCCCCAAGCCCAGCCACGGCTGCCGCCGCCGATGTACGCGATTTTCAGATTCTGTGCCTTGTCGGTAATGCTCATCCTGAATGCCTCCTGTTGATTTCTCGGGGAATATCCTGTTTCGTATAGTTCGACGGTATTCCTGCTTTTCCTGCCTGGGAAACCCCCAAACCCCGCCCGCATTGTGCGCAGAAATGCTCATTTCTGTCCATCTTTGCCGCCAATAGAAATGCGCCGCCCGGTTGTTCTGCGGACAGCGCATCGTGTGGCTTATTTGCTTTCTGAAATGAGGTTGCGGATATCGTTCACCACGCTGCTCATGCCGCTGCCATCTTCCTTGACGCCCGCAGCCACCTTGTCGCAGCCGTGGAGGACGGTGGTATGATCGCGGTTGCCGAACACCTGGCCGATTTGCGGCAGGGACAGGTTCGTCATTTCGCGGGTGAGGTACATGGCGATCTGGCGGGGCACGGTGATCTCCCGCCGCCTTGAATGACAGACCAGGTCGTTGACGGTGATGGAGTAGTAATCCGCCACGGTCTGCATGATGGCCTGGGGGGTGATCTCCTTGCGGGCCTTAGTGGAGAACAAATCGCGCAGCGCCTCGTTGCAAAGGGCGACCGTCAGCGGCTTCTGGGTCAGGTTGGCATAGGCGACCAGGCGGGTCAGGTTGCCCTCCAGTTCGCGGATGTTGGAATCCACATGGCTGGCGATGGTCTCCAGGATCTCGGGATCCACCTGCAGATGCTCCATTTCGGCCTTGCGCTGGAGGATGGCGATCCTGGTTTCAAAGTCGGGCTTCTTGACGTCCGCCAGCAAGCCCCAGGCAAAGCGGCTCCTCAGGCGCTCCTCCAGGCGGGCGATCTCCTGCGGAGGCCGGTCGGAGGTGAGGATGATCTGCTTGCCCGCGGTATGCAGGGCGTTGAAGGTATGGAAAAACTCCTCCTGGGTGGACTCCTTGCCGGCGATGAACTGAATATCGTCCACCATCAGCACGTCCACATTGCGGAAGCGGTTGCGGAACTGGATGTTTCGGTTCTGCTGGATGGCGGTGATCAGCTCGGTGGTGAACTGCTCGCCGGAGATATACAGGATCCGCTTGGTGGGGTCGGCATCCAGGATGAAGTGGCCGATGGCGTGCATCAGGTGGGTCTTGCCCAGGCCCACGCCGCCGTAGATGAACAGCGGGTTGTAAGCCTGTGCGGGCGCTTCCGCCACCGCCAGGGAGGCCGCATGGGCCAGCTGGTTGCCGCTGCCCACCACGAAGGTCTCGAAGGTGTATTTGGGGTTGAGGGCGATGCCGGTGATCTCGTTCCTGTCCTGAGCGTCAGCGGCCTTGGGCGCGTTGCGCTCCTGAATCTCGGCGCTGGTGAGGATTTCGACATTCATGCGCTTGCCCGCCGCACGGCTCACCGCGTCGGTGATGCGGACATGGTGCATGTTCATCAGCTGGCGCTGCATGTTTTCCATCGTGATGCGCAGGATCAGCGTGTCTCCCTCCAGGGCAATCACGGTCAGGTTATTGGCGATCCACGTCGTATACACGATGCGGTTCATTTCGGCTTCAAGCAGGGCGCAGGCCCGCTCCCAGAGCTCTTTCATTTCCATCGCAGCAGCGTTCCTTTTCTTCTGAAAATCAGCAGGACATAAAAGAGCGGTATGCATACTCCACGACCGCTCCCGTTTATGCAAGCCCACGGCCGGGGTGGCTGCGGGCTGTTACATGCTGTGGATAACTCTCGTTTCTTCCCTATCATAGCACAGGGAGCGCCAAATTTCAAGGGTTTCTTCCGGGTTTGATTTGGTGCATGGCCCAAATCCTGTGGATAACTCTCCTGTGGACATCTTGTGCAAGGACATTTGTTCGGCACAATCCATGCGGTTTGAATTCGCATATGCATGCATCGTTTTGTATTTTATGCAGTTTTCTTTGGGGGATTTCCGCCACAAAAAAACAAAGAAATGCACGGGCAGGAATCCACCGTGCGTCCGTCGAAATACTTTATGATACAAAGGAAGCTTCCGTGGGTCGCTAAATGCGTTGAGGAGGTGCTGTGATGTCCATCCCCATCAAGACCGCCGCCGTGCGCGCAGCGCTGGAGCCCCTGCTGGGGACGCGCTTTGTGTCCATCACCCCCCTGTGCGAAAATGCCACCCACTGCCTGAGCCTCTACGCGCCCTCCTGCATGACGCTGGAGGACATGTTCACCCGGGTGCGGGAGTGCATCTTTGGCGATTTGTATGAGGCGCTGGGCCCCGGCATGCTGCTGACGCTGGAAAACGGCGTGCGCCTGCGCCTGCGCATGATGGACATCGACACCCTGGCGGACGAGGCCCTGGGCGTATTGATGGACGCGCTGCCCGGCGATCAGCTGCCGCTGGAGTTCCTGCGCGGCTATGCGCTGCAAAGCGGCCGATTGTGCGCCATGCGGGTGCTGCTCCAGCGCTACGGCGCGGGGATGCCCTCGCTGGAGCGGGAGATGCTGTCCCGCATCATCCGGGAGAACTTTCCAGCGGACCGATATGCCGCCTGGCTGCAATAAAACCCGCCGCCGCTTCGTTCTATCCGTGAACACTTATATCGGAAGGAATGCCCCATGAAAAGAATCCTGATCCTATTCCTTGCCCTGCTGGCCCTGCCCCTGGCGGCCTGCGCCGAAACCGTCGTCGCCTCCTTCTACCCCATCCGCCTGTTCGCGCTGAATCTGCTAAGCGGCATCGACGGAATGGAGGTCGTCTGCCTGGCACAGCCCGGCACCGGCTGTCTGCACGATTATCAGCTGCAAACCAGCGACATGAAAGCCCTCGCCACGGCGGATGTGTTCCTCATCAACGGCGCGGGCATGGAGAGCTACCTGAGCGGCGTGTTCGAGGCCTTCCCTGCCCTGCCGGTGGTGGACGCCTCCCAAGGCGTGGCACTCCTGGAGGACTGCGAAGACCACGACGAGCACGACCACGAGCACGCCTACAACGCCCATATCTGGCTGGACGTGCGCAACGCCATTCGCATGGTGGAGAACCTGGCGGAGGGACTCATCGCCGCATTGCCGGAGCATGCCCAGGCCATCGCCGCCAACCGGGATGCGTATATACTCCGCTTGACCGCCCTGGATGACGAGCTCCGCACCGCTCTGGCCGATGTGCCGCGCAAGGACGTGGTCACCTTCCACGAGGCGTTCCCCTACTTTGCAAAGGCTTACGGGCTGAACGTGGCCGCCGTCATCAACCGCGACCCGGAGGACGCGCTCTCCCCCCGCGCGCTGGCGGAGCTGTGCAAGACCATCACCGCCCTGGGCGCGCCGCCGCTGTTCGTGGAACCCCAGTACGAGGACATAGCCGCGCAGACCATCGCCCGCGAGACCCACGCACCCCTCTACACCCTGGACCCCATCGTGACCGGTCCGGAGACCAACATCCCCCTGACCCTGTACGAGGACACGATGCGCCAGAACCTCGCTGTGCTGCTCCAGGCACTGGGCGAATAACGGCCAGATGCGCATTTCTACCGGAATTTTGGGAGTTTTGCGCCCATCCCTTGACAATGCCAGCCTGTATGTGCTATCATAATCAGGCTGACGCGCGCTCGTAGCTCAGTTGGATAGAGTGTCAGACTCCGACTCTGAAGGTCACAGGTTCGAATCCTGCCGGGCGTACATACCTGCAAGTCCTTGCAAATCAAGGGTTTGCGGGATTTTTTGTTTTGGCGGAACATCATGAATTTCTGGCTGTTTTGCTCAAAATGACCGTTTTTTCAACAAATCAGTCAATTTCCGAAAATTTTAAGAGGCCGCAAAGCCTTGATCTAACTGCATTTGCGGCACCTTGCGCTTTTCAACAACTTTTCAATTCTCGCTGTTGAACATGCCTGCCAGATCATCGACCGCCTCCATCACCCGAATTTCCTGCGGATGAGTGTATCGATTCATCGTTGTTTGGATATCCGAGTGACCCATGATGGCTTGCAAATTCTTTACATCTGTGTGGACAGCCGCAAGCGTCGCAAAAGTGTGACGGAATACATGCGCTGTGGCCCCGTGAAGGTCGATGGTTCGGTTGATTCTCTCCCACGTCCGCTGATACACCTGTTCTGTGATAGGCCGTTGGCCACCGATGACGAATTCGCCTTGTCTTGGCAGAGAGAGCAGAAAAGCCTGAAGCTCCGGCAGAAGCGGAATCTGCCGATAGCCTGCCGCGCTCTTCGGTGTATCCACCACAGGCTGATTCCCTGCAAAGGTGATGGCTCTGCTGACGGTGATGATCCGTTTGGAGAAGTCGATGTCACTCCACATCAGGCCGAGGCACTCCCCGCGCCGCATACCAGTCAGCATCGGCAGCATGATAAAGGGCTGGTCGGCCTCGTTCAGGTGTTCCACTTGCCGCAGGATGTCCGCCGCATCCGCTTGCGTCAGGCAGTTGCGGACGTCACGATGCTTGCTCATCACATAGCGGCTGGATAGCATGATGTTCTTGTCTATCAGTCCGTCTTCGAGGGCGTTGCGGAAAATCGCGCCCAGAACGATTTGAAGTTTCTGATTCGTGGAATGAGATAGCGCGGCCTTGCTGTTGTAGAGAGCCTGAATGTCATCAAAGGTGAGATCATCCAGGCGGCACGACCCCAGCGCCGGGTAGATGTGGCGTTCCAACAGAATGCGCGTGTTGTTGGCTGTATTTCGCTTCACCTTGGGCTGGTGATACAGGCGGAACCACTTATCGCCATATGCCCGAAGCGTAGGACAACGTTTTTTCTTCGGTGGAGGGGCAGGCAGTGAATACTTTTCAAAACCGGCGCAGAAGGCCTCGCTAATGGTATCTCCCGTGAGCCAGACCTTCTCGCCATTGGGTAGTTTTACGTGGAAACGATGTTTTGCCATGTTTCTCCTTTTCATGGCTTGCTGATGAACGATGCAGTTTTCAAGATTCAACGGTTGCGGCACGTATATTATAGATGAAGTATAATGGGGTGTGAAGAGGGTTTTGCTTACATGTTGCTCGGGTAGAGGCGCAGTTGCTGAAAGGCAGCTGCGCTTTTTGCATGGGAATCTACGGTTTGCTACGTAGTTTTGCAGAATGATGCGGCTAAACTGAGAAATAGAAGCCATTGACTGCCTAATCTGAGGCATAAACTGCGTTAAGTTGCATGATTAAGGACTCATCTTACAACTTCTACAATTGAAAAGGCAACTCTGCGGTCCAGGGGTATGTCTTTCAGGAGATAACGCACTTGTTTGTCAGTTATCGGGATATTAAGGAGGTTGAGGTTACAAATTCGAGGTAAATCGCGTAGAAAAAACAGCATTGCAACGAATTGACGTTTTTGCGTCGAAATTGTCGTGTCTGGCATATATAGGAACCACATCAATTGAAATCTTTAATTCCTCCGGCACCAATTTTTCGGAAATTTTCAAAATTATGGTTAATTAATCGAAACCGCTTGCATTTTCTCTTCTTTCACATGCCATTCTCTGCTCAATACGCCTTCGATTTGCAAGACCTATTGAAAATTATGCAGAATTTTTATGAGTTTAACATCTAAAACGTATTGGGTCCTAACATATGTACACTTCTTTTCGTATTATATAGGCACAGGGTGAGGGAAACACCAAAGCCCTGAACGAAAAAGGAGGAACACCCACCATGAAGACGCCCGTGATTAATCGCCAGAAGAAGACCATTACCGTTACCAAGGAATTCATGATTCTCGCCGGACAGTTCGACACCCAGGAGTTCGAGATCCTGAACGAGCTGCAGCAAAACCACCCTGGCTACGACATCCAGATCCGCACCATCACCCGCAACCCCAACAAGCGCGATTACGGCGACCTGACCTACGATAATATGCGCAACTACATCAAAGGTACTGAGTCACCCGAAACCCTTGACGACGCCCTGGCTGAGTTCGAAGCCGTTCAAAAGGTCGCCAAGACCATGCGCGGCACCTACGCCCTGGTGAAGAAGTGGTTCCTGGATAAGTACGGTGAGGACTTCAAAAAGTTCCAGGACGCCCAGAAGGCCAAGAAAGCGGCCATCGCTGATTCCCATCTGCTCTACAACCCCGACGAAGAATAAGGAGGACACACCATAATGAAGCGCTCCCGTAATTACGAGGTTAACTTCCTCAGCAAGACTGTTACCGTCTCCCGCAAGTTCATGGATGCCGCCACTCAGATCAATTCCGATGAGTTCGACCTGCTGACCCGTTTCAGCGACATAGGCCTTCGCGTCCTGGTGGAAAACCGCAAGCGTCACCCCAAGCCGAAGGCTGGCAAGCTCCCGCTGCTGACCTACAAGATGATGCAGGACTACATCGCCATGCTGGACGATGCAGAGGATATGCAGAAGGAATTCGAGTCCGTCCGCGAAAGCTCCAAGAGCCGCAAAGACCGCACCCAGTACGTCAATGCCTGGTTCCGCGCCACCTTCCCCCGCTACGATTCAGTACCGGAGTTCGATGAGGACTACCGCATCGTCCACAATCCCAACCCCGCTGCCTGATATAGAGGGAGGGGTATAAGCCCCGACTAGCTATATCCAATGCTTGCATTGGCAGAGCGTAGCCAGCGCCCGGCTTTAGACCGGGTGATGGCCGATTAAAGAAAGAGAGGACACCACCATGACTAATAAGAGTGTTGTTACCGCCGCCCTGAAGAACGCTGGCTACTACTACGACTTCGCTACCGCCACCCTGTACATGACCGCTGAGTTCGAGAAGAACAGCAACTCCTATGGCACCAATGAATACCACCTGATGAACCGCATCCTGGCCAAGTTCCCCAACGTCACCCTAAAGGTCTACAAGGCCAAGACCAACAGCCTGGTCACCTACAAAATGATGGAAGACTTCATCCGCGCCATGCCTGATGCGGCAGCCAACTTTGCAGAATACAAGCGGATCAAGCTGCAGAGCCGCGCACACCGCAGTGCCTACAAATTCGTCTCCGAATGGTTCAAGGAGAAGTTCCCGCACTATGGCAAGCTGCTGGTTGTGGACAAGGAAACCAGCGAAATCATGTGGGATGCCCTGGACAGTTACAAGAAGGCTGCCGCAGAAGCTGAGGCGCGTGTTGCGGCCAAGGCAGTAGAAACCGCAGTGGACAATCAGGCCGATAAGGCGTCGGCCTGAAAAGGAAAGGGAGGAAACAGCCATGAAACCTGTTGTTGATGTGATTCTGGTTGAACGAATTATGAATAATATTCCTTATGAGACTCTCGTTGGGTACTACGAATACTCTGATAAAGAACTTGATGCTGCATACGACTATATTGACCGCACTGCGCCAGATGATCTCTGGTCTCTGATGGAGGAATTGCGGTGCATACGGGAAGAGGAGGAAACCTGGCAATGGTAATGGTACGATGGCGATTACCATCAAGCGGCTTTGGCTAGATTGGAAAAATCTTGCTGGTGTCAAAATTTGAATTATTCCAAATTAAAAGTTATAATTATATTACAAGGTTGTGGATGAACCCACCAGAGAAAAACGACAGAGCGCAATACGCGGAAAGGAAATGGATATGTTTAATCTTGTACTCACATACGAATGTGACTGCAGCGCCGAGGAACTAATGCTTCATAAGAAAGCGCTTCTATCTGGGGAAAGCTATGCTGATGTATGCGCAGCGCTTGATGATTGGTATGTCACAGATACGGCAATTGTCGAACTGGCCGTCGAATTGGGCTGGGACTTGGGGGAAGCCATGAAAGCAGACTGGATTGAAGAACAACTGAACAATTGTCTGTCATTTGATGGTGAAAGAACAGAAAGTATTCGTGCAGGTCTGTGTAATGAAGCCTACGAGTTCATCTGTGAAAGACTCGCAGGGAGCACCGATTATGACGAATCCTATTGACGAATCACATTGAGAAATGATATCGAGAAGTTCGCTGACGAATGGGAGAACTGAATATGATTAGCGTTCCAAGGTGAAAGACGCAAGCCGTCTTTCGCCTTTTTTGTTAGTGTCTTTAGACAGTTGAGCGAAGCGAAACAGAAAACCACCCGCTATGCGGGTGGAAGCCAAGAAGTTATACAAAGACTCACCTTTCTGTTACAATAAGGATGTTCAGGCCTATTGCGAAAAGAAAGGTGAGTTGTAT
>JAQXLU010000002.1 GCA_029012285.1 Clostridiales bacterium | reverse complement strand
ATGAGCATCAAGCCGTACAGGTACAGGTGATGCAGCCTTTCCGGCTGGGCGGAGGCCACGGCGAAGATTTCATCCGTGTTGGCGAAGGCGAAAAACATGCGTCGGGGGGTGTTCATGCTCGGGCCGAGCTTCTGCCCCAGGGACAGGCCCATCAGCGCATAGCGCAAATTGATGATGAACTGGGTCAGCGCCATTTCCACGAGCGTTGAGCCCGCGACCATCACCTGCAAGCCCGCCAGCTGTCCGGCGCTGGTCAGGTTGGTCATGGAGATCAGTAGCGCCTGGAGCACGCTCAGTCCCTGGTCTGTGCACTGCATCCCGAACGCGAAGGACACGGACAAGTAGCCCAGGCCGATGGGCAAGCCATGCTTCACGCCCTTGAGGAAGAGCTTGTTCATGAGGATGATTCGCCTCGATCTTCGTTTAGTGCGTTATTGCCGGAGGAGCTCCGCCATGGCAGCGATGTCCTCGGTGATCATGGCGGCCTTTGACTTCTCAATGAGCAGCGTGCCGCCTGTCATGACGTAGGAGGGCATGACGCGGATCTCCCCCCAATGATACGGTGTGTGGCGCAGCTTGTAGGTCGCGCCGGAGGGAATGACGTTCCTGCCCGTCTGCCGCTTCGCAAGGGTGTTGACCATCTTCTTCGCCACGTCGCCCATGAGCAGAATCACCTGTACGTGGGGGAAGAGCGATCGCTCCGCCGAGAGCCAGGGGAGGCTTTCCTCGATGCGGGCTGGGTCGATGGCGTAGGCGGATTTGGGCGTCTTGGCCGCGTTGGTGAGATATATGCCCATGTGCAGAATATCCGCCATGCTGTCAAGTTGCACGCCCGCACGTCGGAACAGTGCGATGGCGCTTTCGGCGTACTCGCTTCCTTCACCGGCGTAGAAATCCTGGGCGGGGTCGGCGGGGACGACCTCATTGATGAGGATGGCCTGGACGGAGGCGGGGTCGACGTCAATGTCGCTGATTTGCAGCTGCCCAGCCGGGCCAAGCTGTGCTTCCAGGGCTTGTCGGATGCGCATGGGAGGCTCCTCTTAGTCAAAGCGGGTCACGCCGTCGGCGGTGACGATGGCGTAGCACAGCGGCGGACGGGCTACCTTGGCATCCCCGATGGTGATGGCCGCGCGGATGCCTGCTTCCGCCCTGTCGGCATCCGCCTCGCTGCGGGCGTAGAGGGTGCACAAAGGCGTGTCCTCCGTGACCTGATCGCCGATGCGCACGGGCAGGATGTACCCCACGGAATAATCAATCGCATCCGTCTTGCGGATGCGGCCCGCGCCCATCGCCTGGGCGACATAGCCCAGGGCCTCGGTGTCCATTGCGGTGATGTAGCCCCTGTGGCCCACCTTCACCTCGCGGATGAGGGCAGGCTGGGGCAGCAGGGACACGTTGCTGGCGCAGGCAGCGTCGCCGCCCTGGGCGGTAATCATCGCCTTGAGCCGGTTCAGTCCCTCGCCGGAGGAAAGCGCGGCCTCCAGCATGGCTCGGGCAGCGTCCACGTCCGCAGCCTTGCCGCCCAGCACCAGCATGTGGCTGCCCAGCAGCAGCGCCACGTCCAGCAGATCGCCCTTGACCTTGCCGGAGAGTACCTCGATGGCCTCCTTGACCTCCAGGGCGTTGCCCACGTGCGTGCCCAGGGGCTGGTTCATCCCGGTGACGATGGCGCGCACGGGCTTGCCCGAGAGCTGCCCGACCTCCGCCATGGTGCGGGCCAGGGCGATGGCGTCCTCGACGGTGGCCATCAGCGCGCCTGAACCTGTTTTAACGTCCAGGACGATCGCGTCCGCCCCGGAAGCCAGCTTCTTGCTCATGATGGAGGAAGCGATCAGCGGCAGGCTGTCCACGGTGGCGGTCACGTCCCGCAGCGCGTAGAGGGTCTTGTCCGCCGGCGCCAGGGTTGCCGTTTGCCCGATGACCGCCAGGCCGATTTCGTTGACCTGGCGGACGAAGGCGTCCTCCGTCAGTGACACGGAAAGGCCACGGATGGATTCCAGCTTGTCCAGCGTACCACCGGTGTGGCCCAGGCCGCGGCCGCTCATTTTGGCCACGGGCACGCCGCAGGCTGCCACCAGGGGCGCCAGGATGAGGGTGGTCGTGTCGCCCACGCCGCCGGTGGAGTGCTTGTCCACCTTGATGCCGGGGATGGCGCTCAGGTCGCACACATCGCCGGAATCCCGCATGGCGAGGGTCAGCTCGGTGGTTTCCCGAGGGGTCATGCCGTTCAAGCGGATGGCCATGAGCAGCGCCGATAGCTGATAATCAGGGATGGAGCCGTCCGCCGCACCCCGGGTGAATTCAACGATCTCGGCCTGGGTGAGTTCCTGGCCGAGCTTCTTCTTGGTGATGATGTCGAGCATGCTCATCGTGACAGCCCCCTTTGGGTGAAATGGTTTTCATCATTATAGCACATTGTCGCGCGGGGGACAAGCCTGAAGGCGCGCAAGAAAAGGAGCGGCACAGCCGCAAGGCCATGCCGCTCCGGGTGAAGCGAAGATTACTTGCCGATGGCAGCGGATTCGCCAGCGATACGGCCGAACACGACGGTGTCGGTCAGCGCGTTGCCGCCCAGGCGGTTGGTGCCATGGATGCCGCCGGTCACCTCGCCAGCAGCGTACAGGTTCTTGATGATCTCGCCGTTCTCATTGTAGACGCGGCACAGGGTGTCGATGCGCACGCCGCCCATGGTGTGGTGCACGGTGGGCACGCGGGCGCCGGCGTAGAACGGGCCATTGTCGATGGGCTGGCCAAACAGGGTACGGCCGAACTGGTCAGCCTGGCCCTCCAGGTCGCCGCCCACGCAGTAGCGGTTGTACTCGGCGATGGTCGCCTTCAGGTTCTCGGCGTCCACGCCCATCAGGGCAGCCAGCTCGTCCAGGGTGTCGGCCTTCACAGCGCGGCCGGCAGCCACCAGCTGGTTGGCGGTCTCACCGAAGTTGTTCAGCTCGTCGCCGGTGGGATAGGTGTCGGAGTCCATCACGATCCACATCAGCGCGTCTTCCTGCGCGAACAGGTCGCGGGTCATGTCGTCGCGGCGGCCGCCCTCATCGCCGTAGCGCAGGCCGGACTTGTTGACGAAGATACGGGAATCCACGCCATGCTCGATGTTGCCGGACAGGGAGCCGGTCTTGGGGTCGCCCAGGGGCAGCAGCTGAATGTTGCCCATCTGGATGAAGTCAGCCTGGAGCTGCTGGAGCATCTTCACGCCGTCGCCGGTAGCGCCCTCGTGGTTGGTGGACAGCACGGAAGCGTCCAGGGTGCCCCAGATGGCGTCGTAGGCCATGCGCAGCTCAACGTTCTTGGCAAAGCCGCCGGTAGCGACGACCACGCTCTTGGCGTTGATGGTCACGGTGTTGCCGGTTTCGCCGGTGCAGACGATGCCGCAGGCGGCGCCCAGGTCGTTCACCAGGATCTTCTCGGCCTTGGTGTTGAGCATCAGGTCGATCTTGTCGGTCTTGTCGATGTACTTGGTGTAGGTGTCAAAGAAGCCGGTGCCAGCGACCATCACGGGCTTCCAGGCGCGGGGCCACAGGCCGCCGGATACGGTGAACACCTTGTCCTCGCCCTGCCATTCCATGCCCAGGCTCTTGGTCCACTCGATGGCGTCGTAGGCGTTGGACACCAGGGTCATCACCAGCTCGGGATCGCCCTGATAGTCGCCGCCCTTGAGGGTCTGGGTGTAGTGCCAGAACACGGAGTCGTTCTGCTTGATGGCGAACTCGCTGCGGTCGTTCACAGCGTTGACAGCGCCGCCGGCCAGGATGGTGTTGCCGCCCACCTTGGGCATCTTCTCCACCACGATGACCTTCGCGCCGTTCTGCTCGGCAGAGATGGCAGCAGCCAGACCAGCGCCGCCAGCGCCGATGACCACCACGTCGCATGCCAGGGTTTCGTCAGCGGCCTTCTCGACTACGACTTCCTTCTTCTCCATCAGCGCGGTCACGTCCACGCCGCCGTTCTCCAGGGCAGCCTTCACGGCAGCCATGATGGCGTTGGAGGTCATGGTCGCGCCAGCGACGGTATCCACGTTGATGGTGTTCAGGGCCACCATCTGCTTGGGCAGCTGCTCGCAGGGCAGCTCGCAGACGCCCTTGGTGTCCTTGCACTCGGTCACGACAACTTCCTTGATGGAGCCGTCGTCGGCCAGGGTCACAGATACGGTCACAGCATCCTTGCCGCCGATCTGGGAGTCAGCGGTGCCGGTGTAGGTGGTATCAGCCATCGCCGGCAGGGCGCACAGCAGCATGGCCAGCGCCAGGAGAACGGACAGAATCTTCTTCATGTTGAATCTCCTTTCTGTTTTCGGTTGTGTACGGTCATCCAACCGTCAATCAGTATATGTCCTTATCAGCTATTTGTCAAGCGGAAGGCGGCTGAATTTAGGGACATATCCTCATCTCTATGTGGACAAAACTTGCGCATTGAGAAAAGCCACGACGCGCTTGCTTTGCTGTCGTGGCTGTATGGTTGAGAATGTGAAAAGCCGTCACGCCGGGAGCAGGATGCCCACCACGCCCAGGTACTGGGGCGTGTCCTCCACGGACCAGATGGTGCGCATGTGACAGGTGTATACCCTTGTGTCTTCCCCCTCGCCGTGGGTGATGTGGAAGCTGCAATCCGGGTGGGTTGTGCTGGCCCCATTGCGCAGATCGCGCCAGCTGATGTCGGATTTGCCCGCGTGGGCCAACAGCTGCTCGTCCTGCGTGGGCAGGTGGACGAACTCCTCCGTGCCCAGCAGAGCCGCCAGCGGGGAGGAGAGCAGCAGCATCTCCGTATCCACACGGTAGGAGAAGGTGCAGCCATTCACGACCTGCTGGAAGTACTCGGCGCTGCTATGCTCAAAGCGCAGCTGGTAGAGCATCTTGGTGGCCATGTCCATCTCGCCCAGATGGGACATTTCGTTCACCATGCGATTGGCGTCCGCGTCCCACTTGCGGCTCTTGGCGTCGCTGTGCAGCTTCTCGGGCAGCTGGTCGGCAATCTCGGTCAGGCACTCCATCAGCAGCGGGTTGAACGCGCCGCACTTGCCCTCCAGGATCATGCTGATGGCCTGCTCGTGGGGGAAGCTGGCCTTGTAGCAGCGTTTGCTGGTCAGCGCGTCATACACGTCGGCCACGGCCACCACCTGTGCGGAGATGGGGATGGCGTCGCCCACCAGGCCGTCGGGATAGCCCCTGCCGTCGTAGCGCTCGTGATGCCAGCGGCAGATCTCCCGGGCTCTGCGGATCAGCGCATTGCCCGAGAAGCCTTCCACCTGGTCAAGCATGTCTGCACCGGCGGCGGAGTGGGTCTCCATGATGGCGCGCTCCTCGTCGGTCAGCTTGCCGGGCTTGTTGATGATCTCGTCCGGGATGGTGATCTTGCCGATGTCATGCAGCGCCGAGGCGAAGCGAATCTGCTGCATGTCCTCGTGGGTCAGGTTGTAGGGGGTGGATTTCTTCATCAGGCAATCCAGCAGCAGATCGGTAATCAGGCCGATGTGCAGCACATGGTCGCCGCTTTCATGGTTGCGGAACTCCACCACCTGGCTCAGCACGGACAGCATCATGTCATAGCCGTCGATCTTTTCCTGAATCTTCCTGGTCACCAGGTCGGACAGGCGCTTGTAGCGCAGGTTCAAACCGACGGTGTTGCTCACGCGGCGGCGGACGATCTGCCCGTCGAAGGGGCGGCTGATGAAGTCCGTCGCCCCCAGGTCGTAGGCGCGGTTGATGCAGCTGGGGTCGGTCTCGCTGGAGATGATGATGACCGGCAGAATCTCGTGCCAGCGGTGCTTCTGCATGTAGGCGAGCACCTCATAGCCGTCGCACACGGGCATCATCAGGTCCAGCAAAATGGCGGAGAGGGTGTAGCCCTTCTTGCCGATTTCCTCAATGGCCTGCATGCCGTTGGACACCTGGAATACGTCGTACTGATCCTCCAGCATGCTGCAGAGGATCTCCCGGTTCATCTCGGAATCATCCACCAGCAATATGCGGGGCTTGCCTTGCTCCGACTGCTGATCGTTGTCGCCAGCCTGGGGGTCGGGCTCCTGATAGACGGCAAAGCCGCAGCGGCCCTTGCGCTTCACATCATACATCGCCTGATCGGCTTGCTGGAACAGCGTGTCGTGGAAGCCGGTCTCGGAGAAACTTGCGCCCACGCTCAGGGACACCGGCGGGAGGCCGTCGTCCGGCTGCTGGAGGAAGCTGTTGATCGTCGTGAACATTTCCTCCAGCTCGGAGGCTTGCTCCTGGGCCATGTTGAGCATGACCACCACAAACTCGTCACCGCCGTAGCGGATGACGTAATCCCCCGGGCGGACGTGGCTTGCCAGGGTAGAGGCGATCTTCTTGAGCGCAAGGTTGCCGACCTCGTGGCCGAACACATCGTTGATGTGCTTGAAGTAGTCCACGTCGATCACCAGCAATCCGAGCTTCTCCCGGCAGTGCTGCAGCCGCTGCTTGAGTACGCCGAAGTTGCCCTGGTTGAGTAGCCCCGTCATGGGGTCGTGCTCGGCGCGGCGGCGCAGCTTCTCCTGATTCTCAATGTTGTGGGAATAGGCCTCGTTGTAGCTGCGGGCCATGTCGCGCAGCTCATGCACGCCTTCCACCTGGAAGGGCTCACCCTTGCGGATGCTGTTGATGTGGCTCTCCAGCGGGCGCAGGATGCCGTGGGTCGCTGCCGCGCTGGTGAGGATGTAGAGCAACACCAGCGAGAGCATGCTGGCAAACTGATGCCCGAGATGCCGCTGAGCGCTATCTTCCTTCTCCTCCGTCACCTGTTCCAGGTCGGCAACCACCAAGCGCTGGTATTCGTCCAGCCCCTTGCAGAACGCATTGTAGGCCTGGGGGAAATCCGCTTGGGCGACAAGCTCGCGGGCCTTTTCCACCATTTCCTCTGGGGAGAGCGCTGCGTCCTCGTCGGTGAGGCTCACCGCAAAAACGGCCCGCGGCAGCTGGTCAACCCGTTCCCCGCAGGCAGTGGCTACCAGGCGCATGGCATAGGCATCCCGTTCCAGCATGAAATTGAGCTGCTCCACCGCATCAGCAAGGGCATCGGTGGATTCCTGGGACCGGCTCTGTGCCTGGAGCGTCTCAATCTTCGGCCGCAGGTTGTAGGACATCTCCTTGGAGAAGCGCTCCATGTCCTCCCTGGTTTGATGCTGGATGTACTGGTACGCCCGCTGGGTCATCAGCATCGCGGCTCTGTCCAGCTCCTGCACGCTGGTGGTGCATTTGAGCAGCAGCGCGTCGTTGCTGCTGATCTGTGTGTAGGTGCGGGTCAGCATGATGCTGTGGGCGAACATCATCACAAACAGGATGATGGACAGGAGGGTTATTGTAAATATGATCGTGCGCAGGCCGATGGGGCTGGTATGCTTCTTTGCGGTCATCGTCCTCACATCCCGCCTTTTGTATGCGTATTATGCTTTGCTCTGCTGATAGGACGCGATCGTCCGGATCGTTGCGTCATAGCGTTGCCGGACGTCGGATAGCATGGCCTGAGCTTCCGCAGGGATGGTATCCGTCTCCGGGCGGAGCAGCTCCGTCAGGGGAGCGACGGCTTGCAGCAGATTCCCCAAGCTGAGGTTTTGGCAAACGCCCTTGAGGGTGTGGGCTGCGCGGAAGGCATCCGCCCGCTGCCCGGCCTCCATGGCCGCGCACAGCTCGGCATAGCTGCCATCCCCCGGGAACTTGCCCAGGAATTTGTCCACGAGCTTGGGCATCATCAGTCGATGAAGCACCTCGTCGTAATCGCCGCCCAGTGCCTGATAGCATTCCTGTAGGGTCATGATGTAACACTCCTGTATTTGAAATTTCAACCAACTTTCATGTCTGTATCGCGAAATGACGCCACGAAGAAACGCTTTGTCGTTTATCTGTCCGATGTCACATGGAGGAAGCTGATTTATTGATTATACTTTGTTTTGGAACTTTTGTCAAATCATGTAGAAAAAGTTCTTAGGAAAGATGTAACCGAAAGATGTAACCGGGCGAAATCGCGTCTGAAGCGCTCAAGGGCGTCATGCTCACAGGAAAAGGGGCTGCCTCGCAAGAGACAGCCCCGGTGGTTACCTGATTTGCGTTCCTGCCAGAGATTACTTCTGGTTGTCGCGCAGCTTGGTGGTCATGCCGGCCTCGTAGGCAGCCTTGCGCTGCTCGATGACCTCGGCGTAACCGGCTTCCATGTACTCCTTGGTGTACTGCTCGTACAGAGCGTCGAACTCCTCAGGCTTGCACATGACGAGCTTGTCGTAGTACTCGGTGAACAGCGCCTGCAGGGTGCCGCGGTATTCGTTCTCAGCCTCGATGGTCTGGGAGAACAGCGCGTCGTTCATGGCGTAGCCCAGCTCGTACTTCTGCTTGTTCAGGTCATGCTGCTTGTACAGCTGCTCGGTGAAGTCCTGGGGCAGGCCCTTGGGGGAGTTGGTGGCGATGGTGTCGTAGTAGGTACCGGTCTTGCGGGCCTCGATGGCGCAGCACCAGTAGTCCTTGTTGTTGTTGTAGCCCTGCTGGTATTCGCCGTTGTACTCGCCCACCAGCACGGGGGTGCCGTCGACGTAGTTGAAGTTCTCGCCCTCGATGCCGTACTGCATCACAAACAGGTTCTCGGGCTGGATCATCCACTCCAGGTACATCATGGCAGCCAGGTGCTGCTCGGTGGTCGCGTCAGAGGAGAAGCCAATGATCATGCCCATGGGGTTCTCGGCGCGGTAGATGGGATCAGCCGCGGCGGACAGCTTCACGCTCTCGTCAGCCATCTCGGTGTAGACGGCCAGCTTGGCATCGGGCTGCTGGGCATAGAAGTTGTTCAGCAGGTACATGTCGGGGGCGATGTAAGCGCCGAAGGAATAGGTCTTGCCGGCGTAGAAGTTGGCCTCGGCGGTGGTGTTGTCGATGACGTAGTATTCGGGGTTGGTGATGCCCAGGTTGTAGTCCTCGTTGGCGCGGCGGACAGCTTCCTTCGCGGGAGCCCAGCCCATCGCGGGCACGGAGAAGTCACCGTACATCGCCCACTCCAGCTCATTCATGGGCAGGGAGCGGGTGTTGTACACCTGGAAGCCGCCGTTGGCAGAGAAGGCAGCACCGCCGCCGGGATACTCGCACAGGCCAGCCTGCTTGATCTTCAGCATGGCGTCCACATACTCTTCGCGGCCGACGGGGATGTGGTCATAGCCGACAGCCTCCAGCCAGTCCATGCGGTAGAAGGTGGTGAAGTTCACGTTGGTGGCGGAGTAGGGACGCTCGGCCATCACGAAGTAGTCG
>JAQXLU010000001.1 GCA_029012285.1 Clostridiales bacterium | reverse complement strand
ACCTGTTCCCATCCCGAACACAGTCGTTAAGCTCTCCAGTGCCGAAAGTACTTGGCTGGACACGGCCCGGTAGGATAGGTCACTGCCGGTTCCCTCTTTAAGGAAGTCGTATGGCTTCCTTTTTTCGTGGTTTTGGGGCGGGGAGGGTGCGTGATGTGTATGAAATTTGTTCAGCCCCTTGACAATCCACCGGATTTCATGCATAATAAACATGCAAACACTTTAACACGCTAATGTAGCAGAACGGAGGCCACCCCATGATCGCCATCATCGACTACGGCATGGGCAATTTGCGCAGCGTCCAGAAGGCTTTCGAGTACCTGGGCAAGGACGCGGTCATCACAGACAGCCCGGATACCATCGCTGCGGCGAGCCATGTCGTGCTCCCGGGCGTGGGCGCGTTCAAGGACGCGATGGCCCGATTGCGCGAACGCGGTCTTGACCAGGCGCTCCTCCAGGCCGCGCGGGATGGCAAGCCCATCCTCGGCATCTGCCTGGGCATGCAGATGATGTTTGAAGCCAGCGAGGAAAACGGGCATTTCGATGGCCTGGGGCTGTTCCCGGGTACGATCACCCGCTTTGAAAACCACGGGCTGAAAATCCCCCACATGGGCTGGAACACCCTCCAAACCCGCGATTGCCCCCTGTTTGACGCGGACGACGACCCCTGCGTGTACTTCGTCCACAGCTACTGCATGGCGGAGGTGTCCGATGACTGGACCGCCGCCACCTGCGAGTACGGCCAGACCTTCACCGCCGCCATCTGCCGGGGGAATGTGATGGCGACCCAGTTCCACCCGGAGAAAAGCGGCGAAGCGGGGCTGAAAATACTCAAGCGATTCGCGGAATGGAGGGCACAGGCATGCTGACCAAGCGCATCATCCCCTGCCTGGACATCCGCGACGGGCGGGTTGTCAAGGGCGTCAATTTTGTGGACATCCGCGATGCGGGCGACCCGGTGGAAGCTGCCGTCCGCTATAACGAGGCCGGCGCGGACGAGCTCGTCCTGCTGGACATCAACGCCTCCCACGAAAATCGTGGCGCGATGCTGGACGTGGTGTCCCGCGTGGCAGAGCAGGTTTTCATCCCCTTCACGGTGGGCGGCGGCATCCGGGAGATCGACCAGATCCGCAGCATCCTCCGCCTGGGCGCGGACAAGGTATCCATCAACAGCCCGGCGGTGAAGAACCCCGACTTCATCACCGAAAGCGCCATGAAATTCGGCAGCCAGTGCATCGTGTTGGCCATGGACGTGAAGGCCCGGCCCGGCGGCGGCTGGGATGTGTACATCAACGGCGGGCGCATCAACACCGGACTGGATGCGGTGGCATGGGCCGTCGAGGGCGTGAAGCGCGGCGCGGGGGAAATCCTGCTGACCTCCATGGACACCGACGGCGTGGGCAACGGCTTCGCGCTGGACGCGACCCGCACCATCGCCGATGCGGTGGGCGTTCCGGTGATCGCCAGCGGCGGCGCGGGCAAAATGGAGCACTTCCGCGACGCGCTGACCATCGGCCATGCGGACGCGGCCCTGGCGGCGACGCTGTTCCACTTCGGCATCCTGAAAATCAGCGACCTGAAGGACTACCTGGCGCGCGAGGGCGTGCCGGTGAGGAGAATCTGACATGGCCTACGAAAGCGATCTTGCGCTGCGCCTCACGCCCTATGTGGCGGGGGAACAGCCGAAAAACGTCAAGCTCATCAAGCTGAACACCAACGAGAACCCCTATCCGCCCTCCCCCAGGGTGGCGGAGGCCCTCGCTGCCGTGCCTGCCCAGGCGCTGCGCCTCTACCCCGACATGGACGCGACCGCCCTGTGCGCCGCCATCGCCCGGGTGAACGGCGTTGCCCCGGAATGTGTCTTTTGCGGCAATGGCTCGGACGAGGTGCTGGCCTTTGCCTTCGCGGCGTTCTTCGCGGGGAAGCGCCTCGTTGCGCCGGACGTGACCTACTCCTTCTACCCGGTGTACGCGGGGCTCTTCGGGATGGATTACTGCACCGTGGCGCTCCGGGATGATTTCACCGTAAATGTGGACGGCCTGATGCAACGCTGCCCCGTTGCCCTGGCGAACCCTAACGCCCCCACGGGATTGCTGCTACCTCGCGATGAGGTGCGCCGCCTGGCCCGGCATACGCAGGAAAACGGCGCGGTGCTGTTGGTGGACGAGGCCTATGCCGCCTTCGCCCCGGAAAACGCCCTGCCCTTGCTGAGCGACTTCGACAATGTGCTCATCACGCGGACGTTCTCCAAGTCCCATGCGTTGGCGGGGATGCGCATCGGCTATGCCATCGGGTCGCCCCGGCTGATCGCGGCGCTGCGGCGGATCCGTGACAGCTTCAACTCCTACCCGCTGGACAGATTGGCGCAGGCGGCGGGCGAGGCGGCCATTCTGGATACGGCCTACACGGCGGAAACCGTCCGCCTGGTCTGCGAAGCCCGCGACCGCTGCCGGGCGCGGCTGCTGGCGGCGGGGATTCCCTGCCTCAAAAGCGCCACCAACTTCCTCTTTGTCAAGGCCGACCCGGTGGACGCCGCGCCCGTGCAGCAAAGGCTCCGGGAGGAGGGCGTGCTGGTGCGTCACTTCAAGGCCGAACGGCTCAGGGCCTGGCTCCGGGTGACGGTGGGTTCCACGGCGGACATGGAGATTGTCACCCAAAAGCTGCTGGAATGCTGCAAGCCCGAATGAGAAAAGGTCGTGTATCGCGTGGATACACGGCCTTTGGCTTATGTCTTGTCCATCGTGAAACGGATGACGCAGGGGGCGGCGCCGCCGCTGCACAGGGGGGAGCTGATGATCTCCGCCACGGTCAGCTTGCAGCCCAGCATGATCTCGTAGTGGAACTGGAAATGCCCCGCGCAGCAGTGGCAGTAGGTGGTTCCCTCGGGCTGAACGGCCTGCTTGCTGATGGTCGGGCAGACGCAAATGTACCTGTCCCCCTCGCGGTAGCTGACGGCATGCACCACCAGATCGCCATGCCCGTCCAATTCGGGGCGGCCCATATTCATTTCGGGCGTGCTGTGAATCTTCGATAGCTTTTCCTCCAGGGGGAGGGCGGCGTTCATGCGGGCGAACGCCTTGGACGCCTTCAGCCTTGCGCCGGTTTTGCAGCAGCCGTTGGCCTCAAAGATCTCCTGGGTTTTGGCCCGGCCCAGCTCGCGCTCCATCACGTCGATAGCCTGGCGGAAGTATAGCGCCTTGATCTGCTTCTTCGTCTTGGAGGTCAGGACGGGGAAGCCCTCGTCGATGCGTTCGATCACGTCCTGGGGTACGCCGGCTTCCAGGAGGGTGTCGTGGAATTTCTCGGGGCTGGGCATGCCTTCATCTCCTTTGTGTCAGTTGTGCGCGATCAGGTGGCGCTCCATGCTGGCCTTGAGCCCGGGACAGGCCGTCCAGCACGCAGCGGTTCAAGTCGATGCGGCCCGCGTCCCAGGCCATGCCTACGGCGATGGCGGTGACCGTTTTGGTGGCGGAATAGATGGGATGCCGCTGCACTCGGGTGTCCCCGCACTGATGGCACAGCTGCCCGTCCTGGTATACCTCAACGCCATACACGTTCCAGCGGTTGTCCTGGATGTCCTGAACGAATGCGTCGAAATTCATTTGTTCCTCCTGCCTGGGCCAACCAGCGCCCAGGCGGCTTCCAGCCAGGATTGCACCTGCGCGTCCAGCTCGTTCTCCTCCCGCAAGAGCAGATGGTGCATCCAGCGGCCCGGGGCGACCTCGGCGGCATGCAGGATGCGCGGGGAATCCTCCCGCCCCGGCAGCCCGATGTACAGCATCACGGCCCCGGCGTCCGCCTTGCGCCGCGGCATGGACACCCAGGCGAACTGCACCTTGCGCACGAAGGCTGTCTGCGTCCGGTCATGCTTGACCGTCACATCCCCCAGGGACAGCACATAGGCCTCAACGGCCCGGTACAGCGCGGTTTCCCGCGCCTGGCCCAGGCAAAAGATCGGGGGATTCATCCGCGCCTCCCGGCGAAGAAATCGCTCAGCAAGCGGGCGCATGCTGCCGCCTCCACGCCGGCCTCCCATTGGGTCGCGCCGCCAAGGGCCGCATCCCCCGGCAAATCGTACACGCTGCCGCAGCAACCCTGCCTTTCATCCGCCGCGCCGTAGACGCACTGGGAGAGCTGGCTCATCACCATGGCCCCGGCGCACATGGGGCAGGGCTCCAGGGTGACAAACAGGGTGCAGCCCCGCAGCCGCCAGTCCCCCAAAGCGCGGGCCGCTTCCCGCAGGCAGAGCAGCTCCGCGTGGGCGGTGGGGTCCTGGGTGGCCTCGCGGGTGTTGTGGGCTCGGGCAATGACCTCCCCGTCCTTCACCAGCACCGCGCCGACGGGAATCTCCCCCTCCGCAGCTGCCAAATCTGCTTCCTCCAGGGCCAAGCGCATCCAATTCATCGTATCCCCCCATTCCTTGAAATCATTGTAGCACGGGCAGGATTTTCGGTCAAGCGGGAAGAATACCCCCTTGGGAATCGTTCTATTTGTAACAGAATGAGGTGAGAGGCGATGAAACGCATGTGGATGCTCCTGTGCCTGGCCCTGGTGATGAGCGTGAGCGCGGCGCTGGCGGAATCCCCCTATGAGGGCGCGGATGCCCCGCTGACGCTCTTTGCCGTCAATGTGGGCAAGGGGGACGCGCTGCTGCTCAACTGCGGCGCGGACACCTACCTGATCGACACGGGGTTACGGGAGAACTGGGGCGATCTGTCCCGGGCGCTGGCGGTTTTGCAGGTGACGCGGCTCAAAGGGGTGATTCTCACTCACACCGACAGCGACCATGTGGGCGGCGCACTCCCGCTGGCGACCTCATCCATCCAGGTGGACGGCTGGTATGCGCCCGCCTACTTCGCCGGGAAGGAGAGCAAGCACCCGGCGGTGGAGGCGGCGGCCGTGCGCAGCGAAACGGTGACCTTCCTGAAGGCGGGGGATGTCTTGCCCCTGGGGACGGGCCGTCTGCTGGTGGCCGGGCCCCGCAGCGCGTCGGATAAGGAGAACTGCAATTCCCTGGTTCTGGTGGCCGAGGCCGGCGGGGGACGGATGCTGCTCACAGGGGACATGGAATTCCCGGAGGAGAAGGAGCTGCTATCGGCCGGGGCGATTCCGCGCTGCAGCGTGCTGAAGGTGGGCAACCACGGCGAGGACGACGCGACCTCTGAGGCGCTACTCAAGGCGGTGAAGCCGCAGATCGCCGTCATCAGCACCTCCACCGCCGTTGAGCCGGACACCCCCAGCACCCGGGTGCTGACGCTGCTGGTGGCTGCCAAGGCGATGATCTACCAGACCCAGGATGCTTCCTCCGGCGTGCTGGTGACCATCGACGGGGGCGAAACCACCGCCAACCTGATGGACTACAACGAGTTGCCCGCGCCCGCCTCCGGCGTGACGATCCAGGCGGTGGATCACCAGGCGGATGCCATCACGCTGTGCAACACTGGCAGCAGCGCGGTGGATTTGTCCGGGTGGTACATCCTCAGCGAGCGGGGCAACGAGATTTTCGTGTTGCCCGAGGGGACGCAGCTTGCCCCCGGCGGGGAGCTGATCGTCACAAGCAAGTCCTCCCCGGCGCAGGGTGACCTCCTTTGGCCGGAAAAAAAGGTCTGGCACAAGACCAAGGAGGATGCGGCGGCGCTCTACGATGTGTACGGGCGGCTGATGGACAGGTACGAGTAGCATCAAAAAAGCGCGGCTTCCCCAGGGGAGGCCGCGTTTCTTGTCAGATGGATTCCCGGCAGCGACGCAAATAAGCAAGGGCCATTTTCTGCCCCTCCATTTCCCGGCGGCCGGTGAATTCCGGGTCGTGGAAGCCCTCGATGGTGATGTCCCCCGGGTAATGCCCCTCTTGCAGCGTGGCGATGATGCGCCGCCAGTCGGTGTCCCCCAGGCCAGGGAATTTATGGTCGCAGTAGTGCTCCCCGAACCATGCGCCGTAGCGGTCCACGGCAGCGCGGTCCACCTTTGCATCCTTGCCGTGGATGTGGACGATGCGCTCAACCCAGGCGTCCAGCTGGGCGTACACGTCGATGAACTGCTCCAGCTGATGGGAGGGCTCCCAGGTGAGCCCCAGCGCCTGCGAGGGTAGCGCGTCAAAAATCATCTCCCAGGCCCGGGGACAGAAGGCGATGTTGCAGCTGGCCCGATACCAGTGTCCGTTCATGTGGGCGTTTTCCAGCCCGATGCGCACGGCTTTGTCCTCCGCGCGCCGGACGAGGTCGCCAAACACCTGGGTGAACTGGGGCAGGGCGGCAAACACGGGCGCATTTTCGATCGCTCCGGCAAAGGTGGACACCACGCTCGCCCCGAAGTCCGGCGCGGCATCAATGCAGGCTTCCACCTCCCGGCGGGCTTCCTCGCTTTGCAAGGGGTTGACATAGACGCCGATGCTGGAGATGGTCAGGGGCTGCTCCCCGATGATATCCCGGGCCTTGCGGGCCAGCAGGGGCAGCTGAGCGCCCTTCAGCCCGCCGGGAAAGTAAACCTCCACCGATTCAAACCCGGCGGCCATCACCTCCGGCAGCGCGGTGAGCAGCTCCTCCGCTTTGACGCAGGTGCCGATCTTCATGCGGATTGTCCTTTCTGCGCGTCGTTCAGGTAATGGTACTTGAGGTATCCGTCCAGGTTGCCGTATTCGCTCACGGTGATGCTGTCCAGCCCCAGCCTTTCCATGCAGGCGATCAGGATGCAGATGCCATGCACGATGATGTCCGCGCGGTTGGGCTGGAGGCCGGGCAGCTGGCGGCGCTCCTCGATGGGCATATCCGCCAGATCGCGGGCGATGCGCTGGATGAAGTCCTGGGTCAGCACCGTGCCGTGCATGTAGGTGCGATCCGTCCAGCGGATGCCCTTCATCATCGCGGCGAGGGTGGTGAAGGTGCCGCCGGTGCCACGCCAGAGGATGGGCAGGGTCAGCGTGGGGTGGAGACGCAGCTCGTCCTCCAGGATGTCGGCAGCGATCTGCTGCACGGCGGGCAAATCGCCGTGGTCGCGGATGGGAATCAGCCCGGATAGGCGTACCGCGCCCATCTGGCAGGAAAAGCCGCAGTGCACGGTCATGCCGCGGCCCACGATGATCTCCGTCGAGCCGCCGCCGATGTCGATCACGCCGGAATACCCGCCGGGCGTCGCGCCGAAGAAGGACAGCGCCGCCTCCGTTTCACCGGAGCAGATTTCCAGCGTGAGGCCGGTCTCCCGGAGCAGCATCGCGGCGAAATCCGCCTGATTGGCGGCATCCCGGGTGGCGCTGGTGGCGAAGAGGTGGAGCGCGTCGCAGCCCTCGGCCCGGGCGGAATCCGCCATGCGCCTGACTGCCGCGCAGGAGGAAGCCATCGCGTCCGCGTTCAGGCGCCGGTTTTCATCCAGCCCCGCAAAGAGGCGTGTGCCCTCCCTGTCCCGGCGGATGCGGCGCATCTCGTTCCCCTCGATCTGCGCGATGAGCATCCTGACAGAATTGGAACCAATCCCGATCACTGCAACCTTCATACGCATTGCCTCCGCTGTGTCCGTCGTGCCTGTGGTATGAAAAGAGGCCTTTGCAGCACGCAAAGACCACGTTAATCACGCATTTCGTCCATGATGATCTGGCATTCTTCCTCGGTGTAGCCCTTGAGGGCGTCGGGGTCGCTGAACGCAAAGACGATCTCCCCGCTGCGGATGAAGCCGTAGTGCTCCCGGGCCTCATTTTCCACATGCCCGTCAGAGCCCACGCGGGCCAGCTCCAACTCCAGGCTGGTGCGCTCCATGTCCATCTGGGTCATGGACAGGCGCAGCGCGTTCTCCCGGGATTGCAGCTCCCGGATGTCCCGGTTCACCCAGCGCATCGCAAAGAAAAAGGCCAGGAGCAACAGGGCCACCAGGATGCCCATGAAAACCCAGCTGAAATACCGCCGGTCACGATCCACGCGCGCCATGCTGACCCCTCCCTCACGATATGGTAATCATTTTTATTCTGCACAGGGAGGGAGGTTTCCTGCTGCACACGGGAGAAAATTTCGAAGCGGGGGGGGGCTCAGGGGGGTGTGCGCGGGGGCTTTTGGCGCCTTGTCAGCCGATTCATCAGCCAGGAAACCGCAAAGGACAAGCCGCCCACATAGAGCGCGCCGCCCACGCACAGCCCCAGCAGCCCGTACAGCCGCAGCCCTTCGCCGCTTTGCAGCAGCACCCATCCCAGGGTCAGCGCCAGCCCCGATGCCAGGAGCAGATCCGCCGCGCTGCCCCATAGCGCGCTGATGCGGTGCAGGTAGGTTGCCAGGTGCACCAGCAGCCCCATGGCCGCCCCGCAGAGCAGCATCAGCAGAAAGGTGCGGCCCTGGTGCGCCTGGGCGAAGAGCACCTCCAGGGTCATCCGAGGGCACGGCGGAGGAAGCTGCCCCGGCGCTTCCCTGCGCCGCCGTCGTAGACCAGGCTGTCGATGGCGCCATCCACCAGCAAACGGCCCTCCTCTAATTGCAAACTGGACACATGCAGCCCGGTGCCGCTGAGGATCAGCCGTCCGCCGTGGGTGTGCAGCACCACCTCGTTCTCGTCGAAGCGCTCCACGTCGGTTACGCCGGTGAGGACGGCCTTCTCCCGGCGGTCGAGGGTCAGCCCGTAGCTTTTTTCAGGCGTAGGATTCATCGCACTCCCCCCTTTGGGGGCAATGTATGCATTTTCAAGCCAAATGATGCCGGTGTGCCCAGTAGCCGTTGTAGGCCACGCCCCCATGGCCGATGAGCGGCTGCTGGCAGGGCACGAAGCCGTGGAGCACCAGGGCCAGGCGGCGCTGCATCATCACCGGGAGGGATTTGGTCAGGATGCGCTCGCAGCCAAAGCAGCGGTGCATCGCCGGGAGGATGGCGCGCAGCAGCTCGTCGAACACATCGGCGTATTCGTAACGGTGGTGGAGGTCGATGCGCAGCACACCCTCGCCCTTGCCATCCGCGCCGCCGTCGCGCCGGAACATCTCCACCGTGCCCACGGGCGTGTCGCATTTCAGGATGACCCAGCGCACGAAATCCCCCCGGATGTAGGATTGGCGCCACATGCGCACGCAGGCTTGCATTTCCTCCAGGGTGGTGTAGCGGAAATCGCTGGTGCAGTTGTCGGCGTTGAAGCAGGGCTGAGCCTGGGGGTCGCTGTACACGGGGAGCAGCCCGGGCGCGTCCTCCTCCCGGACGAGGCGCAGGTGGAAACGGGGGGTGCGGAATTCGGGGCAGGTTTGGTAGACGTTCGTCATGGGGGTAGTCCTCCTGAATGAGAATATATGTTCTTATTCGATGCAGAAGACATTTTTCCTGCCAGGATGGAGAACAAATTTTCGCAGCGGGCATACCCTGTGGTGGATCAGCCTGTCGGGCGACTTTTCCGTTGTGTTTTCGCGGCGTTTGTGGTACAATCATCCGGCCAAACCTGATGGAGGTCCTGCGAATGAGAAAGCTCCTCACCCTGATGAAAAAGGAAGCCATGCTGGCTGTGTCCCTGCTGGCGGCCCTGGGATCCCTGCTGATCACCCCGCCCACTGCGGCGCTGCTGACGGCGATCGACTGGAAAACCCTCGCCACGCTCCTGATGCTTTTGTGCGTGCTGGATGGCTTCAAGACGGAGAAGCTGTTCCAGCCTGTCATCCGCCTGGCGGGGCGCTTTAACACCGTGCTGACCATGAGCCTGTTCCTGGTCTTTGCCGTGTTTTTGTCCTCCATGTTTGTGACCAACGATGTGTCGCTGCTCATCTTCGTGCCCCTGACGATGATGATCTTCCGGGCGGGCGGCAAGGAGCGGTACACCGTGCCCGTGCTGGTGCTGGAGAACATCGCCGCGGTGCGCGGGTCGCTGCTCACGCCCTTTGGCAGCCCGCAGAATCTGTTCCTGTTCGGGCAGAGCGGCATGGACGCGCTCTCCTTCATGGGGATGATGCTGCCCCTGTGGCTGGGCAGCGCGGTGCTGCTGGCAGCGTTCATCGCGTGGATGTGCCGCAAGGACTTGCGCCAGCCCATCCGCATGGAGGAAGCCACCGCCGGCGAGGCCTGGGAGAGCGATCGCCGTGGCAAGCGCGCGCTGTATCTCGGCCTGTTCGTGCTGATCGTGACCACCATCGTGACCCGCACTCCCCTGTGGCCCTATGTGACCGCGCTGGTGGTGGCGCTGCTGCTGATCTTCGACCGGGCGGTGTTTCGCCGGGTGGATTATGTGCTGCTGCTCACGTTCCTGTGCTTCTTTGTGTTTTCCTCGTCGATTGCGGCCAACGAGGGCATCTCGGCCTTCCTGATGCAATCCGTGAAGGGCAACGAGTACTGGTGGAGCCTGGGGCTGAGCCAGCTGATTTCCAACGTGCCTGCATCCATCGTGCTCTGGCCCTTCACCGATAGCCTGAAGGCGCTGATCTACGGCCTGGATACCGCAGGGCTTATCACCATCATTGGCTCGCTGGCTTCGGTGATCAACATCCGCCTATACACGCGGGAATACCCGGGGCAGGGCAAGCGCTTCATGCTGTGGTTTGAGATCATCAGCCTGGCCTTCTTCGCCATCGTGGTGGGGCCCCAATGGCTGATGGTCCGGTGATGGCGTGCAATCAAGAAACCCCGGCATGCGCTACCGTCAAGCGGTGCATGCCGGGGTGTTTAGGTGTCAGTCCTCATCGTCCTCGTCGGGGCCTTCGGCGGTGATCCATGCCTCGCGCATGGCCTCCAGGCAGGCCAGGTGGCGGTCCACATGCTGGATGTCCCACAATTCCGCCTCGATCAGGCGCATGTACAGGTTGAACAGGCTCTCGTAGTCCTTCTCCTGGCGGAAGCGCTGCATGTCGGCGGTGAGGGCCTCCGTGTCGGACACGTCCTCCACCAGCGCGGACAGGTTCTCGATGCACCCCCGCAGCAGCCCGCCGATGGAGGTGTCGAAGTCCTCGCGCTCCAGGGTTTTGCGGAGCTTGCGCAGCCGCTGCACGCCTTCCTCCGGCGGATAACCCTCCTCATAGCCCGCAATCAGGTACATGAACGCTTCGCCCATGTAGGTCCAGTCGTCGTGCACGCGGCCGCCGGCGAAAATCTTCGTGCCCTTTTCCAGCCCGAAATCGTCATGGGCGTAGAGCGCCATCATGGGCAGCAGCTTCAACTCGCGGTGAAGGCTGACCCAATCCTCCATTTCAAAGGGGGTGTCGCTGTCATAGGCGAAGAGCGCCAGGTAGAGCCCGGTGGGATGGCGGCGGATGTTCAGGCGGCAGGTGGAGGCGATGGCGTCGCCATAGGGACGTGCCGCGACCATCGGGTACCAGAAGGTGCTCTCCTCGCTGCCCTCCAGGCGGGCATGCTTGGCGATGAGGGCGAGCAGCTGGTCAAGGGACAGGTCGGGCTTATCGTTTTCGGGCTCGTCGAACCATTGGCAGTGATCGAGCAGGATACGGCAGAGGCGGATCATGTCCTCCTGGGTGCCCAGGGTGCAAACGCGAACGCGATTCAATGTAGCCATGGAATGCTCCTTTGAGGGTTAAAACCCAATGATATATCAACCAACAACAACCCGGCGAAGCCCAAAAGGGTCAAGGGGCTATTCAACATCACTTGATGCCTTGCCTTCGGCAACTGCCCACTGGGCAACCGCATCTGCGTGATGCCCCTTGCGGGGTGCAGGGCCGCGGAGACCCTGCCGGGGTACAGGGGCAGCGTCTCTGCTCCGCGCCCGCAGGTGCAAAAGCTCCATGCGTCTTTCGCGAAACAGCCAAGCCACCCCAAAGGAGCCCTCCCCATGCCGGAGAGGGCCGCTTGCATTACCTCATTTCAGGCTTGCGGGCCTTGGCGCGCAGCTGATGGTCAAGGATCTTCTTGCGCATGCGCAGGTTCTTGGGGGTGATTTCCAGCAGTTCGTCGTCGTCGATGAACTCCAGGCATTCCTCCAGGGAGAGGGGGTGGACGGAGATCAGGCGCATGGCGTCCTCGGAGGCGGAGGCGTTGCGCATGTTGGTGACATGCTTTTGCTTGCAGACGTTGACGGCCAAATCCATGTTGTGGGCGTTCTGGCCGCAGATCATGCCCATGTAGACCTCCTGGCCAGCGCCGATGAAGAGCGTGCCGCGCTCCTGGGCGTAGAAGAGGCCGTAGGAGGTGGAGGTGCCGGTCTCGAAGCAGATCATCGCGCCGACGGAGCGGTGGGGGATGTCGCCCTTGACGGGCTCGTACTTCTCAAAGACGCTGGACATGATGCCCTCGCCGCGGGTGTCGGTCATGAATTCGCTGCGGTAGCCGAACAGGCCGCGGGACGGCACGAGAAACTCCAGGCGGACGCGATCCAGGCCGGTCATGGATTCCAGCACACCACGGCGGCGGCCGATCTTCTCGATCACCGCACCGGCGCTGGCCTGGGGGGTATCCACCACCAGGCGCTCGATGGGCTCGCACTTCACGCCGTCGATCATCTTGTAGATGACCTGGGGCTTGGAAACGGCGAACTCATAGCCTTGGCGGCGCATGTTTTCAATGAGGATGGACAGGTGCAATTCGCCGCGCCCGCAGACCTCGAAGGCGTCGGTGGTGTCGGTGTCGTTGACGCGCAGGGACACGTCGGTCTGCAATTCGCGCATCAGCCGGGCGCGCAGGTGGCGGCTGGTGACGTATTGCCCCTCGCGGCCTGCGAAGGGGGAGTCGTTGACCTGGAAGGTCATGGTGACGGTGGGCTCGGAAATTTTCACGAAGGGCAGACCCTCGATGCACTCGGGCGCGCAGACGGTATCGCCGATGGAGATGTTCTCCGCGCCGGACAGGGCCACGATGTCGCCCATGGAGACCTCCTCGGCGTCCACGCGGCGCAGGGCGTCGTAGGTGTAGAGGTTGCCCAAGCGCCACTGGGGGGAGGTCACGCCGGTTTCCAGGTTGGTGTGCACCACGTTCATGCCCTGGCGGAACTTGCCGCGCACCACGCGGCCCACGCCAATGCGGCCCACATACTCGGAGTAGTCGATGGTGGAGATGAGCACCTGGGCGGGGCCCTCGGGATCGCCCTCGGGGGCGGGGATGTATTTCAAAATGGCGTCGAAGAGGGGCTTCAAATCCGTGCCGGGGGTGGCCAGGTCCAATGTAGCGGTTCCCTTGCGGGCGGATACGTACAGGATGGGGTTATCGAGGGTGCTTTCGTCCGCGTCCAGGTCGATCAGTAAATCAAGGATTTCGCCGGTGACCTCCTCGCAGCGCTGGTCAGGGCGGTCGATCTTGTTGATGACGATCAGCACCTTCAGCTTCAGGTCGAGGGCCTTTTTGAGGACGAAGCGGGTCTGGGGCATGGGGCCTTCGAAGGAGTCCACCAGCAGCAGCACGCCGTCCACCATTTTGAGGACGCGCTCCACCTCGCCGCCGAAGTCCGCATGGCCGGGGGTATCGACAATGTTGATCTTGGTGCCGCCGTAGTGTACGGCGGTGTTCTTGGCCAGGATGGTGATGCCGCGCTCGCGCTCGATGTCGCCGGAGTCCATCACGCGGTCAACGGTCTGCTGATTCTCGTGATAAGCGCCGCCCTGCTTGAGCATCTGGTCGACCAGGGTGGTCTTGCCGTGGTCAACGTGGGCAATGATGGCAATGTTGCGAATGTCTTCGCGGATCATGGATGTATGCATCTCCTATATAATCGGTTTGGGGTGGATGCGGGGGGACACTCCCTCAGTCTCCGCTTGCGCGGAGCCAGCTCCCTCGGGGAGGGAGCCTTTTGGCCGGATTCCTTGCAGCGGTTGGTAGCGCGGTATCTGAGGCTCCCTCCGGGAGGGAGCTGTCGCCGTCAGGCGACTGAGGGAGAACGCGGGAGCGAGGGGACGAACTCCCTCAGTCAGCGGGACAAGCCCGCTGCCAGCTCCCTCAAGGAGGGAGCCTTTTGGCTGGTCGCCTTGTTTGGGCTGTGCGGTACAGTATCTTAGGCTCCCTCCGGGAGGGAGCTGTCGCCGTTTAGGCGACTGAGGGAGAACGCGGGACGAACTTCTTAAGTCAGCAAGCAGGTTTACCGTCACCGCTCGCAAGGCGTTCTCTCCCGCTCATCTTACAGCCTGTTGGCGGTTTCCGCCAATTCGAGCCCCTCGTTGTTCTCGCAGGCCAGGCGGATGGACCACTCGTTTTCAAACAGGAGCACATCGCGCTCGCGGCTGTCCTTGGCGCGGCCGGAGGTGGAGGTCAATTTCAGCTTGTCGATCTCCTTGGGGGACTTGACCACCCAGCGGACAAAGCGGAAGGGCATGGATTCCATGACGATCTCGACCTGGTACTCGGTTTTGAGGCGGTGCTCCAGCACCTCGAACTGCAAAACGCCAACCACGCCGACCATGAATTCCTCCCGGCCGGTTTCGGTGCGGATGAAGGTCTGAATCGCGCCCTCCTCTGCCAGCTGGGTGATGCCCTTCTGGAACTGCTTGCGCTTCATGCTGTCCAGGGGGCGGACACGGCTGAAATGCTCCGGGGCAAAGACCGGGATGTTCTCGTAGTGGATCTTGGGGCCGGTGGAAAGCGTGTCGCCCAGCTGGTAAATGCCGGGGTCGAACAGGCCGATGATGTCGCCTGCCCAGGCTTCCTCGACGGCCTCGCGGGCATCGGCCATGAACTGCTGGGGCTGCTTGAGCGCCACCGGCTTGTTCGTGCCGGAATGCCAGACCTCCATGCCCTTTTCAAACGCGCCGGACACGATGCGCATGAACGCCAGCCGGTCGCGGTGGGCGGGGTTCATGTTGGCCTGAATCTTGAAGATGAAGCCGGAGAAGTAGGGGCTTTCCGGGCCGATTTCCCCCGCGTCGGACTTGCGGGGCAACGGCGGGTTGGTGTACTGGAGGAAGCGATCCAGGAAGGGCTCTACGCCGAAGTTGGTCACGGCTGAGCCGAAGAACATGGGGGTCAATTCGCCCCTGCGCACCTTGTCCAGGTCGAAGGGATCGCCCGCCTCGTCCAGCAGCAGAATTTCCTCCTGCAGCCGGTCGATGTAGTGCTGATCCAGCACATGGGGCAATGCCTCGTCCTCCAGGGAGATTTCCAGTTCATCCACGCGCTTGGCGCCATGGTCGCCACCGGAATAAAGGGTGATGGTTTGGGTATCCCGGTGGAACACGCCCTGGAAGTCGCCATCCACGCCAATGGGCCAGTTGATGGGGCAGGAACGGATGCCCAGCACCTGCTCCAGCTCCTCCATCAGGGCGAAGGGATCCTTGGCGGCGCGGTCCATCTTGTTGACGAAGGTGAAGATGGGGATGTTGCGCATCCTGCAGACCTTGAACAGCTTGATGGTCTGTGCCTCCACACCCTTGGCCGCGTCGATGAGCATGACGGCTGCGTCCGCCGCCACCAGCACGCGGTAGGTATCCTCGGAGAAGTCCTGGTGGCCGGGGGTATCCAGGATATTGATGCGGAAGCCCTCCTCGGGGATGGGCACGGGGTCCTCGCCTGAGCCGGGGAAGGGCTGCACCCTTTGGGGCTTATACTCAAACTGCATGGCGGAGGAGGTGACGGAAATGCCGCGCTGCTTCTCGATTTCCATCCAGTCGGAGGTGGCATGCTTGTCGGATTTACGGGCTTTGACGCTGCCTGCGGAGCGGATGGCGCCGCCATAGAGCAGGAGTTTTTCGGTGAGGGTGGTTTGGCCCGCGTCGGGGTGGGAGATGATGGCGAAGGTACGGCGCTTTTCGACCTGCTGATGGAGCAGATCGCGGAAGGCCTGGGAATCGGTAGTGGGCAGCAT